>JAPUEF010000112.1 GCA_027492655.1 Alphaproteobacteria bacterium | reverse complement strand
CCCGGAACCCTTCATCTGGTCGAAATCGAGAATATTGAGACAGCAGGAATCCTGTTCGAACTGCCCGAACGCATCGAGCCCGAGCCCCAGGAACCAGGTGAGGATCGCCCGGTTGGTGCCGCCGTGGCAGACCAGCAGAAGATTGGTCCACGCATTATCTTCGAGAATGTCGATGAAGGCGGGCAGAACCCGGTCGCGGAACGATGCGAAAGCCTCGCCTGCCGCGAATGTCGCGCCCGGCTCGCCCGCACGGAACATGGAATAGGCGTAGTCGACCGGGCTGAGACGGGCGCGCTCGTCCATGCCTGCGCCGCGGATCTCCGCCAGCTCCGGCGCGGTCTCCAGAGCGATCTCGCGGCCCGACAGAACGATGGTCGCGGTTTCCAGCGTGCGCGGAAGGCCGGAACAGATGGCGCGATCGAAATTCACGGGCGCCAGCCAGTCGGCCATCGCCAGCGCCTCGCCGCGTCCCTTCGGGGTCAGCGGCACGCCATGCGGCTCCGCGACGCGCGCGCCTTTGTCGTCGAAATAGGCCGCCTGCGCGTGACGCATCAGATAGATGCGGCGCCGGCGGCCTTGTTCGAACGGCAGCTCCATATCAGCCGATTTCGGAGAGGAAAGCGTCGATGGCGGCGATGGAATCCGGCTCGTTCAGCAGGGGCGCGTGGCCGCGTCCCGGCACATCGACGGATTTCATGTCGGGCTTCATCGTCTGCATCCGGGCGACCGTTTCCGCCGCCAGCAGATCGGAATTCGCGCCGCGCACGACCAGAAGCGGAATGTTCGCATAGGCCGCGAACAACGCCCACGGATCGAATGCCTGCGGCTGCGCCATCTGCGCGCGCGTCGCATCGCCGATCTTCATGTCGTAATCGAGCACGGGTTTGCCCTGATCTTCGCGATAGGTGGCGCGCGCCATGCGCATCCATTCGCTGTCGGGCATGTCGAACAGCGTGCCGTTGATCGTCTTCAGCCGCGCGACGGCGTCGTCCCAGGTTTCGGGCGGGGCGACCGTGACGCCGACATACGAGGCGATGCGCGCGATGCCTTTGGGATCGATCTCCGGCCCCACATCGTTGAGGATCACGCCGCCCAGAACGTCGGGCTTCATCACCGCAAGCACGCTCGCCAGAAGCCCGCCGCGCGAGGTGCCGAGCACGACGACCTTGGGAAGCTGAAGCGCCGCCAGGATGGCCAAAACGTCGCCCGCCTCGACGGGGATCGAATAATTCTCCCATTTCGGGTCATAGCCGGATCGCCCGCGCCCGCGCATATCGGCGGCGATCACCCGCCGACCGCTCGCCATATGCGCCGCGATGTCGTCGAAGTCGCGTGTGTTGCGGGTCAGCCCCGCGAGGCACAGCACCGGCGTCTTACCGCCGTCCGCGCCGGCATAGTCGCGGACATAGAGCTGGAGGCCGTCCGGCGCGGCGACGTGGCGTTCCGAATAAAGGCTCATCTCAGCGTCTCCGCCGAGAGGCGGCGTCCGGGCTCGTAATCGGTGCGGCCAGACCCGCGCAGGAGGTCGGCTTCCACCGCCAGCGGCGCGGTGCCGCCCGCCAGCATGGCGCGATAGACGCTGGTGTTCTCGATCAGACGCATCACGTAGTTGCGGGTTTCGGAGAAGGGGATGCGCTCGATCCAGTCGACGACATCGACGTTGGGATCGCGTGGATCGCCGAACTCCTTGATCCACTGACTGGCGCGGCCGGGACCGGCGTTATAGGCGACGGCGACGAGCACGTACGAACCGTTGAACTGGTCCAGCAGGTCGCGCAGATGCGCCATGCCCAGCGTGGCGTTGTATTCCCAGTCGCCCAGCAGACGGCCCGGTTCGTAGGAAAGGCCGTGCCGGTTGGCGGTCAGTTTCGCCGTCGCGGGCAGCATCTGCATGATGCCGCGCGCATCGGCGCTGGAGCGGGCGTTGGGATCGAACTCGCTCTCCTGGCGCATCAACGCCAGGACGAAGGCCGGGTCGGGCGCTTCGCCGCGTCCGCGATAGGCAGGCAGCTTCACCAGCGGATAGGCATAACGGAAGACATGCAGGTCTTTCTGCATCGCGCGCTTGGCGACCCGCACCGACATGGCGGGGCGGTTCATCTGCATCAGCAGCGCGGCGGCGGTTTCAAAATCCTCACGGGCCTGCAGGCGGTCGCCCAGCGCCCCGACGAAACGGGGCAGCAGCGTGGAATCGCCGACCGCGTTCAGCATCCCGATCACCTGCACCAGCTCGTCACGCTCCATGGTCGAGATGCCGCGCTCGCTGACCGAGGACGACATGTCCACGGTGATGGCCGGGTTGTCGGAGAGCGCCGCCGTCGCCAGCTGGCCGTAATAGGTTTCCGGGTTCTTGGCGGCGAGCTTGTACTCCATCACCGCGCCGGCCTTGTCGCCGGCGGCTTCGCGGGCGCGGCCGGTCCAGTAATGGCCGCGCGACAGGCTGATCGGGGTCGAGACGTTCGGCGCGATCCGGTCGAAATGGGCCAGCGCGCGGGCATTGTCGCCGATGAAGCGCAGCTGCATCCAGCCCGCCAGGAACTCCGACTCCGCGAAATCGGCGCCATCGGTCAGGCCGCCGCGGGCCGCCACCGCATAGGCGTCCTTCCAGCGG
>JAPUEF010000111.1 GCA_027492655.1 Alphaproteobacteria bacterium | reverse complement strand
AACAGCAGTGCCCAGCCTCGGGTCAGCGGGCGCTCGACGAGGCGATAGACGATCATCCCGGCGAGCGCGCTGACGGGCAGCATCAGCGCGATGAACAGCCAGACCGGCATGCCGGGCAGCCAGGCTCCGACCAGTTTCGAGGCCGGTCCCAGCACGAAGGTGTGGGTGAGATAGATCGAATAGGAGGCATCGCCCAGCTGGCGCGCCAGGGTGCGCAGCCGCGATCCGCCGGCGCTTTCGCGCGCGATGGCGCAGGCTCCGACGCCGGCGATCGCGGCGAAGGCGGTGGCGACGACCGCGGCGGCGGAGGTTGGTCCGGCGAGCGCGGCGGTGAGGATGGCGATGCCGATGGCAGCCGAGGCCAGCGTCAGCGCGCGGGGGAAGTCCGGGCCGCGCGGCGGCAGGCGGCGGCGGACGAGGCCGATGGCGACACCGGCGAGGAAGTAGAGAACGACCGGGCGGGCCCAGAAGGCGAGCGGGTTTCCTTCGCCGAAGACGCCCGTAAGGCCGAGGGCCGTCAGCGCGCCGAATACGGCGAAGATCAGCCAGATGCCGTTCCGCATCGTCAGCGCGAGGCCGAAGACGAGGTAGAAGATCATCTCGTAGTTGAGCGTCCAGCCTTGGCCGAGCACGGGGTGGCCGTATTCGTCGGCACCCTGATAGGGGATGAAAAACAAGGACAGCAGCGTGTCGCCGATACCGCCGCCGCGCCCTTCCTGCGCCAGCTTCAGGGCGTAGAGGATGGTGACGGTCCAGTAGAGGGGGACGATCCGTCCGATGCGGCGCAGATAGAAGCGTCCCGTCGCGCCCGGCACGCCGAAATCGCGGCCATGAGCGTAGATCATCACGAAGCCGCTGATCGCGAAGAAGACATAGACGCCAAGCCCGCCCAGGAACCATCCGAACTGCGGCGCGGCGGTCGCGCCGGCATTCAGGATCATGTTGGTGAGAGCGTGATCGCAGACGACCAGCAGCGCCGCGATGGCGCGCAGGGCCTGAAGCGCGTCGAGGCGCTCGCGGCGGCTTTCGGGCTGGAGAGGCGGGGTTTGCATGGCGATTTCGGGCCGAGCGTAACTTCGGCGGGTTCAACAATCCGATAATGAGCGGCGGTTGGCACGCCTGGAGCGCAAGGTTAATCTAGACAGCGAAAAGATTTATCTAGACAGCGCATAGATTGGCCGGTAACTTTATCTAGACAGCGTCTAGTTGTGGGGATCGCCGTGCGCCGTTCGTCATTTTTTGCCGGAATTCCGGTTCTTTCCTTGAGCCTCGCCTTGGCTGCCTGCGGCGGATCGGCGGCGACGCCGGAGGCGGCGAGCGAGAAGGCCGCCGCGCCGGTGCGGGTTGCAACGGCAGGACCGGCGGCGTTTCTGGCGGAAATCCGGACCGTCGGCCGGGTCGAGCCGGACAAGGCCTATGTCCTCGCCTTCAAGACGCCCGGCGTCGTCGCCGCGATCCATGTGGAAGAGGGCGATGCGGTAAAGAAGGGTCAGGTTCTGGCCGAACTCGACCCGCGCGATGTGGATGCGCAGCTGCGTCAGGCGCAGGAGGCCGCCGACAAGGCGGCGCGTGATCTGGCCCGGGTGCGCAAACTGCACGCCAACGGTTTCGCCTCGGATGCCGCGCTGCAGGATGCCGAGGCGCAGGCGAAATCGACCCGTGCGGCGGCGCAGGCCGCGCGCTCGAACAAAGGCTATGCCGCCATCGTCGCGCCGGCCGATGGCGTGGTGATGCGCCGCAATGTCGAGGCGAACGGCGTGGTGGCGGCGGGTGCGCCGGTGCTGACCCTGTCGGATATGAGCGAGAGCTTCGTGCTGGCGGCGGGCCTGGCCGACCGCGATGCGTTGCGCGTCGCCATGGGCGATGCGGCGACGGTGACGTTCGACGCCTTTCCGGGCAAGAGCTTCGCCGCCACGGTCAGCGAGATCGGCGCGGACGCCGATGCGCGCACCGGCACGTTCCAGATCAAGATGCGGCTGGCCGAAACCGACGCGCCGCTGAAGAGCGGGCTTGTCGGCCGCGCCGCGATCAAGCCGGCGGTGCAGGCCAGCGCCAATCTGGCGGTGCCGATCGACGCCATTCTGGAAGGCCATGGCAACGAAGCGATGGTCTTCGTGGTCGACGCTTCAGGCGCGGCCCGGCGCACGCGCATCGCCACGGGCCGTATATCGGGCGCGATGGTCGCCGTGACCGCGGGCCTCAAGGACGGCGATCAGGTGGTGATCGACGGCGCGGGATACCTCACCGATGGCGAGAAGGTGGCCGTCGCCACCGTCAGCGCGGAGTAGGCCCATGAACATCGCCGGCTTCGCCGTGCGCAACTGGCAGTTCACGCTGGTCGTGACCTTGATGTTCGCGGCGCTTGGACTGAACGCCTTCCTGTCGGTGCCGCGCACCGAAGACCCGACCTTCGACGCGCCTTTCTTCACCGTCATCACCATCGCCCCCGGCATGGAGGCGGCCGAGGTGGAGAAGCTGGTCACGGACAAGATCGAAGACGCGTTCAACGAGCTGGACGATGTGGAGGAGATCAAGTCGACGACGACCAACGGCGTCGCGGTGGTCAACGTGCAGTTCTCGTGGGGCCTGCCCGACATGGACCGCAAATACGACGAGATCATCCGCGAGATGAACCGTTTGCGGCCCGAGCTGCCCGACGCGGTGCGCAGCGTCAGCATCCGGAAGGGCCAGCCGGGCCTCACCAATATCGTGCAGTTCGCGCTGGTGGGCGATGTCTCGTATCGCGAGTTGACCGACCGGGCGCGCGATCTGAAAGACCTGCTTGAGGGCGTGCACGGCGTGCGTAAGGTGGAGATCTGGGGCGTGCCGAACGCGGAAGTGCGCGTGGCGCTGGATCTCGCGCGCATGAGCCGCCTGGGCGTCACCATCGATCAGGTGAGCCGCGCGATCCAGGGCGAGAACGCCGAAATTCCCGGCGGTGCGGTGCAGGCCGGCGGCGCGCGCTTCAATCTGAAGACGACCGGCGCCTACGACAATCTGGACGAGGTCGGCGATACGATCGTCGCCGCCGAAGGCGCGAATGTCGTGCGCGTGCGCGATGTCGGCGACGTGTCGTGGGGCGAGGACGAGCATGTCTATACGACGCGCTTCAACGGCGCGAAGGCTGTGTTCATCACCGCCAATCAGCGCGACGGGCAGAACGTGTTCGACGTGCAGACCGGCATCATGGCGAAGGCCGAGAGCTTCAGGGCGACGCTGCCCGGCGATCTGCAGCTCGTCACCGGCTTCGACCAGACCAAGGCGGTGGATCAGCGGCTGGGCCAGCTGGCGACCGACTTCCTGATCGCCGTCAGCCTGGTGCTGCTGACCTTGCTGCCGCTGGGCATCCGCGCCTCGCTGGTGGTGATGTTCTCGATCCCGATGTCGCTGGCGCTGGGCGTCTGGCTGCTCGATCATGCCGGCTTCACGCTGAACCAGCTGTCGATTTCGGGGTTCGTGCTGTCGCTGGGCCTGCTGGTGGACGACAGCATCGTCGTGGTTGAAAACATCGCGCGCCATCTGCGCATGGGCAAGAAGCCGGTCGATGCGGCGATCGAAGGCACGAAGCAGATTTCGCTGGCCGTGCTGGGCTGCACCGCGACGCTGATGCTGGCTTTCCTGCCGCTTCTGTTCCTGCCGGAAGGCGCAGGCGCTTTCACCCGTTCGCTGCCGGTCGCCGTGCTGCTGACCGTCGCCGCCTCGCTGTTCGTGTCGCTGACCATCATCCCGTTCGTCGCCAGCCGGGTGCTGAAGGAGGAAAAGCACGAAGAGGGCAACTGGCTGCTGCGTACGCTGATGGGCGGCATCCACACGATCTATCGCCCGCTGCTGCACCGGGCGCTGGCGCGTCCGCTGATCACCTGCCTGATCGCGCTGGCCCTGTTCGCCGGCACGCTGATGCTGGTGCCGCGCATCGGCTTCAGCCTGTTCCCGCTGGCGGATTCGCGCATCGTGATGATCCAGATCGAGCTCCCCGAAGGCGCATCGACCGCCAAGACCGACGCGGCGCTGGCGTTCGTCGAGGGCGAGCTGCGTAAATTCCCCGAGGTCGAGAGCGTGATGTCGAGCCTCGGGCGCGGCAACCCGCGCGTCTATTACAACGTCAACCAGCGCGAGCTGGCGAGCAATATCGCAGACGCTTTCGTGATGCTGAAGGCCTATGAGCCGGCGCGCACGCCGCAGATGCTGGATGAATGGCGCGCCGCGTTCGACACCTATCCGGGCGCGAAGATCCTGGTGAAGTCGATGGAGAACGGACCGCCGCTGGAAGCCCCCATCGCGATCCGCGTGCGCGGCCCGGCGGTGGATGGCGTGCGCAAGGTCGCGGCCGAGATCGAGGATCTGATCCGCGCCGTGCCCGGCACGCGCGACGTCAACAATCCCTCGCGCGCCACCCGTACCGATCTGAAGGTCGAGGTGGACGCGGGCAAGGCCGCGCTGCTGGGCATTGCGCCCGGCACGGTGGACCGCATGGTGCGCCTTGCCGTGGCGGGCGAAAGCGTCGGCGACTATCTCGACACCGATGGCGAGTCCTATCCCATCACGATGCGCCTGCCGCTGGGCGACCATCACACGCCCGACGTGCTGGACGATATCTATGTGCCGACCGCCACGGGCGCGGCCGCGCCGTTGGCCCAGGTCGCGACCCTGACCTTCGACGCCAGCCCGGCGCGCATCGACCGCTTCGACCGCCTGCGGTCGGCGACGGTGACGGCCTATCCGCAATCGGGCTTCCTGACCTCGAACCTGACGGTCGAGATCATGGCGCGGGCGAAGGCGCTGCAGCTGCCGCCGGGCTATGAGATCAAGGCGGGCGGCGAAACCGAGGCCAGCTCGAAGTCGTTTTCGGGAATGGGCAGCGCGGCGATGGTGGCGATTTTCGGCATCTTCGCGGTGCTGATCCTGGAATTCCGCTCGTTCAAGGCCTCGCTGATCGTCGCCAGCGTCATTCCGCTGGGCGTCCTTGGCGGGATTCTGGGACTTTATGTTTCCGGCTATACGCTGAGCTTCACGGCGATGATCGGGATGATCGCGCTGGTCGGCATCGAGATCAAAAACTCGATCCTGCTGGTCGATTTCACCAACCAGCTGCGGGACGAGGGCATGCCCTTGCGCGAGGCCATCGAGAAGGCCGGCGAGGTGCGGTTCCTGCCGATCCTGCTGACCTCGATCACGGCGATCGGCGGCATGCTGCCGCTGGCGGTGCAGGGATCGGGGCTTTATTCGCCGCTGGCCTGCGTGATCATCGGCGGTCTCGTCACCTCGACGCTGCTCTCGCGTCTGGTGACGCCGGCCTGCTATCTGTTGCTGGCGCCGCGCGACAAGGCTCCCGTTTCAGAGGGGCTTCCGGCCGGCGCGCTTGCGGCAGGGAGTTAGGGGCATGAGCGTGTCGCCCGAGGCGGTCGATAAAACCTATCACCATGGCGATCTGAGGGCGGCGCTGCTACAGGCGGCGCGCGAGATCGTCGAGGAGCAGGGCGCCGACGCTTTTACGTTGCGCGAGGCGGCGCGGCGGGCGGGCGTCAGCCATGGCGCGCCATCGCATCATTTCGGCGATAAAACAGGCCTTCTGACGGAACTCGCCATCGAAGTGATGTCGGAGCGTGTCGAGCAGGTGGAAGCGGCGAAGGTCGCGGCCGGCCCGGAGCCGATGGCGCAGCTGAAGGCCTGCGGCCTTGCCCATATCGCCTATCACATCGCCCATCCGAAGCTGGAAGGCATGTGCTGGAACCAGAATCTGGTCAGCCGGAACGATGAACGGCTGCACGCCGTGGTGGACCGCATGACGACCGGCCTCATCGAGACGATGAGCGCAGTGCTTGGGAAGACGCTGCACCCCGAGAAGGAATCCAATCCCTCGACCCTTCTCGCGATCTCGGTCGTCAATGGTTTCGCCCAGCTGGTGAATGACGGGGTGACCCTGAAGGACGTAGCGGAGCCGGAGCGGACCGAACGCGCCCTGAAAATGGCGGCGCAGATGCTGGATCTGGTCGGCGCGGTGTTCGTCCCGGCCTTCAAAAACCACGGCTGAGGGCCCAAAGGCGCGCCGCCCGGCGGGCATGGGCGCAGGTTGCAGCCAACCCCGCGACATCCAGCGCGTGCAGGGCGGCGAGCAGGCGCGTCATGGCGTCCCAGGCCCGGTGCGGCGGATTGTCATCCTTTCGCGCCATGTTGCCGCCTCAAAGACTTAGCCCTTATCTTGGGCAAAGATCATCGGGGCGTCTCCGCGCCGGCCTTCCGGCCGCGCCGGATTGCGCCCGGGGTAGTGTTGGGGCCGTACATGCCGAAGCCGTTGCGTATCTTCATCTCGTCGCCTGGCGACGTTTCCGCCGAGCGCCGCCGCGCCGCGCTGGTGGTGGAGAGCCTGAAGAAGGAATTCGCCCGCTTCTTCGACATCACGGCCTATCTGTGGGAGCACGAGGCGATGCTCGCCACGGGCCACTTCCAGGACGTGATCGAGCCGCCGAGCCAGTCGGACATCGTGGTGCTGATCCTGTGGTCGCGCCTGGGTACCCCGCTGCCGGAGAAGTCGGGCAAGCGCGAGTACAAGGGCATCGACGGCCGCACGCCGGTGACGGGCACCGAATGGGAGTACGAAGACGCGCTGGCGGCTAACCGCACCAAGGGCGCGCCTGACCTTCTGGTCTATCGCTCCAACCGCGAGCCGCAGATTTCGCTGCGCGATCCGGGCAAGAAAGCGATGGCGGAAGGTCAGTGGAACGCGCTGGAGACCTTCTGGTCGCGCTATTTCCAGGCAGGCGGCGTTTTCCTGTCGGCCTATCACGGCTTCGACGATCTGGAAGATTTCGGCGACATGCTGGAGGCGCATCTGCGCCAGCTGATCCGCAGCCGGATCGAGCGCGACCGGATCGAGGCGGGCGCAGATGTGCGCGCGACGTGGATGCAGTCGCCGTTCCGCGGCCTCTCGTCCTACGATTTCGAGCATGCGCCGATCTTTTTCGGACGTGGCGCGGCGCAGCTGAAGGCCGTCGAGCAGATCGTCCGCAACGCCGCCGAAGGCCGTGCCTTCCTGCTGGTGCTGGGCGCTTCGGGTTCGGGCAAATCCTCTCTGGTGCGCGCCGGTCTGTTGCCGAACCTGTTCGCGCGCGGCGTCGCCGACGGCGCAGGGCTGTGGCGGCGCGTGGTGTTCAAGCCGGGCGATGCGGACGGCAACCTGTTCCTCGGCCTCGCCCGCGCGCTGACCGAGAACCGGGTGAAGGACGGCATCGGCCTGCCCGAACTGCTGGGGCCGGGCGTCAGCACCGAGCAGCTTGAAGCGGCGCTGCGCCGCTCGATCGACGATCCGTCCTTCGTGTTCGCGCCGGCGATCGGCCGTATCACCCATGAAGCGCGCGCCGACGGGCGCATCATGGCGCACGAGAACGCGCGGCTGGCGCTGGTGCTGGATCAGCTTGAGGAGATTTTCACCGACCCCTCCATCAGCACCGAGGAACGCAACAGCTTCGTGCGCCTGATCCGCTCGCTGACCAGGACCGGGATGGTCTGGGTGATCGGCTCGATGCGTTCGGATTTCTGGCATCGCGCGGCCGCCTCGCCGGAGCTGGTGGCGCTGGCCGACGGCACCGGGCGCATGGATCTGCTGCCGCCGAGCCAGGCGGAGCTGGCGGAGATGATCCGCCGCCCGGCCGCCGCCGCCGGCCTCAGCTTCGAGGATCATGCCGGAACCCGTATCGGCCTGGATGCGGTGATCGCCGAGGAAGCCTCGCGCGATCCGGGTTCGCTGCCGCTGGTCTCATTCGTGCTGGATGCGCTCTACAAGAGCGATGTCGAGAAGGGCAAAGGCGGCGTCCTCACCTACGACACGTATGAAGCGCTCGGCGGCATCAAGGGCGCGATCGCGACGCGGGCCGAAGAGATCATGACCGTGCTGCCGGGCGACGTGCAGGCGGCGCTGCCGTCCGTCCTGCGGGCGCTGGTGACGGTGGACAGCGACCGCGACCAGAACGCGACGGCGCGGATGGCTCCGCTGACCGCATTCCCGCAAGGCTCGCCCCGCCGGGCGCTGGTCGACGCCTTCCTGAATCCGTCGGCCCGTCTGCTGATCGCCGATGGCGACGGCGGCGAGGCGCGGGTGCGCGTGGCGCACGAGGCGTTGATCAATCACTGGGCGCGGGCGCGCGAGCAGATCAACCGCGACCGCCGCGATCTGGAGACCCGGGCGCGTCTGGAGGAAGACGAGGCGCTGTGGCGGGCCGCGCCGCCGGCCGAGAAGTCGGCGCGTCTTCTGGAAGGCCTGGCGCTGGAAGAGGGCAAGGATCTCGTCCGCAAATGGGACGAGGAACTGCCGCAGTCTCTGAAGGATTATATCGCCGAAAGCGCCAAGGCGGCGAACAGCCGCCGTCGCCGCTCGTTCCGCATTATGACCGGCATCGCGGCGGTGATGGCCGTGCTGGCGGCAGGCGCCGCCGTGCTCGGTTTCTTCGCCCAGCAGGAAAGCGACCGCGCGCAGGAGCAGACACTGATCGCGCAGGGCGAAAGCGACCGCGCGAAGAAAGCCGAATCCAAGGCCGAGGATCAGCTGAAGGAAACGCAGATCGGCAGCGCGCGCCTTGTCGCGGGGCAGGCGAATGCGGCCTCGAAGGCCGGCAATACCGAGCTGGCGCTGGCGCTCGCGGTGGAATCGGTGCGCATCGCGGAGCAGACCGGGCGCGAGCTGCCGCTGGCCTCGCTGTCGGCGCTGCAGCATGCCGCTTCGACGGACACCATCGTCTCGGTGCTGGCGGATCTGAACGGCGAGGTGGCGAACGTCTTTTTCGGCGCCGATGCGACCAGCGCCTACACCTACGCCGACGATCGTCTGATCCAGTGGAACACGTTCTTCGGCACCGAGCGGGGGCTGTGGGAGAACGTATCTTCCATGGCGACCGACAAGGCGGGCAAGTATCTCTTCATCGCCTACTACGATAAGACGGCGCAGCTTCTGAACGCCGATACGCTTGAAGTCCTGGGGACATTCACGTTTCCGGCAAACGTCCTGAAAGCGACGATCGATCCGCAAGGCCGCGAGATCGTCGCGGCCGACGAAGCCGGCGGCGTGCATTTC
Organism: Alphaproteobacteria bacterium; assembly: GCA_027492655.1. Classification (GTDB taxonomy): domain Bacteria; phylum Pseudomonadota; class Alphaproteobacteria; order Micropepsales; family Micropepsaceae; genus JADZAI01. The sequence continues at coordinate 11,407 of JAPUEF010000111.1, read as the reverse complement.
ATCAAGACGGCCGACCAGTCGATTTCCTCTGTCGCCTCCGCGCATGCCAGCCAGATTTCCTACGTCGCGATCGCCGAAAACCTGTCGATCGCAGTGACGGCGGATCGCAGCGGTCATGCCGCGATCTGGGAGGTTTCGACCGGCAGCCGCCGCGCGGACATCGCGAACGGCAATCCCGACAATCCTTCGACAATCGACGAAGTCACGATTTCGCCGAACGGCGGACAGGTCGTTCTGATCGGCGCCGGCTGGGGCAACATGTTCGACTCGGCCGGCGCCAATCAGAAGGAGATCAGCGTCGGCTCCGACATTCTCTACAAGGTCGTCTATTCGCCGGACGGGCGCGAGGTCGTCTATTCGGCCGGCAAGAATGTCTACATCGCCTCATCGTCGGATTTCGTCGCGACGCGGACGCTGACCGGCCACTCTTTCGACGTGCGCAATATCGCGCTGTCGGCGGACGGTCGGCGCATTCTCTCCTCGGCCGGCGACAACACGGTGCGCCTGTGGGACTACGCCTCGGGTGCGACGCTGAGGGTTTTCCGTTCAGCCCGTATCGTCAATGGCATCGGTCTCAGCCCCGATGGTCAGTATGTTCTGGTGAACTACGATGACGGCTCGGTCGTGACCTATGCGGTCGAAGCCTTGTCGCCGGTGAGCGCCCGCCAGGTCCATGAATGGAACCTCAATTCCGTCGCGTGGAGCCCCGATGGCCAGTATCTGCTGACCTCTGCGAACGAGGGCGGCGGCGCGAGCGTCGTATTGTCCGACGCCCAGTCCGGCCATCCCGCGTTCAGCCTGCCGGGCGCTGACGATCCGCTGCCGCGCGCGACCAATATCAACAATGCGTCGTTCGTGCCGGACGGCTCGGGCATCCTCACCGCCGACAATCTCGGTCGCGTGCGGCTGTGGCGCATCTCGACCGGCGCGCCGATCCGGGTGATCGGCAAGTTGCCGCAGAATTACGCGGGCCAGTGGGTGGAGCCGACGCCGGACAGCAAGTTCGCGCTCGTCGCACGCTATGCGGGCGTCAGCGTTTTCGACATGTCGGGGACGGACGCGACCGAGGTGCGCACCTTCAACGCCCCGAACGCGCTGCTCTTCACGCTTGCCGTCAGTCCCGACGGCACCAAGGTCGCGACCGGCTCGTCGGACGGGCGGGTCTTTGTGTGGGAGTTCTCGACCGGCGAATTGCTGATCGAGCGCCGCGAGGACAAGAGCCAGATCAACTCGGTGAACTTCTCGCCGGATTCCACTCGTCTGGTCACGGCGTCGAGCGACCGTACGATCCGCGTCTACAATATCGCGACGGGGGAGCCCGAGCTTCTGCTGTCGGGTCATGAGGATATCGCGCTGTGGGCGGCCTTCAGCGCCGACGGACAGCGAATCTCGTCGGCCTCGTTCGACTCCACGGCGCGCGTCTGGGACGCCCGCACCGGCGCGGAGCTTCTGACGTTCAAGGGGCCGGACAAGCCGTTCCGTTCCGCCGTCTTCAGCCCCGACGGGAAGACGTTGGCGGTGGGCGGCGACGATTACCGGCTGCATCTGTGGAAGTGGCCGGAGACGAACAGTGCCAACACGCCCACATCCGGACCGATCCTCTACGCGCAGCTTCAGGCCGATAACGGCAAGGCGCTGAAGGAGATGATGGCGTGGGCGCCGATCACCGTATCTCGGCCGCTGACCGTGACGGATCGGAGCGACAATTTCCTTCCGGCCGACACAGCGCTTCGCAAGTTCGATCCGAGGGCGGCTGGCTGCGACAGTCTTGCGGCGTTCTCCTCCGATCCCCAGCGCACACGGGCGGGGGTTCGGGAAGCCGATATCAATGCAGCCGATGCGGAATCGGCCTGCCGCAGGGCGCTTGAGGCGAACCCTTCGGAGCCGCGCCTGCATCTTCAGCTGGGGCGTGCGCTGCTGGCCGGCGGGAAGCGCGAGGATGGCGAAAAGGAAGTCCAGATCGCGATCGATGCGAAGTATCCCGGTGCGATCTACTATCTGGGCTATTGGCTGACTCTGGTGCAGCGAGAGCCGACGGACGACGATTTCAAGCGCGGTTACGATCTGGTTCGCCAGGCCTGGGCGCTCGGCGTGGTCGATGCCGGCAATCAGCTTGCGGAAGCGCTGGAGGCCGGGGTCAAGCTGCCCAGCGGCGGCGATCTGATCGCTCAGGATGCGAAGGCCGCGTTCGATCTTCTGAAAGAGACGGCGCAGAAAGGCTCGTTCCGTTCGGCGTTTTCGCTGGGCCGGAAATATGAGTATGGCGACGGGACGGTGCAGCGCGACGAGCTTGAGGCGCTCTACTATTACGGCATCGCGATCCGTCAGCTTGAGATCGAAGGTCTGGTGGATACGACCGAGCGGCTTCGTTCGACCTATCTCTTCGCCCGCCGCGCGTCGTTCGCGCGTTATCTGATCCGGCAGGGGAAGAGCGCGGAGGTGGCGGCGATCGCCGAGCGTATCGCCGGCTGGAAGCCCGGCGACGCCGCGCCGACGCCAGCGCCCGCACCGGAAGCGACGCCGCAGGTCGAGGCGCCGGCCGAAGCGCCTAAGTGAGGGAAGCCGGGCCGGGCGGCAGCTCGGCCCGGGCGTCCACCCGCGTGGCGCTCATGCCGCGCTTCAGCGCCTGGGCGAGCGTATCGTAGGCGCCGCCCAGCGCATCGGTCGGCGCCCCGTCCCATATCGCGACCAGCGCATCGGAGAGATCCAGCATCGCCATGCTGGCGGCGCGGTAGCCGGCGACATCGTCGGCGCGGTCGGGCCGGCAGACGAAGGTTTCTGCTTTCGACAGCAGTACGCGGAAGGTGTCGCGCGGCGGACCTTCGGCGAAATCGAGGGCATAAAGATCGGGCGGGAAGGGCAGAGGCGAGACCAGCCGCCAGCCGCGCTTCAGCGCCTCCTCCGCCGCGATGGTGTCGGCTCCCTCGGCCAGCGAGGTGACGCAGACCATGCGCCGGCCGGGGTTTTCCGCCGCGAGGCGGTCGAAGGTCGCGCCGATATCGGCGGCGATGCGGTCCAGCGCCGCGCCGTTCAGCTTGTGCGGACGGTGGCCGGTGACGCCGACCGCGAAGGGCCAGGGCTCGAAGCCCGGCGTCGCAGCCATCGCGGCGACTTTCATCGCCTGCGCTTTCGCTCCCTTGATGGTGCCTGAATACTGGCGGTAGGCCGCGAAGGCGGCGTCGTAAGCGGCGCGGGCCGCCGCCGCGTCCCCCGAGACCAGCATCGCCTCGGCGCGGCTGACCTCGTCGTAATAAGCCGAAAGCCCGCCGTCCTGCGGCGTCAGATGCGCCGTCAGCAGCGCCGCGTCGCGCTTCGCCATGGCGGTCACGACCTCGGCGGCGATGGCGCGGGCGCCCGGAACGTCGCCGAGATAGACGAGGGTGGAGGCCGCATTCACGCCGAGATAGGCGTTGATGCGTTTCCCTTTCTCCCATTGTTTGCGATACAGCTCGTGCGCCTTCTTCAGCGCGCCGATCTGCGCCGCGTCGCGATCCCAGCGCCGCTTGTAGATGCCGCCCGCGATGCCGGCGGTTTCGTCGTCGTCGGGATAGCGCTTCAGCAGCGCGTCGGCGGCCTTTACGGCCTGCTCCAGCCGGCCCGTCCGCGACAGCACCAGCGCTGAAAGCTGCTGGTGGCGCTGGTCGCTGCCGAAGGTTTCGGCGGAGGCGTCCAGAAGCGCCTCGGCGTCGGCGGCTCGCCCGCAGGCGATCAGCGCCTCGGCGCACAGCGTCGCCAGGAAGCGCGAGCCGAGAATGTCGGCGCGGCGCTCCAGCAGCGCCTCGACGGCATGCGCGTCGCCGGCCTCGACATCGGCGAGCAGGCTCACCACCGCGACGACGCCCCAGGTTTCATCGATCTCGGCGCAGAGCGCGGCGCGGGGGGCGGCGAACTGCGCCCCCGGCTCCAGCGCCTCGAACCAGTCGATCAGCTCGCGGGTCAGCACCTTGGCGAGCTTCACGTCCTCAAGCGAAGAATCGGCCAGGCTGTGGCGTACGGCGTTGCCCATGCGGCGCAGCGTGTGGGCCAGCTCCTTCGAGATGTTGTCGATGAGGCGCAGCGCCTCGACGGTGGCGAGGTTGGAGAAGATGTTGGCCGAGGGGCGCTGGCCGATGCGGGCGACGAGGCCGGCGCACATGCCGTCGAGCATACGGGCGCAGTAAAAGATCACGCCTTCGGGCGCCGCCTCGGCCGGAATGGCGACGAGGCGGCGGACCTGATCGAGGATGATGTCGGGGCCGGATGCGTCCATCGGCGTGAAAATGACGGCGGGGCCGCCGCAAGTCCAGCAAGGGGCGTCGGCCTCCCCTATTCGGACAGTGGAAAGCCGGTCCCCGGGGTCTCATTGTCGCATCGCCTGCCGGGGCGGGAGAGGCCAATCTGCCGGCGCAGCGAACAGGGGAAGCCGCATGGCGCTCGTCATCAAATATGTGTCCCAGCCCTATGCCGGGGATGAGGTCACGATCGGCGACGACGTTGAGGAAATCCGCTTCGGCCGCGCCAGCGACGCCGAAATCGGCTTCCCGGCGGAGCTGGACATCGTGAGCCGCGACCATTTCCGTCTGAAGAAGGAGCTGGGCGGCTATAAATTCGTGATCTCGCGCGACCATCCCGTCTATAGCCGGGGCCGGGCTTTGCTGGACGGCGAGGAACTGGACAAGGTGAGTGAAATCCAGCTCTCCGGTCCGACAGGCCCGCGCCTGCGCATCGAGCGTCTGGACGCCGCTGCGTCGAATATTCCCAAGACGCGCGTTCTGAAGGGCGGGCAGGATATCGGCGATTTCGCCGAAAGCTCGGCCAGGAGCCGCCGCCGCCTTGCGAACTGGCTGGGGGCGGTGACGCTGCTGGTTGCGGCGGTGGCCGGCGGCTATTTCCTGCTGCGGCAGGATCTCGCGACGCTGAAGGCCGAAATCCCATCGATCGCCGATCAGCTGGCCAACGCCAACGCGGCCGCAGCGGGCCGCGTGGATGTCGCCTCGATCATCGCGAAGAACAAGGAGAGCGTCTATCAGGTGCAGCTGCAGCTGCCGACCGGCACGGTGGTCGGCACCGGCACGGCCTCGGTCATCCTGCTGCCCGACGGCACCAAGGCGCTGGCGACCAACGCCCATGTCGCCGAGATGTTCGCCGAGCTGAAGACCAACCCGGCCAATGCCGGCATGAAGGTGATGGTGGTCCAGCCCAAGGCCCCGGACTATCCCCAGCTTGAGGTCACGGCGGTGAAAATCCATCCCGCCTGGGGGCCGTTCAACGAAGCCATCAACCGCATCATGCGCAAGGTCGTCGCCCAGGCGGCGCAGGACGTGAAGCCGATGCTTGGCTATGACGTCGCGCTGATGTACGTGGCCGATCCCTCGAAGCTGGGCGAGCCGCTGACATATGCCAGCCGCGAGAAGATCAAGGCGCTGCGCACAGGCGATCCGCTGGTGCTGGTCGGGTATGCCGGCGAGGGCCTGCGCGGCACCGACGCCAAGCGGCCGGAGCCGACCTCGCAGGCCGGCATCGTCACCTCGATGACCACCTTCTATCTCTACAACGCCAATCCCGACGACGATCTTCTGGTGCAGCATTCGGTGCCGGCGGCGGGCGGCGCTTCGGGCAGTCCGATGTTCAACGCCGACGGCGAAGTGGTGGCGCTGATCAACGCCGTGAACGTCGCCGACGTCGCCAAGGACGGGGCGCGCATGACCAGCGCGGCGCTGGTCAATTACGGCCAGCGCGCCGATCTGGTGCTGGATCTGGCGGAAGGCCTCGCCGACGCCAAGATGCCCGGCTATCTGAAGGAGATGCAGGAGGCCGAAGCCCGGCTCACCAAGTCGCCGGACCAGGTGATCGCCGATCTGGTCGGCATTTTCGGGCTTCAGGCCGGCAATCCGCAGGCCGTGAAGCAGGTCTCGACGCTGGATATCACGGTCGATCAGAAGCTGCCGGGCGAGGCGCACACGCTCTATGCCGGACGGATGCTGAAACTTGAGCCGAACCTCGCCTATCTGATCGTGGCGATCTCGGAGGATCAGCGCCCGGTCGCGCTGATCGGCCTCGACGACCAGCAGAAGATCGTGCTGGGCGGTCCGAATACCAGCTATGTCTCGTTCCTGATGTGGGACAACCGGCAGGTAAAGCTGCCGCAGGTTCTGTTCGCCGTGCTGGACGTGTCGTCGATGGGGCCGACCGCAGTCCAGCCCGGCACGGTGACGGTCTATGTCTATCAGGCCGAACCGGCCGGCGGCAGCTGACGAAGACCGGAGCAGAGCATGGCCCTCGTCATCAAATATGTCTCGCAGCCCTATGCCGGCCGCGAGATCGTCATCCCCGACGAACAGGACGAAGTGAAATTCGGCCGCGCGACGAGCGCCGATGTCGGCTTCCCGATGGAGCTGGACATCGTCAGCCGCGACCATTTCCGGCTGAGGCGCGAAGTCGGGACGTTCAAGTTCGTCGTCTCGCGCGAGCTACCGGTCTTCGTGCGCGGCCGTCCGGTGCTGGACGGGGAGGAACTGGACGCGATCACCGAAATCCAGTTGTCGGGACCGGGCGGGCCGCGCCTGCGGATCGAACAGGTGGGCGAAGCGGGCTCTAACCTCGCCAGAACGCAGGTTCTCAAGCGCGGGCAGGATATCGGCGACGTCGCGGCCGATGCGAAATCGGGCGGTCGCAGGCTGGCGGCCTGGCTGGGCGTCGTCGCGCTGGCGGCGCTGGCGGCGGCGGGCGGCTATTTCATGCTGGGCCGCGACATCGCCGGCGTGCGCGCCGAAATCCCCTCGATCGCCGATCAGCTCGCCAAAACGTCGGCCGCCGCCGCCGGGCGGATCGACATGGCGGCCATCGTCGCGAAGAACAAAGAGAGCGTCTATCAGGTGCAGCTGCGCCTGCCGTCCGGGCTGGTGACGAGCACGGGCACCGCTTCGGTGGTGCAGCTGCCCGACGGCTCCAAAGCGTTGGCCACCAATGCGCATGTCGCGGAAATGGCGATCAAGGCGGCCCGCGATCCCGCCATGGCGGGCATGAAAGTCTTTGTCGTCCAACCCAAGGGGCCGGAATATCCGGCGCTGGAGGTGGTGCGGGCCGAAATGCACCCGGCCTACGAGATGCACGACGCCTGGACGATGAAGATGACGGCCTTGAGCGCGGCGCGCGCCAATCAGCGTATCGAGCCGATCAATGGCTACGATGTCGGACTGCTGTTCGTGGCCGAGCCCGAGAAACTGGCGACGCCGCTGACCTATGCCAGCCGCGACAGGATGAAGGCGTTGCGCACGGGCGATCCGCTGCTGCTGGTCGGCTATCCGGCGGAAGGCCTGCGCGGCACCGACAAGGCGCGGCCAGAGCCGACTTCGCAGACCGGCATCGTCACCTCGATGACGACCTTCTATCTCTATCGCGGCAGCGACGAGGACGATCAGCTGATCCAGCATTCGGTGCCGGCGACCGGCGGCGCATCGGGCAGTCCGATGTTCAACGCCAAGGGCGAGGTGGTGGGCTTCCTCAATGCGGGCAACATCGCCGACGTCTCCTCGACCGGCGCACGCATGCCCAGCGCCGCGCTGGTGAATTATGCGATGCGCGCCGATCTGCTGCTCGACATGCTGGACGGCAGCGCGGCGGGCAAACTGGACCTCTATCGCCAGCAGATGGCGGAGGCCGAGAAGCGCTACGCCAAGTCGCCCGAGGACTATATCGCGGACATCACGACGCTGTTCGCGGCCGGCGTGGCCGGCGACGCCAAGGCGGCGACCGAGGTTTCGGACATCGAGATCGCGATGGACCAGGCGCTGCCCGGCACCCAGGGCGGCCGTTATGGCGCCCGCGAACTGACGCTGGAGCCGGGCATGGTTTATCTGGTGGTCGCCATGTCGGCCGATGGGCGTCCGATCACCGTGGCGCTGCTGGATGCGGCCCAGAAGATCGTCGGGGCGGGGCCGAACTACGCCTATGTCAGCCATGCCGTGCTCAACAACGCCGAGGCGAAGCTTCCCAAGGTGTTGTGGGCGGTGATCGACATCGCCAGCGCGGCCGGGCAGGGGGCTCCGGCGGCCGGCAAGGTCCGGGTCCGGGTCTATAAGGCCCCCATCCGGCAAGGTTAGCGCCCGGAAGGCTGAAAAGCGGGCTGCACATCCGCGCGCCCCCGTGTTAAATGGCCGCCGGCTCGGGGGAGCGCCGGCCATTTTGGGGAGTCAAGTATGGGCCTCGTCATCAAGTTTTTGGGCCAGCCCTATCCGGGCCGGGAAGTAACCGTCGACGACACCAAGGATGAAGTGAAATTCGGCCGCGGGATCGATTGCGATGTTGGCTTTCCCGAGGACATGGCCATCGTCAGCCGCGATCATTTCGCGCTGCGCCGCGAGCTGGGCGGCTACAAGTTCGTCATCAACCGCGAAAAGCCGGTCTTCCTGAACGGCCGCCCCGTCTATGATGACCAGGATCTGCCGAAATCGGCCGAAATTCAGCTCTCCGGCCCGACCGGCCCCAAGCTGCGCATCGAGCGCACCGAAGGCGGCCCCTCGAACCAGATCAAGACCGAGATTCTGAAGCCCCAGAAGGATCTGACGGAAGTCGTCCGCGACACTTCGACCCGCGGCAACCGCACGCTTGGCCTCGTCGCCGGCATCGCGGCGCTGGTCGCCGTGCTGGGCGCAGGCGGTTATTTCATCGCCAAGAACCTGCAGGACGATGTCGGCACGCTGGGCGGCGATGTCGCTACCATCAAGGAACAGATCGTTTCGATCTCCAAGGATCTGCCCGAGATCAAGGCGCAGGCCGCCGCGGCGGCGGGCGCGAGCCCGGCCAATCTCGCGGCGATCATCGAAAAGAACAAGGAGTCGGTCTATCTCGTCTCCATCCAGTTGCCGTCCGGCACGCGGATGGGCGGCGGCACCGCCTCGGTCGTGCAGCTTCCCGACGGCACCAAGGCGCTGGCCACCAACAGCCACGTCGCCGACATCATGGCCGACATCAACTCCGACCCGCGCCTTGCGGGCGCGAAGCTGGTCGCCACGCAGCCCAAAGGCCCCGACTACACGACGCTGACCGTCACCCGCGTGCAGAAGCACCCGGGCTATGACGCCTTCAACGCCTGGCAGGAGAAGTACTTCGTCAAGGCGCAGACCCTGTCGGCGGCGCGCATGGAGTTCGTGCCCGGCTTCGACGTGGCGCTGCTGTATGTGGACGATCAGGAAAAGCTTGGGCCGCCGCTGACCTACGCCTCGCGCGCGGAAATGGAGAACCTGAAGGCCGGCGAGCAGCTGGTCCTCATCGGCTATCCGATGGAGCAGCTGAAGGGTACGGATGCGGCGCGTCCCGAGCCCACCTCGCAGACCGGCATCATCACCTCCGTGACGACGTTCTTCCTCAGCCGTGAAAACCCCAAGCACGACCTGCTGGTTCAGCACTCGGTGCCGGCCACGGGCGGCGCTTCGGGCAGCCCGATGTTCAACACCAAGGGCGAGGTCGTCGCCTTCCTGAACGCCGGCAACATCATCATCTACCAGACGCCGGACGGCGGCACGATGCGCCAGCCCTCGGGTGCTCTGGTGAACTATGCGCAGCGCGCGGACATGCTGCTCGACCTCGCCGAAGGTAAGGCCGAGGGGCTGATGCCCGACTATCTCGCTTCGTTCGACAAGGCCGAGAACGATCTGACGAAGACGCCTGAGGTCTTCATCGCCGATCTCGTTCAGCTGTTCGGCCAGGAGATGGGCGACCAGAAGAACATCACGAAGGTCGCCGAAGTCGAAGGCACGATGGACACGCAGATTCCGTGGCAGGAAAACCGCCTCGGCGCGGGTGCGGAAATCGAGATCACCGAGCCCGGCATCTATGTCATCGCCGGCGCGTCGCTCGACAAGCGCATCATCCAGACGTCGCTGTACGAAGTCCTGCCGGATGGCACGATCCAGTATCTCGACGCCGGCGTGAACCTGACGCCGTATTCGTTCGTGGTCTCGGGCCGCGAGCGCGTCGGCAAGCTTTACGCCGTCGTGACGGACCTGACCTCGCCGGCGACCGAGCCGGCTCCCGCAGCGCCGACGGACGGCACGACGCCGGCCGCTCCGCCGCAGCCCAAGGCGGCAAGCCCGGGCAAGGTGAAGATATGGGTCTATCGCGGCCACCCGGCCCAGTAAGCCCAAGGCGCTGAACTTCTGGAGAGGCCCGGCGGAAACGCCGGGCCTCTTGTCTTTTCGGGCTCTTGCTTTTGCGGCGGCGGCGCGGATGCTCGCGCGCCATGATCGTGCGCGACGCCACCGACGACGACCTTGCAGCCATCGTCGCCATCTTCAACCATGCCGTTCGCCATACCACGGCGGTGTTCAGCACGGAGGAAGCCGACCGCGAAGGCCGGGCGCTCTGGATGCGGGTGCGCCGCGAGGCCGGCTTTCCGGTTCTGGTGGCCGAAGACGGCGGGGGTGTCGCAGGCTTCGGGTCGTATGGCGCGTTTCGCGCCTTTCCGGGTTATCGGCTGACGGTGGAACATTCCGTCTATGTCGCGCCTGAAGCTCAGCGTCGCGGCGTCGGGCGCATGCTGATGCAGGCGCTGATCGAACATGCCGCCTCAGCGGGCCTGCATGTGATGGTCGGCGGCATCGATGCCGACAACGCCGCGTCGCTGGCGCTCCACCGGGCGCTCGGCTTCGAGGAAACGGGCCGCATGCCCCAGACCGCCGCGAAGTTCGGGCGCTGGCTGACGCTGGTTTTCATGCAGCTCCGCCTGAACGACGCCGCGCCGCCAGCATGAGGCGCGCTGACGCAGGCGACGGCTTGCGCTTGGCCGCCCCGGTTCCGGCGTCCTAAAATCGCCGCTTGTCCGGGGACATCAGTTCATGCCTTTGAAAATCCGCTACACCAACGGCGCATTCGCCGGCCGCGACATCGACATCGAAGACGACAAGGACGAGGTGCGCTTCGGGCGCGGGCTCGACGCCGATATTCCGTTCCCGGAAGACCTTACGGTGGTCAGCCGCCAGCATTTCGGCCTGCGCAAGGAGTATGGCGGCTACAAATTCATCATCAATCAGGAGAAGCCCGTCTTTATGAACGGGCGTCCGGTCCTCGATGGACAGGATCTGCCGCGCGTCGCCGACGTCCAGCTTTCCGGTCCCAGCGGCCCGAAGCTGAGGATCGAACGGCTCGACGGCTATGGCTCGAACCAGCTGAAGACCGAAATGATGGGGCAGGCCGACAACGTCGCCGGCGTTCTGTCCAAGGGCGAGGCGCGGGATCGCCGCACGCTTTCGACCGTGGCTCTGGTGGCGCTGCTGCTCGCGGCGGTCGCGACGGGGGGGTATTTCCTGCTGCGCGGTGCGGAGGAGAAGATCGTCGCCACGGGCGAGGCGGTGCAGCAGACCAGCCAGCAGATCGCCGAGACCAAGGCGGAAATCGCCTCGCTGAAAGAGCAAATTCCCGGCATCAAGGA
>JAPUEF010000110.1 GCA_027492655.1 Alphaproteobacteria bacterium | reverse complement strand
TGCTCTGGATCGCGGCGGCGCTTGCGTGCCTGTCGCTGGTCGCGGGGATCGTCTATATCCGCACGGGTAACAATGATCTTGCCGCGCTGGTCCGTCCGGCAAGCGTCGCGCAGGGGGTGCTGACCGCCGCCGCCTTTGGCCTGTTGATCATGCTGTTCGTGCGGTCGGACATGTCGGTCGAGCTTGTCGCGCGCAACAGCCACAGCCTGAAACCGATGCTGTTCAAGGTCGCCGGCGCATGGGGCAACCATGAAGGATCAATGCTGTTGTGGCTGACGATCCTGGGCGTGTCGGGCGCGCTCGTCGCGCTCTTCGAACGTCGCCTGCGCAACGACACGCTGGTAGCGACGCTTGACGCGCATGCGGCGCTTAGCCTTGGTTTCTTTGCGTTCCTTCTCTTTTCGTCGAACCCGTTCAACCGCTTGCCGGTCGCGCCGCCCGACGGGCAGGGGCTCAACCCGCTGCTGCAAGACCCCGGGCTCGCCTTTCATCCGCCGACGCTTTACGTCGGCTATGTCGGGATTTCGGTCGCTTTCAGCTTCGCGGTCGGCGCGCTGATCACGCGCGAGATCGGCCCCGCTTTCGCCCGCGCGATGCGGCCTTGGGTGCTGGGAAGCTGGATCTTCCTGACGCTGGGCATCACCGCCGGCAGCTATTGGGCCTATTACGAGCTCGGCTGGGGTGGCTGGTGGTTTTGGGATCCGGTCGAGAACGTATCGCTGATTCCCTGGCTGGCGGGCGCCGCGCTGCTCCATTCGGTGAGCGTGACGGCGACGCGCAACGCCCTGCGCGCCTGGACGGTGATGCTCGCGGTGATCGCCTTTTCGATGTCGATGGTGGGCACCTTCATCGTTCGTTCGGGCCTGCTGACCAGCGTCCACAGCTTTGCGGTCGATCCGGAGCGCGGCACCTTTCTGCTGGTGCTGATGGCGGTCTATATCGGCGGCGCGCTGACCCTGTTCGCCTTTCGCGCCGGAAGCGTGGCCGAGGGCAAGAAATTCGCGCTGATGAGCCGCGAGGGATCGCTGGTGATCAACAATCTGTTGCTGACGACCATCCTCGCGCTCGTGCTGCTCGGCACGCTCTATCCGATCATCGCCGAGGCGATGGGCGAGAAGATTTCGGTCGGGCCGCCCTATTACAACAAGGTCGCGGGGCCGCTCGCGCTGATCCTTTGCCTGGTGATGGTCGCGGGCCCCCTGCTGAGCTGGCGCAAGGATGACGGCAAGAAGCTGTGGACGCGCCTGCCGGCGGCAATTCTTGCCGGTGCGGCGGTGCTGTTCGGGCTCGTCCTGTTCGGGGGCAAGGTCGGCGTGCTGCCGCTGCTCGGCATGACCGTCGCCGGCATCGTCGCGGTCGCCAGCCTGGCGCCGTTGTGGAAGCGCAACCTGCGCCGGACGCCTTTGCCGACCTGGGGCATGGTGATCGCGCATTTCGGTGTGGCGGTCGCGCTGGCGGGGATGGCCGCCGAAAGCGCCTTCATCAAGGAACGGCTGGTCGCCGCGGCGCCGGGCGAGACGGTGAAGGTCGATGATTTCACCGTGAAGTTCACCGGCGTTTCGCCGATCGCGGGGCCGAACTATACCGCGATCCGCGGCACGCTGATCGCGACGACGCCGTCGGGCGCGTCGTTCACGCTGCACCCGGAGGCGCGGACTTTCCCCGGACTGATGGGAACCGCGCCGACCGAGACCAACGAAGCGGCGCTGCTGACGCGGCCGGGCGGCCAGCTTTACGCCGTCCTCGGCCAGCCGGTGCCGAGCGCGGACGGCAGTTCCGCCGACCGCTACCAGCTTCGCCTGTGGTGGAAGCCGCTGGTGTGGTGGATATGGCTGGGCGGCGCGCTGATCGCGATCGGGGCCGCGCTGTCGATGCTGGGCCGCGCGCAGTTGCTTGAAATCTGGCGCGCACGCCGCGCGCGCAAAGCGCAGGAGCGCTTCGCATGAGGAACCGCTGGGTCCTGTTCGTGCCGCTGGCGATCATGGGGCTGCTGTTCGGCGCCTTCATCTATCGCCTGACGGTGCCGGCCGAGACGCTGATCCAGTCGCAATGGATCAACAAGCCGATGCCGCTGTTCGACCTGCCGCCTGCGACCGCGGGCGTGCCCGGGCTCAAGAGCAGCCAGCTTGCCGACGGGCGGCCGCGGCTGGTGAATGTCTTTGCAAGCTGGTGCATCCCCTGCCGGGCCGAAGCGCCGCAGCTCGAAGCGCTGAAGGCCGCGGGCGTGCCGATCGACGGCATCGCGATCCGCGACAGGCCGGAGGATGTCGCGCAGTTCCTGCAGGAGGTCGGCAATCCTTTCGACCGGATCGGATCGGACATGCAGAGCAGTGTTCAGATCGCGCTGGGCTCGTCGGGGGTTCCCGAGACCTGCCTGATCGACGGCAAGGGCATAATCCGCGAGCAGATCCAGGGCGTGATCCTGGCCGACCAGGTGCCGGAAATCATGGCCAAGCTGGAGGCGATGAAGTGAAGCTGCGGCTCGTCCTTCTTGGCCTGATCGCGCTGTTCGCGGCGCCCGGCATTGCGCAGGACCGCCTGCCGCCGGCGCCCTATGCCTATCAGCAGCTACGCGACCCGGCCGAAGAGGCCAAGGCGAAGGCGTTGATGGAGA
>JAPUEF010000109.1 GCA_027492655.1 Alphaproteobacteria bacterium | reverse complement strand
GTATTTCGCGGGGTCGGACATCGAGTGGCCGCGATAGCGATAGGTTTTCATCTCCAGGATGTACGGGCCTTCACCCGCGCGGCAATGCGCGACGGCCTTCTGCCCGGCGGCGAACACCGCCTCGACATCCATGCCGTCGACTTCCTCGCCGGGGATGTTGAAGCTGACGCCGCGCTTGTGGAGATGGGTCTCGGAGGTCGAGCGCGTGATCGCCGTGCCCATTGCATACTGGTTGTTCTCGATCACATAGACGACCGGCAGCTTCCACACGGCAGCCATGTTGAAGCTTTCATAGACCTGGCCTTGATTGGCCGCGCCGTCGCCGAAATAGGTGAGGCTGACATTCGTGGTGCCGCGATATTTGTTCGAGAAGGCAAGGCCGGTGCCGAGCGGCACCTGCGCGCCGACGATGCCGTGGCCGCCGTAGAAGTTCTTCTCGCGGCTGAACATGTGCATCGAACCGCCCTTGCCGCGCGAATAGCCGCCTGCCCTGCCCGTCAGCTCTGCCATGACGCCGTTCGCTTCCATGCCTGCCGCCAGCAGGTGGCCGTGATCCCGATAGGCGGTGATCACCTGATCGCCTGGGCCGATGGCGGCTTGCATGCCGACGACGACGGCCTCCTGGCCGATATAGAGGTGGCAGAAGCCGCCGATCAGACCCATGCCGTAGAGCTGGCCCGCCCGCTCTTCAAAGCGGCGGATCAGCAGCATGTCCTTGTAGAACTGAAGCAGTCGTTCGGCGTTCGGGGTGGCGGTCGCTGCTTGATTGGCCATGTCGATCCGGGCGAGTTGAGCGCGTCGGATCGGTTTTAGCCCGTAAGCTCTTGGACTGTCACGCCAAGCCGGTGGACTGACAGACTGTCAGCGCACTTCGCATGATCGTTTCACGAAGCGGCGCGCAGGCTTACCGGAAGATGCTTAGCGCGTCGCGTCGTTGAGATAGATGGTCAGTTCGTCGGGCTGGGAATAGCCCAGCGATGCGCGCGACTGCTCGTCGAGCATATCGGGATCGACACGGCCCGGCTGCATCAGGTGAACGCGGCGTTCCAGCTTCGCGCGCTCGGCGCTGACCTGATCGAGCTCTGCGGTGCGGATGGCCAGGCGTTCATCGAGGCGCGTCAGCTTGAACGCGCCATACTCGCCGTAAACGGCGTGCCACGAGAAATAGGAGATCAACGCGATGCAGACGCCCGGCACGATCATGCCGCGGGCGAAGCGTTTGAGGGTCATCCGGCGGCGCATGGCGTTCCGTCTGCTTGGGCTACGCCGCCGATTAGACCCGGACGCCGGTTAACGGCGTGTTAGCTATCGGTTTACTCGCCGAGGATTTCCGCGCCGTTCAAAACGCACTCGCCCGGCACCTGCGCATAGAGCAGATGGATGCGGAAGGTGGCCTTGTAGACATAGGCGTAGACTTCCAGAACGTCGTAGGCCTCGCCCGAGCCCGAGGGCTTGACGGCGGGGAGCTGCGTGACCTCGTCCCTGATGTCCCATGCCATGTCGCCGCCATCGACCGGCGCGCCGGGCTGATCGGCCAGCTTGTCGGTGTCGGTGTTCCAGTACCATTTCAGGAGGCTGGCGGCCCTGGCTTTGGCGTCGTCGGCGCACGGGTGCGGGGCGGCTGCGAAGGCCGGCGCGGCGAGCGCAACGGCGGCCAGCGCGGTGATGAACAAACGCATCGCGTCGATCCTTTCAGGCGCGGATGATGGCGCGGCCGGCATAGACGGCGCTGTCGCCCAGCTCCTGCTCGATACGCAGAAGCTGGTTGTATTTCGCGGTGCGCTCAGAGCGGGCGAGCGAGCCGGTCTTGATCTGCCCGCAATTGGTGGCGACGGCGAGATCGGCGATGGTGCTGTCTTCGGTCTCGCCGGAGCGGTGCGACATGACGGCGCCATAGGTGGCGCGCTGGGCCGTGGTGACGGCCTCCAGCGTTTCGGTGAGCGTGCCGATCTGGTTGACCTTCACCAGGATGGCGTTGGCCGTGCCCCGGGCGATGCCGTCGGCGAGGCGTTTGGGGTTCGTCACGAAGAGGTCGTCGCCGACGAGCTGAACCTTGCGGCCGAGGCCGGCGGTGAGGCCCGCCCAGCCGTCCCAATCGTCTTCCGCCATGCCGTCCTCGATGGAGATGATGGGATAGCGGTCGCAGAGCTGGCCGTAATAGGCGGCGAGCTCGGCCGAGGTGAGGACGCGGCCCTCGCCTTCCAGATGATATTTGCCGTCCTTGAAGAACTCGGTCGAGGCGACGTCGAGCGCCAGATAGATGTCCGAACCAGGCTTGAAACCGGCCTTCTCGATGGCCGCCATCAGGAAGGCCAGCGCCTCGTCCGGCGATTTCAGGTCGGGCGCGAAACCGCCCTCGTCGCCGACATTGGTGTTGTGGCCTTTGGCCTTCAGCTCCTTCTTGAGCGCATGGAAGACTTCGGCGCCCCAGCGCAGGCCTTCCGCAAAGGTCGGCGCGCCGGCGGGCATCAGCATGAATTCCTGGAAGTCGATGGGGTTATCGGCATGCGCGCCGCCGTTGATGACGTTCATCATCGGCACCGGCAGCGTACGGGCCATCGGACCGCCGAGATAGCGATGCAGCGGCAGTCCGTGGGCGGCGGCGGCCGCCTTG
>JAPUEF010000108.1 GCA_027492655.1 Alphaproteobacteria bacterium | reverse complement strand
CTTGGCCTTGATCTTCTCGAACTCGTCGCGGGTGATGGTGCCATCGTCCAGCATCCGCTTGGCATCCTGGATCTCGTCGGTGATCGATCCGCCATTCGGCGCCTTAGCAGCCGGAGGCGTTTAGATCGGCTGCTGCACCACGACGGTCGGCGCGACGGCCGCAGCGCGGTGCCGCAGATTGGACATCGCCGCCGCAATCACGATCCCCACGATGGGCAGGACGACCCCGACGACGAACCAGACGATCGGATTGCGCCCCTTGCCGTTCGCGATGAGCGCGGCGATCAGACCGCACAGCGCGAAAACGACCACGACGGTCAGCTTCTGATCGTCCGGGGCCGACCGCCACCACGCGACCGCGTCGTCCCAGTTTTGAATTTTGTCCATGACTTCCGACGACCTCCGGCGCGCGCCGTCAGCGGCCCGCCGCTTTGCGCTTCACGACGTTCATAATATTCGCAGCGCCCGTCAGCGTCACGCCGGTCGCGGTCGGCGTCACCTGAAACGTATCGCCGAAAATCCCGACGCCGCGCGTGTAGCGCACCGCGCCGCCGCCGGCATCCACGCCCTTGAAGGCTTTCAGCGTCCACGCCCCCCGCACCGCCGCCTCGATCGATTGCGGCGTCGCGCCGGCGACGTCCACGGTCGTCTCGCGCATCATATAGCCGAAGATCGCGCCCGCCAGCACGCCGCCGACGAGCGCGCCGATCAGCGACGCTTCGGTCCGCAGCGTGCCGGAAATGACGAAGCCGATCGCCAGTGCGACCGTCATGGTCACACCGTACAGCACCGCTTTGGAAACCGAGAACCGCATCGCCATCCCGCCTCATCCCGCTCCGGCGGCACACTACGCCGGGCGTTCCGCGCCCGGATGCGTCATCTCATCGCGGCGGCAAATCGCGCAGATGCCGTGGCGGAAGAATCCGGGCCAGGAAAATGCCCAGCGCCTCCTGCGCTTCGGGATTGGACCCGATGGTCATATGACGGGCGCGCGGAATCTCCAGCGCCGTCAGATTGGCGCGCAAGGGCGGCACGCAGGTCCGCCAGTCCACGACGCCGTCATTCTTGCTGTAGATGACGAGCATGGGTTGCTTCGGCATCACCGGCTCGCCCAGCGCGCTCTCGACCAACCCTTTGTCGAAGGTCCGCTGCAAGGCCGTCACCAGCGGGGCCAGCGGCGTCGGCACGGGCAATGTGATGGGCGAGCACAGCGTCGCCACGCCGGCCACGTGATCCGGCATCATCTTGGCGATCTCGCGCGCGAAGACGCCGCCAAGGCTCACGCCCGCAAGCACCACCGGCCCGCCGGTCAGCTCCGCCAGCTTCTCCACCCGGGTCTTCAGTCGCTGGATCGGCTTCGAGCGCGGCCCCAGATTGATTCCGCCCCGCCAGCCTTCCGCACGATAGCCGCTGCGCGTGAGGAAGGCCCGCAGACGGCCTGTCGTCATGTCGCCGGTCAGAAATCCCGGGATGACCAGAACGCCCTGCCCCGCGCCGCGCGGCACGGCCTCGCGCGGCGGAAAGGCGGGCGGCCGCGAAAACAAGCCGGCGCGCCCGGCGGTCTCTCCGAAAAAGCTTTTGAAACCCAGACCCGATCCACGGGCGGGCCAATGCGCCAGGCCTTTGCGCGGCGGCTTGGCGGTCATGCCGACACCGGAGCGAGGGTCATGCGTTATGCTCTCCGCAAACTCTGGAAACCCGCATGACCGACACCGACCCGCTCGCTTTCGTCTATACCACGCTACCCGACGAGACCGCCGCCGCAGTGATGGCGCGCGCGCTCGTCGAGGCCCGACTCGCCGCCTGCTGCAACATCATGGCTTCCATGCGCTCCGTCTATCGCTGGGGCGGCGCCATAGAGGTCCAGCGCGAAATCCCGATGCTCATCAAGACACGCCGGTCGCTCGCCGAGCGCGTCATCGAAGCCGCCAGACCGTTACACCCCTACGCGACGCCGTGCTTCCTCACCCTGCCGATCGAAACCGTCAACGCGCCCTATCTCGCCTGGGCGCTGGCCGAGACCGGCGGCTGACCTCACCCTTCGCCGCGCACCGTGAACATCACGTCCCGCACCGCCGGCACGAGATTCTGCCCGCCATCGACCACCAGCGTCTGCCCGGTCATCGCTTCTGCCGAAACGAGATAACGCAGCGCCGCCACCAGGTCGTCCGGCGCGCTGCCGTGCCCCAGCGGCGGCGTCGCCTGCGCGACCGCGAACTCCGCCTCGGTCTGGTCGGCGCTCGGCAGGGTGATCCCCGGCGCGATGGCGTTCACCCGGATGCGCGGGGCCAGCGCCTGCGCCAGCATCACGTTCGCCGCCCCCAGCGCCGCTTTCGACAGCGTGTAGGCGAAGAAATCCGGGTTCAGATTGAACAGCTTCTGGTCCAGCAGGTTGACGATCAGTCCGCGCCGATCCTCAGGCAACTGCGCCGCGAAGGCTCGCGCCAGCACCATCGGTGCCACCGTGTTCACCGCATAATTCTCGTGAAGCGCCGCCGCTGTCACGCTGTCCGGCCGGTCGAAGCTGAAGACCGAGGCATTGTTCACCAGCAGCGAGCAGAACCGTGCTGCGCTGTCCGGCTTCAACAGAGCGTCCGCCGCACCGGCAGCCGTCAGCTCCGCCTGCACCAGATCGCAG
>JAPUEF010000107.1 GCA_027492655.1 Alphaproteobacteria bacterium | reverse complement strand
CTCGGTTTTCACCTTGGCCCGCAGCGCGGTCTGATACCCGTTTTCGTCCCAGTCGCTTTCGATCGCGCATTCCGAGATCAGGTCATACGCGCCGTCGCGGAACACCATCCCGCCCTGGCGAACGCCGCCCTGCCCGTCGCCGATCACCGACAGCATCATGCCGAAATCGCGCCCGAAATTCATCGGGCACCACCGATACCAGTCGATCGCCTGCCAGTAGCGCGGCCCCCACGACTTGTCGCGCAGCCCGAAACCGGAAATCGCGAAGGACTCTGCCCCGACCGCGATGCTCCCTCGCGCGGCGCAATGCTGCTCGTAATGCGCCTTGCCGAATGATTTTTCGGGATCGACCGGCAGGGACGACCCATCCGCCAGCACCGCCTCGCCGCCATACATGGGCGAAACGCCCTCGTATTCCAGCGCCACCGTGCAATCGACGGACGGATTCGATTTATAGGCCGCACGCGGCTCGGCCATTTCGAAGGGGCGCGCCAGAAGCAGCGCCTTGCCCGAGAATGAAACCTTGAGCCGCTTGAAGGGCTCGACCACCTCGATCTTCAGCCCGCCCGCGTTCATCTCGGTATTGCCGGAGATCGGCGCCCGCTGGAACGTGAACGCCACGCGGCCATCGGGCAGATAGATGCACACGCTGACCTCGGCATAGCCCTCGTTCGGGCGATTGCCGATGCGGAACCAGCCGCCCGCCATCTTCGACGGATCGAAGACGTTGAAATACATGCTCTCGTTGTAGTTCGAGGCTTCGCCCGGCGGATGCGTGAACTCGTCTTCAGGCTCCAGCCGGATCTTGTAGTTCGCGGGCAGCTTGCTCATGGCCGCTTCCTTTCACTGTAAGGCGGACGCGGACGGTCAGGCATTCTCGCCTTCCAGACGGCGCAGCAGATCCGCATGCGCCTCGCGCGTGATGGGATAGAACGACAGGCAAACGATCGCGATCAGCGAAAGGCCGATCGTCAGACAGATATAGATCGTCGCCAGATTGTTCAGCGTCGCCTGCGGAACCTGGCCCGGCAGCGCGCCTTCGGGGAACGCCACCACCGTCAGGAGGATGCCCGAGGCGAAGACGCCCATGCCCGAAACGGCCTTGGAGATCATCGTGGCGACCGAAAACAGCAACCCTTCGGCGCGCTTGCCGGTGGAAAGACGGACCTGTTCGGTGATGTCGGCGATCATCGACACCGCCAGGATCGACGCGCCGATGGTCGACATGGTGAAAAGGATCAGCATCGCCATCAGCATCGACAACAGCGCTTCGGCGCCGTTCGCCGGCGCGATCCCGACGAGACGGCACAGCAGCGGCGTCGCCCCCATGATCAGCGCGACCGAAAGCAGAAGCGTCGCCGCCTTCTTCTTGCCCAGCCGCGACGACAAAGGCAGCGCGACCGCGAAGGCCAGAATGATTCCGATCAGCGCGCTCGACGTCAGATCGGCGATCTGGCTGGCCGAAAGCTCCCAGAAATACGTGGTGAAATAGATGCCCAGCGAGGCGTTGAGCCCCGACGACATCGAGGCGAACAGGCTGAACAGAATGACCGCCAGATAAGTCGGGTGAAACAGCACGCCCCGCATGTGGCGCAGCGTCTCGCCCATCGTCGCGCGCTTCTCCACCGGCGGCAGCTGAATGGCGGCGATCCGCTTATGGGTGCCCAGCGCCGAAAACAGCATCGCCAATGCCATGACGCCGGCTGCGACAAGCGCGTAAAGCCAGTACCCGCCGGGATTGAGCTGCCCCACCGGATAGGCGTCCGACGGCACGAAGAACACGTTGAACGTCAGGATCATCATCACCAGCCCGCCCAGCACGCCGAAGAAATAGCGCCAGGCGACCAGTTTGGTGCGCTCGTCATAATCGTTAGAGAACTCGGCCAGCAGCGCGGTCGAGGGAATTTCGTAAAGGCTGATCGAAACGCGCACGAGGATCGCGGTGACGACGAGATAGGCGAACAGCGCCTCGTTCGACCAGTCGGGCGGATTCCACAGGAAGAAATACGACACGGCGACCGGAATGATCGCCGCATACATGAAGGGATGCCGCCGCCCCCAGCGCGAGCGGAAATCGTCGGAATACTGGCCCAGCAGCGGATCGATCACCGCATCGACCACCATGGCGATCATAATCGCCGCGCCGACGAGATCGGCCCGAAGGCCGACCACCTGATTGTAGAAAAGCATGAGCAGGATCGCGAAACCCTGATCTTTCACCCCGAAGGCGATCGTGCCGGAGCCGTAGATCGCCTTCGTGCCGAGGCCAAGCCGCCCGCTCATGCTCGCTCCTGCAACGCTCAGTTGAACCTGAACTGAACCTGGACGCCGAATGTCCGTGGCGGCATCAGGCCATAGGTCTGCGACACCGCGAGAGCGGGCGAGAAGGTCGGATCGTACTGCGTGCCTTCGGCGTTGTCGTAGCCGACCTCGTCGAACACGTTCTTCACGAAGCCGATCACCCGATAGCTGTCGTCCGCCGCCGTCCACACCGCACGCAGATCGACCATGTCGAAGGCCGGCGTCCGGGTGTAGGCGCGGTTGAACACCGAGTGATAGGTCTCGTCGCGCCAGGTATAGTTCGCCGCGAGGTCGAGCGACCCGGCGTCGAAATCGAACGTATAGATCGCGCTGAGCGCCA
>JAPUEF010000106.1 GCA_027492655.1 Alphaproteobacteria bacterium | reverse complement strand
CGGCGCACGGTCGCCAGAACGCTTGCCGCCTGCTCGCCGCCCATCACCGAAATGCGGGCGTTCGGCCAGGCGAACATGAAGCGCGGAGAATAGGCGCGGCCGCACATGCCGTAATTGCCCGCACCGAACGAACCGCCCATGATCAGCGTGATCTTCGGCACCTTCGCCGTCGCCACCGCCGTCACCATCTTGGCGCCGTCCTTGGCGATGCCGCCCGCCTCGAACTGCCGCCCGACCATGAAGCCAGTGATGTTCTGCAGGAAGACCAGCGGAATGCCGCGCTGGCAGCACAGTTCGATGAAATGCGCCGCCTTCTGCGCCGATTCCGAAAACAGGATGCCGTTATTGGCGACGATGCCGACGGGTATCCCCTCGATATGGGCGAAGCCGGTGACGAGCGTGGTCCCGTAGAGTTTCTTGAACTCGTCCAGCTCCGAGCCATCGACAATGCGGGCGATCACTTCGCGCGCATCGAACTGAACGCTGAGCGATTGCGGCACGATGCCGTCCAGCTCGGCCGGATCGTAAAGCGGCGCGCGGGCCGGGGCGAAGGGAATGGCCGGAGCCGGCGCATTCCCCAGATGCCGCGTGATCCGCCGCGCCATGGCGAGCGCGTGGTCGTCGTTATGGGCGTAGTGATCGGTGACGCCGCTTTCGCGACTGTGCACGTCCGCGCCGCCCAGATCCTCCGCCGAGACGATTTCGCCGGTCGCCGCCTTCACCAGCGGCGGGCCACCCAGAAAGATCGTGCCCTGATTGCGCACGATCACCGTCTCGTCCGACATGGCCGGCACATAGGCCCCGCCCGCTGTGCACGAGCCCATCACCACGGCGAGCTGCGGAATGCCCTCCGACGACATGTTCGCCTGGTTGAAGAAGATGCGTCCGAAATGGTCGCGGTCCGGGAAGATTTCGGCCTGGTTGGGCAGGTTCGCGCCGCCGCTGTCCACCAGATAGATGCAGGGCAGCCGGTTCTCGCGCGCGATCTCCTGCGCCCTCAGATGCTTCTTCACGGTGACGGGGTAGTAGGTACCGCCTTTGATCGTCGCATCGTTGCAGACGATCATACACAGTCGCCCCTCCACCCGGCCGATGCCGGTGATGATGGAGGCGCCATGGATGTCGCCCTCATACATGCCCCAGGCGGCCAGCGGCGACAGCTCCAGAAACGGCGATCCGGGGTCGAGCAGGCGGCGCACCCGCTCGCGCGGCAGCAGCTTCCCGCGATCGAGGTGACGCTTGCGCGAACGCTCGTCGCCGCCCAGCGCGGCCAGCGCCAGCCGCTCGCGCAACTCGGCCGCCAGACCCGCATTATGGGCGGCATTCGCCTGGAATTTGGCGTCGCGCGCCGAAAGTGCGGAAATCAGCCGGGACATGCGCCTGAAACTTGCTCCTGCCGCCCGGTCTTGCGCCGGAGCGGTTTGTGATCTTGTTTCTTTCTATCAGCATGCCGCCAACGCCGCCGCAAAAGAAGCGCGCTGGAGACGGCTAAAGGGGGATATTTCCGGTGAATGATTTTCTGCACGATATTTCGTGGGTTCTGCCGCTGCGCTCCGAAACGGCCACCCATATCGCCAACGCCTTCACCTGGCTTGGCTACCCCCAGTTCTTCATCGCGATTCTGCCCATCGTTTATTGGCTGATCGACAAGAATGCCGCCACCCGGATCGCCATGGTGGTCATCTTCACCGGCGTCACCAACGGGCTTCTGAAAGACATTTTCGACGATGCGCGTCCGCCGGGCGAGATTTTCGCTCTCGATGGCCGGGTGGACAAATCCTACGGCTTTCCCAGCGGCCATGCTCAGGTCGCCTTCGCCATGTGGCTTTGGCTGGCGGTGGAGCTGAAGCAGCGCTGGTTCTGGCCGGTGGCGATCCTCGTCGCCATCGGCGTTTCATTCAGCCGCCTCTATCTCGGCGTCCATGACGTCGAGGACGTTCTGGGCGGCGCCCTCATCGGCATCGCTTCGCTGGTGCTGCTCAACTGGCTGTTCTCGCCCGCCTTCGACGGCTGGCGGGCGCTGAACCCCTTCATCCAGCTGGCCGGCATCGTCGCGTTCTGCGCCGCGCTCTGGTTCACCTGGCCCGAGCCCGGCGGGCCGGGCACCAAGTTCGCGGTCAGCGGCATGCTGCTGGGCTGGTGGGGCGGCGTCCTGCTGGAACAGCGGACCATCCGCTATCGCCGCCACGAGAACTGGATCGTGGCCCTGGCCGCTGCAGCGGCGGGCATCGCCGTGATCTTCCTCGCCCTGCCCCAGCTCGAACCGGCGCTGATGAATGCCGGGCTGGAGAAAGTGTGGGCGCGGACGATCCAGTATTTCATCGTCGCCGCCTTCGTCACCGCGATCGCCCCCCGCCTGTTCCAAGCGGTCGGGGCGGCGCGGCGCGAGGAAACCGCCCCGGCCTAGATATCCGGCCTAGAGATAGGGCCACCACATGATGGCGACCGCCCCGCCGATGCCCACGGCGGTCAGCGCCGCCATCAGCCACAGGAGCGCGGCGGTTGCGGTTTTCGCCGCGACCCCGCCCCGTGATCCGGCACACAGGTAAAGCTCCGCGACCGCCAGCGGCACGGCATAGCAACCGAAGCCCCAGAAGATGTCGAACCAGCCGTCCATGCGGCGGCCGATTCCGACCGGCGCGCCGTTCAACAAAATC
>JAPUEF010000105.1 GCA_027492655.1 Alphaproteobacteria bacterium | reverse complement strand
GTCCCGTAGGCCCTGCCGACTGGCGCCGAAGCAACCAGAACGTCGCTCCGTCCGGTTCCCAGGTGCGGTGACGATCATGGCAACGGAACTCTTCCCCGCATCTGCTCCTGCGCTGTCGCGCGCCATTCGCCGATCGCTCGGTGGCGCGATGATTCTGGCACTTGGCGGATGTGCCACCTACTCCCCTGACGGCGGGCTGGGCGTCGCGCGCGAAACCGCATCGCGCGAGCTGCGTCAGGATACGGCGCGGCTGCGCGGCCCCGAGGATGTCGCGCGCGCCAATGAGCGTGTCCGTCTGCTGCTGCGATCGGCGCTGTCCGCCGACGCGGCGGTCCAGATCGCCCTGCTCAACAATCGCGGATTGCAGGCCGCCTACAACGATCTCGGCATCGCCGAGATCCAGTACGTGCAGGCCGGCTTGCCGCCCAGCCCAACGCTGTCGTTGGCGCGGCTGGTGAGTTCCGGCGGCACGCTGGAAATCGAACGGCAGCTGCTGGTCAACATCCTCGGCCTCGCGACCCTGCCACAGCGCCGGGCGATAGCGGAGGTGCGTTTCACCCAGGCGCAGCTGCGCGCGGCCGAGGAAACCCTGCGCCTCGCCGGCGAAACCCGCCGCACCTATTACCGCGCCGTCGCGTCGCGTCAGCTGGTGGCGGCTCTCACCCAGGCCCAGTCGGCGGCCCGCACTGCGTCCGAGCTGTTCAAGCGTCTCGGCGAGACCGGGGCGGTCAACCGCCTCGATCAGGCCCGCGAGCACGTCTTCTATGCCGACATCACCGCGCAGCTCGCGCGGGCGCGCCTGCAGGAGCGCGCGGATCGCGAGCGGCTCGTCCGCCAGCTCGGTCTGTGGAGCAATGTCGCCGACCTCAAGCTGCCGGGCCAGCTGCCCGGACTGCCCGCCCGCGCGCTGACGCGTGAAAACATTGAGCGGGAGGCGCTGAACAAGCGCATAGACCTGCGCATCGCGAGGCTCGAGATCGATGGTGTCGGGCGTCAGTTCGACCTGACGCAATGGTCGCGCTTCCTCAACGTTCTCGAAGTGCGCGGCATTCTCAACAACGAGCGTTCGCCGGTCACGGAGACCACCTATCGCCTCGACAACGGCAATCTGGTCCAGGATCGGCACCAGGAGATCGAGCGGACGCGCATTTCGGGCCTCGAGCTGGAGTTCCAGATCCCGCTCGACCTCGGCGAAGGCCGCATCCGCGAGGCGCGCGAGGGCTATCTGCGCTCGGTCAACCGGCTGATCGAGAAGGCGGTCAATGTGCGCTCCGAGGCGCGCGAGGCCTATCAGCGCTATCGTGGCTCCTATGACTTCGCCCGGCACTATCAGGGCCAGATCCTGCCCCTGCGCCAGATCATCGCCGACGAGAGCCTGCTTCGCTACAACGCCATGCTGACCGACGTCTTCCCGCTGCTGCAGGAGGCGCGTGCGCGCATTGCCGCCAATGCGACCGCCATCGAGGCCCGTCGCGACTTCTGGATCGCCGCCACCGACCTTCAACTGGTGGTCATCGGCGGCGCTGGTGCGGGCGGCGGAGGCGGCGAGGGCGCCAGCGCGACGGCCGTTGCCGGCGCCGGCGGCGCGGCCGGTCATTAGGAGAATGCCGATGTCAGTATCCCGCCGAGGATTCATGAGCCGCGCGGGCGCCGGCCTCGCTCTGGTCGGCGCGACCCAGGTCAGCGGCCACGCCCAGGTCGCGAGCCTGCCGGATCTCGCCACGATGGACAGTCCGCAGACGCAGCCGCCGCTGGCGCCAACAACCGGGCCCGACTACCAGCCCGTGGTGACGCTGAACGGCTGGACCCTGCCGTTCCGCATGAACGGCGACTGGAAGGAGTTCCACCTGGTCGCCGAGCCCGTGGTGCGCGAGATCGCGCCAGGCATGAAGGCGCATCTGTGGGGCTATAACGGCCAGAGCCCCGGGCCGACCATCGAAGCGGTGGAGGGCGACAAGGTCCGCATCTTCGTCACGAACCGCCTGCCGGAGAGCACGGCCGTGCACTGGCATGGCCAGATCCTGCCGAACGGCATGGACGGCGTCGGCGGCCTGACCCAGCCGCACATCCCGGCCGGCAAGACCTTCGTCTACGAGTTCCAGCTCCAGAAGAGCGGCACCTTCATGTACCATCCGCATTCGGACGAGATGGTCCAGATGGCGATGGGCATGATGGGCTTCTTCGTGGTTCATCCGCGCGATCCCGCGCTGCACCGCGTCGACCGCGATTTCGTCTTCCTGCTCCAGTCATACGACATCGACCCCGGCACCTACGTGCCGAAGGTCGCGACCATGACCGACTTCAATCTGTGGTGCATCAACAGCCGCACCTGGCCGGGGCTGGACCCGCTGGTGGTCCGCAGGAACGACCGCGTGCGGGTGCGCGTCGGCAATCTCACCATGACCAACCACCCCATCCACATGAACGGCTACGACTTCGAGGTCACCTGCACGGATGGCGGCTGGGTCAGGCCGGAGGCGCGCTGGCCGGAGGTCACGATCGACGTGCCGGTCGGCGCCATGCGCGCCTATGAGTTCCACGCCGTCCACGAGGGCGACTGGGCGCTCCATTGCCACAAGGCGCACCACACGATGGGGCCCATGGGCCATGACGTCAGGACCATGATCGGCGTCGATCAGCGTCAGGTCTCGCGGGCCAT
>JAPUEF010000104.1 GCA_027492655.1 Alphaproteobacteria bacterium | reverse complement strand
GGGGGGGGGGGGGGGGGGGGG
Source organism: Alphaproteobacteria bacterium (assembly GCA_027492655.1). Taxonomy (GTDB): domain Bacteria; phylum Pseudomonadota; class Alphaproteobacteria; order Micropepsales; family Micropepsaceae; genus JADZAI01. Next base: position 20,848 of record JAPUEF010000104.1, on the reverse strand, counting down.
GGGGGGGGGGGGGGGGGGGGGGGGGGGCCCGGGGCCCCCCCCCCCCCCCCCCCCCCCCCCCCCCCCCCCCCGCGCGGGCGGGGGGGGGGGGGGGCCCCCCCGCGCCCCCCGCCCCCCCCCCCGGGGGGGGGGCCCCCCCCCCACGGCCCAGAGACGACCAGAAATTGTCCCAGGCCGACAGCTGCGGATAAATCCGCACATCGACCAGCGCGCCCTCGGGAATACCCGCCAGCTTGATCGTTTCGGCCAGCGCATCCGACAGCCCGCCGAAGCGGTCGATCAGTTTCAGCCCGATGGCGTCGACGCCGGACCAGACGCGCCCGCGCGCAATTTGCTGCACGGTTTCAAGCGGGATCTTGCGGCCTTCAGCGACCGACTGCGTGAAACGCTGGTATATCTGGTCCAGCGAAGCCTCGAACTTGGCGCGCTGCTCCGGCGTCCAGTCGTCGAATTCGGAATACATGTTGGCGTTCGCGCCGATGCCGATGGAAACCGGATTGAGGCCGGCGAGGCGATAGGTGTCGCGCAGGATCACCTTGCCCGACAATACGCCGATCGAACCCGTGATGGTGGCGGGCGAGGCGAAGATCATGTCGGCGTCCATGGCGATCCAATAGCCGCCCGAGGCCGCGACCGGCCCCATCGAGACGACGACTTTCTTGCCTTTGGCCTGCGCCTTCTTCAGCGCATCGAGGATCACGTCCGAGGCCAGCGCCGAGCCGCCGGGCGAGTTCACGCGCAGCAGGATCGCCTTGACCGTATCGTCGGTGGTCGCTTCGCGGATCGCGGCGGCGATGGTTTCGCCGCCCATGACGCGGCCATTGTAGAAATCTTCGCCGGATGCGCCGTCGACGATCGCGCCTTCCGCAGCAATCAGGGCAATTCGGCCTGAATCGGTGTGAGGGTAGGCGTAAGGCGAGCCTTCGCGGGCGTAATAATCTTCGATCCGCACGATATCCGCGCCGTCGCCCGCGCGAGTCTTCGCGGCCTCTTCGGCGTCGTCATAGAAGCCGATCTTGTCGACGAGCCGGGCGCTCACGGCGGCGTCGGTCAGATAGGGGGCGCCGTCGATGAGACCGCGGAGCGCCACGGCGTCCATTTTGCGGCCGGCGGCGATGTCGGCGGTCATGGTCTCGTAGATCGACTGCAGATAACGGGTCGTCGCCTCGCGATGGGCCGCCGTGTAGTCGGTCTGCGTATAGACGTTGGCCGCGTTCTTGTACTCGTAACGCTGGCCGATCTCGGGCTTCACCAGAAATTTGTCGAAGAAACCGCGCAGGAACACCGTGGTCGAGAGCATGCCCACGGCGTTCACCTCGCTGGTGCGCTGAAGCCATATCTCGTCAGCGAGGCTCGCCAGATAATACTGGCCGATGCCGGGACCGGAGAAGCTGCCGGCCTGGGCGATCACGAAGCGCCCCTCGCCGGCGGCCCGGAAGGCGTCGATCGCCTGCTTCAGTTCCTGCGCGTGCGCGCCGGCGATGCCGCCCTGCCCCACCCGCAGCACCAGGCCCTTCACGCGCGGGTCGCTCGTCGCCTTTTTCAGAGCGAAAATCAGATCGATGAAACTGAGCGGCGCATCGCCGAACATCACGGGCGTCGGCGCATCGGTGAAACCGCCGCGCGCATCGATCGAAAGCACGGTTTTCTGCGGCAGGCCCGGATCGCTGGCGATGCCCAACAGCGTCAGCCCGACGATGAAAATCACCACCAGCGCCGCCAATGTCCCCAGCACCGCGAAGGCGTTCAGGAAGCGCCGCCCGACCCAGCCGAATACCGCCCCGAAAAACGCCGCCATTTCCACGCCCTGCTTCGCAACTGTCGCACGACCCTAGCGGCGGCACCCGACAACGAAAAGGGCCGACGCTGACGCGCCGGCCCCTTCGATCTTCACGCCCGCGTGGGCGGGATTTTTAAGCAGCCTTGCGCAGGCTGACGAAACCGTCGCGAACCGGCTTGAACGCGTCCTTGGCGGCTTCGGCGGCGATCTCGCCGACGGTGCGGGCGTTCTTCACCGAGGTCTGGAACTGCGCGCGGACGTAGGCGGTCTGGATTTCGAAGGCTTCCTTGACCGACTTCGCGGTGGCGACCTTCTTCACGGCGTCGAAATACGCGTTGGCGTCGGCCTGAACGAACTCGATCACCTTCACGTTGACGTCGCGCACGCCGGCGCCAGCGGCTTCCAGCGACGAACGAACGACGCCCATCGCGTCGCCGGCGTTCTCACGCGCGCTCTTCACGCGGTCCTGAACCTGCTCCCAGGCGTCCTTGGCGCGCTCGGTCAGCGTCTCGACGCGGTCTTCGATGGCCTCGCGGGCCTTCGCGACGAACGAGGTGTCCAGCGTCGCCTTCTCGGCGGCCTTCGGAGCGGCCTTCGCCTTGGTGGTGGTCTTCTTCGCGTTCACGGTCTTCTTCACGGTCGCCATGACTGTCTCCATCTTCTCTGTTGTCTTTGGGGCAGCGGCTGCTGGTGAAATCCACCGCCCGTGCCTGAGGAGGAGATAGGAAAGTCTTTGCTGCGCTGCAACAGAAATTTTGCAGCGCAGCAATATTTTTCGCAAGATACTGAATTATAAGGGTATTTTTACGCCGCCATATCCTGCTTGCGCGTGGCGGCAGACGCTCTCAACCCCGGATAGAAGAATTTCGCAGCGAATCCCGTGCCAGCAGGCAAATAGGCGCGCGCGTCGAAACGTTCCCACCTGGCCGGGTCGGCCAGCAGGCGGTCGCATACCGCGATCAGGATGATCGGGTTCACGGCCATGCCGCAATGCGAGGCGACGACCTCGATATTCTCGCGCGGCAGGCCGCCCTCGAAGGTGAGGTCGCCCACCGGGATCGCGGTGGTGGTTTCATCGACGACGCCGTCGAACGCGCTGAAAACCGCGACCAGCGGAACGGGCGGCGGCGCGTGAAACTGGTCGGGCGGAATATCGGCGAGGTGGTCCTCGACCTTCTTGCCGTTGATGAAACGCATGGCGACGTGAAGCGTGGCGTTCATGTGATCGAGGCCATCCGCCTTCAGATAAGCCGGCGAGCCGAGCGTGATGACACGATCGACCAGATGCGGGACGGCGCGCGCGACCTCGCGGGCATAGATGCCGCCGAGGCTTTGACCGACCAGCGCCACCTTGCCACCGGTCGCATCGGCCATGCGCGCCAGCTTCGGGGTCAGCCGTTCGACCATTTCGGTCAGGGCATCGACGCCCTGCGGGCCGCGATTGGTGCCCAGACCCCAGCCCTCCGCCAGGAAGCCCTGCCGTCCAAGAAACGCATTGAGCGGGGCAAGCGAGATTTCCGGGCCGCCGAAGCCGGGCAAGGTGAGGACGGCTTTGGGCGATGTCGGCTTCGGCGCGAGGCGGCGCAGAATGGGATCGAAAGCGATCTTGCTGGCGTATTCACCCGTCGCCCAACCCAGATCCATCGCAAACCGCGCCAGATGCAGCGCCTCACGCAAGGCCATGTCTCACTCCCTCATCGTCTTGTTCTGATTTACCAGGGCGGCAGGTCGTCGCCTTTCACGCGGATCTGCTCGCCCGCGCCGTTGTTCTTCTCGTTGGCTTCCTTGACCTTGTCGCCGGGATCGACGGTCGCGGTGATGTTCCATTCGCCGATCGGCGGCACGAGCCAGGTATAGGCGGCGCTGAAGACCGCAACGCAGCGCGCCGAGGCGCCCGCTTTCAATGCCGGGATGGCGCAGCTGACGCCATCGCCATCGGCTTTGCCCGCGATGTCGCCGCCCTTCAGGCCGATGCAGGTCGTCTGGCCGCCATTCCTGTCGGGCCAGGGCGCCTTCCCGCCGCCGCACGGATTGCCGCCGGGGCCGATATAGGTCGCGACATCGCCCATCTTCTTGCCGAGGCCGACCTTCACCGACGTCGCGCCGGCGTCGGCCTCGCTGTCATTCGTGACGGTGACGAAGGCGGTGAGACCGCGGAAACGGAGATCCTTCACCGCGCCGCCTTCCATGGTGGCGTCGTAGCCGACACGAGCATCGACCTTGCGCGTCAGGTCCGGTTTCGGCGGCGGCCCTTTGCGGATGTGGACCTTCAGCGAGGACAGCTCGTTATTCTCGAACAGAACCGCGCCCATATTCGGATAGCGCCCCGGCGGCACGAGGATGCCCGACCCGCCATAGTTCTTGTCGGGGTAAATCTCCCACTCGCCCGAGAGCACGACCATCGAGGAGGTCTCGTCGTTGAACCGGAAATCGCGCAGATTGGCGACATCGGCGGTGACACGCAGGGCGTCGCCTTTGAAGTCGGGGCTGGAATAGAGGATCACTTCCGCCGCGCCGGCCGGCGCAGCAAGGCCCAGGAAGACCGCCAGGGCGAAGAGAACTCGGCGCACGGGCCATCCTCTCAAGACGCCCGGAACCGGGCCAATCGGTAGAATCGTAGTCGAGACCGGGCCGTCTGGCGAGAGGGGGCGGAGACGGCCCCCGCCGGCCCGGCTCCGCCGCGATCAGGCATAGTCGTAGAGGAATTTGCCGTCCGCCGTCTTCACCTCGATCCGGCTGACCGGCGCACCGTCCATCTGGCGGGTCAGCAGCTCGACGCTAAGCTGGGGCAGCATGGTGTTGGTGAGGATGGTGTCGATCATACGTCCCCCACTCTCCACTTCGGTGCAGCGCGAGACGATGAGGTCCACCACGTCCTGTCCATACGCAAGGTCGATGTCGTGGTTCGCCCGGATGCGCTTCACGATGCGTTCCAGCTGGAGGCGGACGATCGAGCCGAGCATCTGATTGCTCAGCGGGAAGTAGGGGATCGTCACCAGACGGCCGAGTAATGCGGGCGGGAATTTTTCGAGCTGCTTGGGACGCAGGGCCTTGGCGAGCGCGTCGGCGTCCGGCTTCGTTTCCTCATCCTCGCAGGCCGAAGCGATGACATCGGTGCCGACATTCGAGGTCAGCAGGATGAGCGTGTTCTTGAAGTCGATCATCCGGCCTTCGCCGTCTTCCATGTGTCCCTTGTCGAACACCTGGAAGAACATCTCGTGGACATCGCTGTGGGCTTTCTCCACCTCGTCCAGCAGCACGACCGAATATGGCCGACGCCGCACCGCCTCGGTCAGCACGCCGCCCTCGCCATAGCCGACATAACCGGGCGGCGCGCCTTTCAGCGTCGAGACGGTGTGCGCCTCCTGGAACTCGCTCATGTTGATGACGATCAGGCTGTTCTGGCCGCCATACATGAGGTCCGCCAGCGCGTGCGCGGTCTCGGTTTTGCCGACGCCGGAGGGGCCGCACAGCATGAAGACGCCGATGGGCTTGTCGGGATTGTCGAGTTTGGCGCGGCTGGTCTGCAGCCGCTTGGCGATGGCGTCCATCGCGTGATCCTGGCCGATCACCCGCTCTTTCAGGCGGTCGGCGATGGCCAGCACCTGCTTGATGTCGTCTTTGACCATGCGCCCGACCGGCACGCCCGTCCATTCCGCGACGATGGCGGCTACGGCATCGCGGTCGACCGCCGCGAAGACCATGGCGCTGTCGCCTTGCGCGGATTTCGATTCCGCCAGCGCCGCATCGAGCGCGGCCTGCGCGCCGGCGTCGCTCTCACCGGCCTCGCGCGCCTTCACCAGCGCGTCGCGGGCTGAGGCGATGCTTGCGATGGCGGCCTTTTCGCTGGCCAGCCGCGCCTCCAGTTCGCTGACCCTGGCGGCGGCGTCCTCGCGATCCTTCGCCAACTGGGACAGTTTGGCGCCGTCGGTGAAACCCGACTGGCGCTCGCGCGTCGCCATATCGATCTCCATGTCCAGGATCTCGATGCGGCGTTTGGCGTCTTCCAGCGCGGCCGGCGTCGCATGCTGGCTGACCGCAACGCGCGCGCAGGCCGTATCGAGCAGACTGACGGCCTTGTCCGGCAGCTGGCGCGCGGGGACGTAGCGCTGCGACAGCACAACGGCGGCGGCGATAGCCTCGTCGAGAACCACGACATCGTGGTGTTTGGCGATGCCTTTCGCGACGTTGCGGATCATGGCGACGGCCGTAGCGGTTTCCGGCTCCTTCACGTTGACGACCTGGAAGCGGCGGGTCAGCGCGGGGTCTTTCTCGATGTATTTGCGGTATTCCGCCCAGGTGGTCGCGCCGATGGTGCGCAGATTGCCGCGCGCCAGAGCCGGCTTCAGCAGATTGGCGGCGTCGCCCGTGCCGGCCTGCCCGCCCGCACCGACAAGCGTATGGATTTCATCGATGAAAAGGATGATCGGCTTCTCGCTGGCCTCGACCTCGTCGATCACCGCGCGCAGGCGTTTCTCGAACTCGCCCTTCATCGACGCCCCGGCCTGCAGCAGGCCGATGTCGAGCACTTTCAGCGACACGTTCTTCATCGACGGCGGCACGTCGCCATCGACGATGCGCCTGGCGAAGCCTTCCACCACCGCCGTCTTGCCGACGCCCGCCTCGCCGGTGAGGATGGGATTGTTCTGGCGACGGCGTAGCAGGATGTCGATCATCTGACGGATTTCGGCGTCGCGGCCGATGATCGTTTCGATCTCGCCCTTGCGCGCCTTTTCGGTCAGGTCGATGGAATACTGCGCCAGCGCCTTGCCTTCGCCGGGCGCTGCGGGTGCGCCGCCTTCGCCTTCCATGCCCGACTGAGGCGCGGCGACGGCGACGTCAGCCTCGGCGGACGGCGCGACGATCTCGGCGAAATGGTCGTTCAGCGTTTCGCTGTTGATCTTGCGGAACTCAAGCGAGATGCCCTGCAAGGCGCTCTTGAGACTGGGCGTCTTGAGCGCGGCGAGAATGATGTGCCCTGTGCGGATCTTCGCGGCCGAAAAGGCGAGCGAGGCGTAGATCCAGGCGCGCTCCGTCAGCTCCTCGATCTGCTGGCCGAAATCGGGACTGGCGGTCGCGCCGCGCGGCAGCGCGTTCAGCGCCTCGACCACGTCCTGCGCGAGGCGGGAATCGTCGAGGCCGAATTTCGAGCGGATCGCGGCGAGGTCGTTGCGCTGGTCCTGCAGCAGCTGATGCAGCCAGTGCACGATCTCAATATAGGGATTGCCCCGGAGCTTGGTGAACTGGAATGCGTTCTCCAGACCCTTGAGCGCCTGCTGATTGAGACGCCCGAACAGCGCAGCCCGGCTGATTTCCGCCATGTCGCGTTCCTTCCTTTGCGCAAGAGCCTAACAGCCTGGGGGTGGGTTAGAAGGCCCGCATCGCCCCCTGCGGCACTAGGCGCAGATCGCGGCGCGGCGGCCCTTCGCCCTGCGCCCCCATCCATCCTGTCCAACCGAGCCGCGCGCCGGCGCCCAGCCTGGCGGCGGGAACCTGATCGCGGGGCAGTTCGTATTCGACGCGCCAGTCGAGATGCGCCGGCACCAGCGCCGAAAGCACACGCGAGACAAGCGTGAAACCCGGCGTGCCCGGCAGATGCGCCTCGAATGCTTCCAGACCGGCGAATTTGAGGCGCACCATGCAGGCATCCTGCACGGTGTAAACGGCCATGCCGGCCGTCGCGCCCTGGCCCAGGCCAAAGCCCTTGCCGCCGAGGCGTGTCGCGTCTTCCGGGTCGAGCGCCCGCCAGGCGCCGATGAATTCCTCGATCTCCGCCTCGACGCCCAGAATGGCGGTGGCGGCATCGACGATCGCGGCCGGACTGCGGCGTCCGGCGACATGGCCCGCATGGCCCAGCAACGCAAGCTGGGTGCGATCGACCTCCTCGTGCGGGCCGGCGTCGGCCATGCCGCCCAGCACTGAAACGTAGTGCCGGAAGAGATCGGAATCCGCGCGGCCTGCGCCGGCGGTCGGCTCAGCGTCCGCCCAGGCGCGATAGAAAAACTGAACCATGCGGTTCGCGAGCACATCGAGGAACGCGCCATACGGACGCTCCTTGGCGTAGCGGCGTTCGTAGATCGCAAGCTCGGCCATCTGCAGGGGCATCGGCCCCATCGGCCCGATCAGGCCCATGAAATAGACGCGAAGGAATTCCGGCGCCCCGGACGCCGCAGGCCGTATGTCCTGTTCGGCGGTGACGCCGGCAAATTCCAGATGGGGCGCGTGGCCGAAGCGCACGATATCGTCGGCGGCGCGGCGCGCCTTGCCGATCAGCGGACGTCCCGGCGCGGCGCGCTCCATATCCTGAAGCAGGCCGAAGAACTCGTCGGTGGCGCGTGTCCGGTCGTTCATATCGTCGGACGCTCGCCGCGGCGCGGACCCCATTTGCCGATCCGCCCGCGCTGCACGCTGACCGCTTCGGTTTCGACGAACGAATTCACCGATACGAATTCCGACAGGAAGCGATCCAGAACCTCGGCGAAAAGGAATGCGCCGCCATCAGCGTAGTTGCGTTCGTCCAGCGACAGTTCGATCCGCCGGCCGCGCGCAAAGGACAGAGGATCGGCGGACGCGACGCGCCGGAAGACCGGGCCTTCGCGGACGCCGGTGAGGCCATCGACCCATTGCCGGTCCGTCGGGCTGTCGAGCCGCGCGTAGAGCGCCAGATGCTCGCGCAGGCGCGCCGCAGAAGCCTCGTCGGCGAACATGCTTTCGTAATTCGGGCGCAAATGGCTGACGAGCCGCCAGAGCCGGTCGCCCGACGAACGGCCGCCTTCCAGCAGGCGGGCATCCTCGAAGGCGACCGGAAGACGCGGCCGCGTCGGGCGCAGCACCGCGCCGATGCGCGCGATATAGGGCGCATCGGGCAGCTTAAACTCCAGCTGGGCGCCGCTGCCGCGCAGGGCGTCCGGAATGTCGCGATTGGTGCATAGCGCCACGATGGAAAGCTGATCGGGTTGCCCGCGCCGCGAGGGCAGCTGCGACAGCGATATCCAGAGATCGGTGCCGGAATAATCGGACACGCGCTTCATGGGATGCAGCGACGAAATCCGCGTCGGCGCGCGGCGCATGGCGTAGAAGCCGGTCGAGGCGTCGTCGCGCAGGCGTGGGTCGGCGCGATAGACCGGATGATAGGTGCGGCGGGGGCGGTTCGACGCGCCGTCGCTGTAGACGTCCGCCAGGCTGAAGACCTCGTAGTCCAGCGGGCGGACACGTTCGGGCACGACGCGGAATTCATGGCCCCCGCCATCCAGCAGAACCGGATCGCAGCGCTTGCGGAACAGGTTGACAGCGGGCGAGCAGAACAGGCGGAAGGCATCCGGCCCCAGCGCCCCGGCGAGGCGCTTGTCCACCGTGGAGGTCACGATGAGCAAATCGATGGCCTTGCCGCTTACGCGCGGCAGAGCGCCGCCGAGACCGCGCGCCGAGATGAACTGCAACCGTTCGGGGCAGGCGAAATATTCCTGCAGGATGCGGTAGCCGCGAAAGGACCGCTGATCGGCAGGCAGCAAAGCCGCCTCATCGTCATAGGCCGGGTTTCGCAGCGTTTCGCGGCCGCCCACGCGCGTGACGGTACGGCTTTCCGGATCGCCGACCGCGATGCCCACCGCATTGCCGGCGATCTGTTCGTAGATACGTCCGGCGAGGCTCTCGGCCCCGCCCAGATAGAATGTCAGCTCGTCCAGCTTCAGTTTGTCGAAGCCGTCCGCGCCGCTCGCTTCGAGACGGATCAGAAAGCCGCCCTCGCCTTCCAGACCCGAACCGGCGGACGCCACGGCGACGGCGGCGCGATTGGCGAGGTAATCGATCTTCGCGACGCGCACAGGCCAGAGCCGGACATCCTGCCCGGTCGTGAAGATGCAGTCGGCGCGGTTCGGTTCGCTGGCGGCGATGGAACAGGGCGATCCGCGCGGCACGACGACGCCGTCATTGAGCGCGGGATCGCCCGGCTTCGGCTCGAACGCCAGCACGGCCATGGCGGGCGTCGGACGCAGGTAGTGCGGATAGACCGCATCCAGCAGGTGCTGGGTGAATTTCGGGAATTCGTCGTTGATCTTGAGCTGGACGCGCGCCGCCAGGAACGCGACGCCTTCCAGCAGGCGCTCGACATAGGGGTCGGCCTCGCCCGGCGTGTTCAGTCCCAGGCGCGCGGCGAGGGTCGGATAGGCCGCTCCGAACTCGCGCGCCGTCTCGCGGAGATATTTCAGCTCCTGGTCGTAGAATTCGACGAGACGCGGATCCAAGGCTTATCTCCGCTCCAGCTTGGCGTCGCCGGTTTCGACGTCGATCTCGGTCTTGAAGCCGGCGCGCACCGGGTCTTCGGAATTGCCGATATCGCAGTGGATATGGAAGACGAGCGACTGCGTGGTGTTGTCGCGCAGCTTCTTCTCGCCTCTCACCTCAAGCGATTTTTCGGCGATGCGCGGTTCGAACAGGCGCACCGCCTCGGCCATCGTTTCCGCCGCCTCGCCGACATTGACGCTGGCATAGGTGCGTACGGAAAAATCGGGGATGCCGTAGTTGAGGACCGAGCGCGCGACATCCGGCGCATGCGCGAGCGGAAAGGTCTCGTCGAGCCGGACAGTGTTGAGCAGCCAGGAAAGATCGCGGCGGATCGTGTCGAGAAAAGCAGGTTCCTCCATGCGGTCGAGACTGTAGAGGCGCATGCCGGGGAAAACGGAGTCTGTCGCGCCTGGCTTCGCGGAATCGGGTTCCGACGGCGCGCGCGATCCGCCGAGCAGGGTGTCGAGAAGGCTCGGACGGAATTTCGGCATGATCAGGCGTCGAAGGTCAGGCGGCGCAAATCGAGGATCGCGATCTCCGCATCGCCCGCGTCGAACACATGCTGGCCGCGACCGTGATTGCCGCGGTCGCCCTGATCGATCCATTCGGTCTTGCGCGCCAGCTTGACGGCAGCGTCTTCATCGGTCGCCGCACCGGGATAACGAACCGGCAGGAAGACCTGGCCCGATTGGCCGTTCCTGAGGACGATGCGCGCCGGCATCCAGACGAGGTCGCGAAGATCGCGCGCGCCGTCGAGCGATATCTCGACGATCGCCTCGAACGGAATGAGCCCGTATTTGCCGTCGATGATCGCTTCGAGCGCAGGACCGAAACGGGAATCGCCGTCGGCGAAGAAGTCGAACGCCACATCGTCGGCCTTGCCCTTGGTCTCGGGCGCCTGGTCGAAGGCTTCGCCGCGCAGCCGCGCGGCGGCTTCGGCGTCGCCTTTCGCTTCGGCGGCCCTCGCCTGAAGCAGAAGCTGGAACCACGGGCCGCCGGGAGCCAGGCCTTCCGGCGCCGCCTTGCCGGCGAAGACCGCCTCGCGCTGTTTCTCGGCCGTCACGGCGCGATCATAGGCTGTGAAGAGCGTCAGCGCCTCGGGCGACAGGTTGGCGAGCGTCTTCATATGGGTGAGCGCCTTGTCCCATTCGCCGAGCACAAGCAGAAGCTGGCTGAGCGCCATGCGCGCCTGGCGGTCATCGGGACGGGCACGAACCTCTTCGACAAGCGCCGCTCGGGCGGCGACGACATCGCCAGCCCGGATGTGTTCGTCCGCCGACGCCATGCGAGTCCCCCAGTTCAGGTGTTGATTTCCCAGTCATACTCGAATTCTACGCCGCCGCCCTGAAGCGAGCCGCGCTGGCTCTGCTCACGGTGGATCAGTTTCACCTTCTGCCAGATGAATGAGACCGTTTCCTCAAGAATTGATCCGCCGATCGATGTCGCTTTCTGCACGACGGAGCGCACGCGCGCATTCTTGAGTTCAATACGGAAGAAATCTTCCTGGCGCTGACCGCCCGCCTTGCGATTGATGAGCTTGACGTCGTCGATGACACGATTGTCGCACATCAGCCGCATCAGAACGGGCGTCGAAAGATCGACGCGCTTGGTGACGGTCAGCTCGCTGAGGCGCACACGACTGGTCTTCTGGCCGGAATTGATATCCCAGGTGGAAGAACCGGAGAAAGACCAGCCCGTCACCTCGATCGAGTCGGGAAATTCCTTGTCGCCGGATTCGCCGCGAACGCCGGTCATCGTGAGGAGGAAATCGCCCTGCGCCATGGCGCCCTCTCCAGAACGCGGCAAGCCGGCGCGGCAGGCCCGCGCCGGCGTCTCTTGTCATCATCCCGCCGAACGGGCGGGATATCCCCGGCGTCAGCTCTGCTTGTTCGTCGAGACGTTCCAGCCGCCTTCGGCCTTCGGACCCAGCGTGCCGTCGGGCTTCTGTTCCTTGTACTCGAAGTTGATCTGCGTGAAGCCGATCGAAAAGCTCTCCATGATGCCGCCGCCGGAATGGCCGCCGCTCTGGAAGCTGGAGACAGCGAATTCCTTCAGCGTGAGCGTATAGAACTCCTGCTGCTCCTTGCCCGCCTTGCGAACATGCAGGACGGCATCCTTGCCGGATTTGTGCTCACCGCTGGCGCAGCGGAGAAACAGCAGCGGCGAGGCCTTGCAGACGGACTTCGTGAAGTGAATGTCCTGGAACGAGGCCTTGCCCGTGCCGCCGCCGCCGCCGGCGCCGAACGAGGTGGGGTTGGAAACGCCCCACGAGAAAGAATCGACGTCGATGCAACCAGGGAATTTTGAGTCCTTCGACTCGCCCTTCAGATCCCCTAAATCGAGGATGTAATCAGACGCCATGACCTGAAACCTCCGTTTTGATCTTCACGCGGTCAGCGCGCGGGATCGGGTGTATATGCCGCGCCATTGCGGCTATTTCTGGCTCTTGGGAAGGCGAGAAACCATCGCAATGCCGATATCCATGCCTTCCAGCTGATAATGCGGCACGAAGCGGAACTTGCCCTTGTAGTAACCGGGGTTTTCCTCATCCGCGACGATTTCGATCTGCGCTGCGCGCAGCGGCAGACGGGCCTTGGTCGCCTCGGACGAGACGTCGGGCTGGCCGTCCACATACTGCTCGACCCATGACTGCAGGTCGCGCTGCAGCGAATGCTCGTCGGCGAAGCGGCCGATCCAGTCGCGCACCATGCATTTAAGATAATGCGCGAACCGGCACGACGCGAAGATGTAAGGCAGTCGCGCCGACAGATTGGCGTTCGAGGTGGCCGCCGGATCTTCGTAGCGCTTGGGCCGTTGGCAGGTCTGCGCGCCGATGAAGGCCGCCGCGTTGGTGTTCTTGCGGTGGATCAGCGGCAGCAGACCGGCGGCCGACAACTCGGCTTCGCGACGATCCGAGATCGCGACCTCGGTCGGGCACTTCATATCGACGGCGCCGTCGTCGGTGGGGAAGGTGGCGAACGGCAGATCCTCGATCAGGCCGCCCGACTGCACGCCGCGGATGCGCGAGCACCAGCCATAGTCCTTGAATGAACGGTTGATGTTCACCGCCATCGCGTAAGCGGCATTGTTCCAGACATATTTCGAGGAATCGCCGCCGCCCGAATCTTCTTCGAAATCGAACTGATCGACCGGATCGCTTTTCGCGCCATAGGGACGGCGCGACAGGAAGCGCGGCATGGCCAGCGATACGTAACGGCTGTCCTCGCTTTCGCGGAAGCCGCGCCATTCGGCGTAGTCGATCGTGTCGAACAGCTTGCCGAGATCGCGCGGGTTGGAGATCTGCTGCCAGCTCTCCATGCCCATGATCGACGGCCCGGCCGCCGAGATGAAGGGTGCGTGTGCGGCGGCGCCGATTTTGGCGAGACCGGCCAGCACATCGACATCCGGCGGGGTGTGGTCGAAATAATAATCGCCGACGAGAACGCCGTAGGGCTGACCGCCCAGATTGCCGTACTCGGCCTCATAGACCTTCTTGAACAGAGGGCTCTGATCCCACGACTGGCCCTTGTACTGCTTGAACATCTTGCCGAGTTCGGCCTTCGAGATGTTCATCACCTTGATCTTGAGATCCTTGCCCGTCTCGGAATTGTCCACGAGATAGGAAAGGCCGCGCCAAGCCGCTTCCAGAGCCTGGAATTCCGGATTGTGCAGGATCTTGTTGATCTGTTCGGTCAGCTTGCGGTCCAACTCGGCCTTCAGTCCGTCGATGGACGCGAAGACATCGTTACCGACGACCTTCGCGTTCTCGAGCGCCTGCTGGGCCAGCGTCCGCACCGCCGACTCGATACGATCTTTTTTCGTATCGCTGTTCGGCTTGAATTCCTTCTTCAGCAGCTCCGAAAATTCGTCGCCGCTGAAATAACCGGCTTCCTTGCCGGCTTCGCGTGAAGCTTCAGACATGCTTGCGTACGCCCCCGCCTATCAGGACTTCGGCTCGTCGCCGGGCTTCGGCGCCGAGGTCAAGGATTTCATCAGCTCGGGATCGGCCAGAACCTTTTCCAGAAGGCCCTGCGCGCCATCGCGCCCGTCCATATAGGTCATCAAATCCGACAGCTCCTGCCGCGCGTCCAGCAGTTTCTTGAGCGTCGGCACCATTTCGGCGATCCGGCCGGGGCTGAAATCGTTCATCGACTTGAAGGTCAGATCGACGCCCAGTTTGCCCTCGCCGGTCAGCGTGTTCTCGACGACGAAGGCCGCGCGCGGCGCGATCGCCTTCATGCGATCCTCGAAATTATCGACGTCGAATTCGATGAAGTCGCGCTCGGCGAGCTCCTTCTTGGCGACTTCGGACTTTCCGGACAGGTCGGAGAGGACGCCCGTGATGAACGGCAGCTCGACCTTCTCGCGCGATCCGTAGGTCTCGACCTCGTACTCGATATGCACGCGCGGAGGACGGTTGCCCTTGATGAATTTCGCGCCGCTCTTGGCCATGTCAGCCCTCCTGGAAATGGCGATAGGCATGGCGCGCCTGCCGTTGCGGCACGCCTGAATTCCGGCGGGCAGGATCGCGCGCGGCGGAGAAAGCTGCAAGCGCCAAGCCTGCGACAGAAACGCCCTTTAGAAGTTCCCGCGTCAGTAGCCGCTGTCGGGCGGCGCCGGGGGTTCAAGCAACCGCGTCGCATCGTCCAGTCCGTTGGGGGCGATGTTTTTCATCAGGTCCATGAAGTTCATCCCGGCAAGGCGGATGACACGCTCGATCAGCAGCGGCAGGGGGCTTGAGGGCTCGGCCTGCTGGAAATAGGCCCGCGCGGCCTCCAGCTGCTGCAGGGCCTGCGCCCGGTTCGAGACCGGCCCGCGCAGCGCGGCGGCCCCGCCGGCCTCGGCCTCGCCTTGGGCCGGTTCGGCTGCGACCGGCGATTTGCGGGCGATGACGGCGTCGGAAAGCGACTTGATGCGCGCGATCGCCTGGGTCAGCGGTGAAAGATCAGGTTCCTGCCCCGAAAAAACCTTCTCCCCGAAGGCCGAAACCAGTCCGTCGAGATTGGCGGACAAGCCCGCGAGCTGGGCCGAGAAGGCCTGCCATTCCTCAATGGCGGTTTCATCGATGGCGCGCCGCAACTGATCGGCCATCTGGTCCAGCATCTGGACGCCGCTGGCGCGTTCGTCGGCGGCGCCCGCCAGATCCTTGAAGCTGATACGGCCCTTGGCCTTCAGCGGCGGCAAATTGAAGCGCTCAAGATGGCGCACCGTGCGCCCGAACATGGCGAGCTGGCGGCAGGCCTCGCGGCGGCCGCCGGCGGGGTCGGAGCCTTCCTCTAGCGCCGGGTGACAGGTTTCCCAGAAATGCGTGGCGATCTGGCCCATCGCGCGGACAAGCTGGCTCATCGTGTCGAGGTCGCCCGCGTAAAGCGCGAAACAGGCCGCGTGCGAGGCGATCCAGAGATCGCGCGAGCGGCCCAGAAGGGTGATGGCGGTCTGGAGCGCCGGCCCGACATTGGGGTCTTCCGATGGCTTTTCCTTGGACGCGGCGTCGTCGAGCTCCCGCGAGATGCGGCGGAAATCGGGGTCATAGCTGAGGTCGGGACCGGCCGGTTCCGCGTCGGACACAGGCTGCATCAGCGCATCGACATCCAGGGCCATGACCGCTCTCTATCTCCCCAAGCAGGCGCCGCGCGCGTGCGGGGTCAAAATCAGCATGGGCGCGGGCCTGCTTCAAGTGCGCACAGGACGGGTGCGACATGAGAACCCCGCCCATCCGGGTCGAAAGCCGCTATGATTCGCGCAAGCCCCGATCAGGCCGTTCCCGACACGCGTTCCGACAGCGAAGCCCATGCCACCAAGCCAAGACAACCGCGCCGTCACCCTGACAACGCCTCTGCCGCCCGACACGCTCGTTTTCCGCAGCCTCAACGGGTATGAGCGGCTGAGCCAGCCCTACGAATACCGCGTCGCGGCGCTGGCGACCCAGAGCGATGTCGATCTCGACGCCCTGCTGGGCGAGACCTGCACGCTGACGATGCAGCAGGCCGGCGGCGGCAAGCGTTATTTCCATGGCCGCTGTTCGCAGATCGCCTTCGTCGGCAACGAACAGGGCGGCCTCGTTTACGAGCTGACGCTGAAGCCGGATGTCTGGTTCCTGTCGCGCAATCGCAACTGCCGCATTTTCCAGAACAAGACGGCGACCGACATCATTTCGACCCTGCTGCAGGAAAACGGGATCACCCGGTTCACGCTGAAGCTGGAGAACGGTTTTCCGCCGAGCCGGGTTTATTGCGTGCAGTATATGGAGAGCGATTTCGCCTTCATCTCACGCCTGCTGGAGCATGAAGGGCTTCACTATTTCTTCCGTCACGACTCCGCCGGCGTCGAGCTGACGATCGCCGACAGCAATGCCGCGCACGACAAGATCGATGGCTTCGACGACATTCCTTATTATCCGCCCGGCGACATGATGGCGCGCGAACGCAGCCATCTCGACGAATGGTCGCCGACGCATTCCGCGATACCGCCCGCATCGATCAAGGCGACCGACTTTCATTCGGATCGCCCGACGCCGATGAAGCAGACCGACCGCCACGATCCGATCTATACCGGCGACAACGCCGATCATCAGATTCATCCCGCCGGTTATGACGTCACCGGCGACGGCGACCGGATCGCGCGGCTGCGTCTGGATGCCGAGCGGGCGTTGCGCGCCTATGCCGTTTCATCGGGCAATGCGCTGGGTCTGCAGCCGGGCTGCAAGCTGACCCTGCGCAACCATCCGCACAGCAGGCAGAATCGCGAGCATCTGGTCGTCGAGGCGCGGCTGCATGTGGAAGCCGATACGTATATCGCCGGCAGCAACCGGGGCGGGCACCGCGACGAGCGCATCGACCTTCTGACGATCCCGTCCGATACGATCTTCCGCCCGATGCTGGCGACGCCGCGCCCGCGCATTCCAGGCACGCAAACGGCCATCGTGACCGGACGGAGCGGCGAGGAAATCGAGACCCAGGAAGGCGGGGCCGTGAAGGTCAGCTTCCACTGGGACACTTATTCGAAGAATGACCAGACCAGCTCGTGCTGGATACGGGTGGGCCAGCTATGGGCCGGGGGCGGCTGGGGCGGCATGTTCATTCCGCGCATCGGCATGGAGGTGATGGTCGAGTTCATCGACGGCGATCCCGACCGTCCGATCATCACGGGCTGCGTCTATAACGGCCAGAACAAGCCGCCTTACGGCCTGCCGGGCGACCGCACACGCTCGACGATCAAGAGCAACTCGTCGAAGGGCGGCGGCGGCTTCAACGAAATCCGCTTCGAGGACAAGAAGGGCCAGGAGGAAATCTACATCCACGCCCAGAAGGACCAGAACGTCGAAATCCTGAACAATCTCTCGACGACCGTGGGCAATACCGAACGACGCAAAGTCGGGGCGAGCCGCGATACGCAGATCGGCACCAGCGACACGAAAACTGTCGGCACCAACGAAACGACGACAATCGGCGCCAATCAGTCGCTGACCGTGGGCGCGAGCCAGACGAACAACATAGCCGTAGCGCGCAGCACGACGATCGGCGGCGCGGACACGCTGACGGTCGGCGGCGCGCGCACCACGACCGTTTCGGCGGCGGATACCGAGACGGTCGGCGGCGCCTCCATCCTGTCGGTCGGCGGCGTCTACTCCGTGAGCGTCGGCGGCGCGATGTCGCTGAGCGTAGGCGGTGCGCTATCCATCTCCGCCGGCGGGATGATTTCGCTTCAGTCCGGCGGCGTGGTGAACATCATAGCCCCCGTCGTCAACGTGACGGGCGGGCTGGTGAGCATCAAAGGCAAATCGGTGCAGGTGGGTTGAGGGAAGCGCCATGTGGACCGTCGTGAAATGGACGCTGGCCGGGCAGATAACGCCCTTCTTCAAGCTCAGCGAAGACGCCGCGCCGCTGTTGGACGGCGATGAACCGCCCAAGCATTTTTTCGATACGCTGCGTGATGCAGGGGCGCTGGACGATGCGATGCAGTTCCTCTGCTATGCCCTGCCCCGGCGCATCGCCATCGCCTGGGGCCGGGACTGCGTCGGCCGTACCGCGAGCGCGGTAAAGCTGAGGCCGGTGGATATCGCCGCCTACAGCGCCGCCGGCGCGTGGCTGGACGACCCGAGCGATGAGCGCCGCTGGGTCGCCTATGATGCCGCGCAGGCCGCCGAGTTCGGTTCGGCCGAAGCGCTGCTGGCGACCGCCGTTTATACGTCGGGCGGATCGCTCGCTCTGCCGCATTCGCCGCAGCCCTGTCCGCCGCCGCCCGAGATGGCCGGGATGATGGTGGCGGGCGCTCTCGCGATCGCCGCGACGCGGGTGGAGGCGGGCGACATCGCCGCGACGAAGGCGATGTTTCTCGACCACGGCGACCTCTTCGCGGCCGGGCAGTCGCGATGAAAGCTTCATCGTGATCGGCTTGATCGGCCGGTCGCACTCGCTCATGTTTGCGCCATGCGCCTGACGCTGCGGATCGAAAACCAGGACCAGCTTTCCAACGGGCAGCCGCTTGTGCGGCAGCTCGATCGCGCCGGCATGGAGATCGGCCGCGCGGCCGATGTGGATTGGCAACTGCCCGACCCGCAGAAACTGATCTCCTCGATCCACGCCGAGATCGTGTTCGAGCGCGGGGCTTTTCTGCTGCGCGACCGCAGCCGCAACGGCACCTATGTCAACGGCGCGCGGATCGACGGGGCGACCCGCGAGGTGCAACTGCGCGACGGCGACCGGATCGCCATCGGACATTACGAGATTTCGGCGGCGCTGGGCGGCGACGGCAATCATCTGGCGCATATCGATGCGGAACCGGGCGCGGACGCCGCAGCTACGGCGGATTTCGGATGGGATGCGGAGGATTCACGCATCGCATTGCCCGAGCCGGTCGAAGCGCAGGAGACGCGCACGCCCATGGGCTATGGCGATGGCGGTCTCGACGCCGGCTTCCGCGCCGCGCGGGTCACGGACGCGCCGGCGGCGGAAACCTGGGGCTGGGATGAAGAGCCACCCGCGCCCGTTCAGCCCGCCACTCCGCCGCCTCGCGCTTTTGCGCCGCCACCGCAGCAGCAGCCGACGGTCAGCTATGATACCTCGGCGGTCCACGATGCAGGGCGGGCGCTGTCGGCGTTTTTACGCGGAGCGGCGGTACCCGGCGATACATCGCAGGCCAAGGATCCGGCGGCGCTGGAGCAGGCCGGCATCACGCTGCGCGTTCTGGTCGCCGGTCTCTACGACTTGCTGAAGCGTCAAAGCGAGATGAAGCAGGTTCTGGGCATCGAGCGCACCACGGTTCGTCTGGCCGACAACAATATCTTCAAATTCGCGGCCGACGCTGACGAGGCGATCCTGCGGCTGATGCAACCGCGCATCGGCGACCTGCCCGGCCCTTCCGCCGCGCAGCGCTCCTTCGATGACATCCGGCGGCACGAGGAACGCCTTCTCACCGCGATGAACGAGGCCGTCCGCTCGATCGTCGAGCGGCTTTCGCCGACCGCGCTGAAGGCGCGCGACAGCGGCGGCGTGATGGGCGGCATCATCCCCGGCGCGCGCAAGGCGGCATGGTGGGACGAGCTGGAACGCGAGCATGCGCGGCTGATGGAAGACAACGGCGTGAAGCTCGACGAGCTGATCGAGGACGAGCTGCGCGACGCCTTCACCCGGCATCTTTGAAGGAGGCCGCATGACCCTGCCATCGGCGCGCATCACCGACATGATCACCTGCCCGGTGTGCGGTCCGGGCGTCATCGGTTCGATCAATCAATCGACGGCGCTCTTCGGCGGCTTGCCGGTAGCCCGGGTGACGGATCTCTGCTTCTGCGCCCCGCCGGGCGTGCCGCTGACCAAGGCGACGCCTGGTCTGCTGGTCGGCGGTCTGCCGACCGCCAAAGTGCTGGACCCTGCCGGGCATGGCGGGTTCATCAATCTCGGCCTCGCCTCGACGCTGATCGGCGGCTAGGGAGCCTGCCGATAAGCCGTAGCGTCGGTGCGAACCGCGCCGGCGGCGGCCAGCATATCCTTGAAGGCCTTGGCCGTCATCGCGCCGTTCACCGGCAGGGGCTGCGGGCTCATCACAGCGATCAGCAGCAGGGCCGGCGGGCTTGAGGCCGGCGAATAACGCGGCCAGACGAAACGGAAACGGCCGCCGCCGTCATCGAACAGATCGCCCTTCGCGATACGCGCCGCCACCGCCGCCGGATCGCCGAAATCGAGGACGGGCAGAACGCGCCCGCCGGGATCGGCGGCGAACAGCGTCAGATGCGGATAGGCCGCATCGGTCTGGATGACGGTGTCGGATTTGCCGGCGGCGACGGCGGACGCCGCGCCGATCGCTCGCGGCGCGCCCGGTGCGAATGCGGGCTTCAGCGCATCGAGCGTCCCGCAATAGGCAGACGAAACCGCGTCGCCCGCGATCTTGATCGCCGGCATCGCCGGAGGCGGCGGCGCCCCCGCGACGGCTTTCGGCGGCGTGGCGACCGCCTTGATCTTGTCGGACTGACCCCAGACGCCGCCGACCGTGACCGCACCGGAGGCATCGGCATCGACGCGCACGAGGCTGCACTCGACCGCCGCGAAGGCGGCGGCGAGCGCCGGATCGACATTCGACGCCGTCGTGGTGGCCGGGGCGGGTGTCGGCGTGGGAGCCGGCGATGGCTCCGGCGTCGGCGTAACGCCGGGCGTGGGCGACGGGGTCGCCGGAGTCGGGCTCGGCTGCGGCGCGGCCGATGGCGTGGGCGCGACAGACGGCTCAGGCGTCGTCGTCGGCTCCGGGGTTGGCTCAGACGTCGGTTCCGGCGTCGGCGCGGCAGAGGGCGCG
>JAPUEF010000103.1 GCA_027492655.1 Alphaproteobacteria bacterium | reverse complement strand
AGCCGCTGACCGCTCCCACCGGCAGCCCGTCCGACTTTCGCGTCAGGGGCGGCAGCGCGTGATAGGCGCGGAAGATGTAGCCCGAGGCGTCGATCAGATAGAGGTGATCGCCCTTCGAGAACGGGGCGGCGGCCTTGGGCTTTACGGGCGTGGACATGGGGCGGATCAAGCCTCTCCGCCCCCCTAAAATCAACCGCCGCTGTGGCCTTGACGCCGCTGGACTTCGCCGTGGCGAGGATTAGCGTGCCGCCATCCAGGCTGAGGTGCCGCCTTGCGTGAGCTGAATTCCAACTGATCCGAGACGCCGTCCGGCGTCTCCTGCGGCCGCAAGGGCGGCCGTTCCTCACGCATGCGCTGAAAATCCCGCCTCAGGTTCCCCGATATGGCCTTTCTCGCCAACAGGACGATCAACCTCGTCAATCTTCACTATGCCATTCACTCCGTCGCCATGGGCGGCGGCGCGGCCTTCGTCTCTGCCTTCCTGCTGAAGAACGGCATCAAGCCGCCGCTGGTTCTGGGCGCCGTCGCGCTGATCCTCGCGGCCCGCTTCGTGCTGCGCCCCATCGCCATCGGCTTCGCGGTTCGTTACGGCCTCCGCCAGCTTCTGGTCGCCGGCTCCATCCTCTCCGCGCTGCAATACCCGGTGCTGGCCGAGGTGCACGAGGTCGGCGCGGTGCTGCTCGGCTTCTGCCTCCTCGGCGCGCTCGGCGACACGGTCTACTGGTCCAGCTATCACGCCTATTTCGCCTCGGTCGGCGACGACGACAATCGCGGCAAGCATGTCGGCACACGCGAGGCCATCGTCGCGCTGATCGGTATCGTCGCCCCGCTCGCGGCGGGCTGGATGCTGGAAGCCTACGGTCCGCGCGTCGCCTTCGGCGTCACCGCATTGGTCGTCGCCCTCTCCGCCATCCCGCTGGCCTGGACGCCCAATGTCCCCGTCGTGCCCAAGGCCCCGCCCGGCACGTTCAGGGCCTCGATGCCCGGCGCGCTCATCTTTCTCGGCGATGGCTTCACCGCCGCCGGCTATCACTTCGCCTGGCAGATCGTGCTCTTCACCGCGCTCGGGGCCGATCTCATGGCGTTCGGCGGCGCGCTGGCGCTGGCTGCCCTTGTCGGCGCGGCGGCGGGCGTCACGCTCGGCAGCTATATCGATGCCGGCCACGGCCGCCGCGCGCTCCGCATCGGCGTCGGCGCGCTCGCCACCGTCGCGGCCATCCGTGCGCTTGCCTCGGGCGACCCCACTCTCGCCATCGCCGCCAATGCGCTCGGCGCGCTCGCGGGATGTCTCTACATCCCCTCGGTGATGACGGCGGTTTACACGCTCGGCCGCCGCGCGCCCTGCACGTTCCGCTTCTATGTCGCGGCGGAGGGCGGCTGGGATATCGGCGGCACGCTGGGTCTCGGGCTCGCGGCGGGCATGGTGGCGCTCGGCGCACCTTTGTGGAGCGGCGTCCTGCTGGCGCTCCCCGGCGCCGCCTTCGTCTATTACCGGGTGCGCCGCTTCTACATCGACAACCCGCGCGTCGCGCAGGTGCCGCCGCCCCAGCCGCTGATCATCGACCCCAGCGAGGGCGTCAGCCTTTAGCCGCGCTCGCCGTCAGGGCCGCGCGCCTGGGAGACTAGTGGTCGTCCAGCACGAACAGCCGGTCGCAATACGGACAGGTCACTTCGCCGGCTTCGCCCATCTCCAGAAACACGCGCGGATGGCCCAGCGCTCCGTTTCCGCCGTCACAGGCGATCCGGTGGTCGGTCACGTGGATGATTTCGGGCGATTGCGTCACGGACGCGGCGGAATCGAGGATGGTGTCGGTCATGGCGAATGGCTCACAGGATTGGGCGGACCATGCTGCGCCGCCCGCGCAATCGCAAGGCTTTCCGACACGCCGATCCCGCCGGAATCGGCTGGACTCAGGAGGTACTGGACAACCCTTTACTGATATGACAATTTGTCAGAACTTGAAGCGAGCCGCCCCAAGAGCGGTCGCATGATCTTGGGAAGCAACAGGAGCGCCGGCGCATGTCCGTCAGCCATGTCGATGTGATCATTGTGGGCGCCGGCCTTTCGGGCATCGGCGCGGGCGTCCATCTCCGCCAGAAATCACCGGATCGCTCCTTCCTCATCCTGGAAGGCCGCTCGTCCATCGGCGGCACCTGGGATCTGTTCCGCTATCCCGGCATCCGCTCCGACAGCGACATGTACACGCTGGGCTACGACTTCAAACCGTGGAAGCAGGCGAAAGCCATCGCCGACGGCCCCTCGATCCTCTCCTATGTGAAGGAAGCGGCCGCCGAGTACGGCATCACCGACAAGATCCGCTTCAACCACATGGTGAAGCACGCCAGCTGGAACAGCGCGAATTCCACCTGGACGGTGCAGGCCGAACATGACGGCCAGCCCGTCACCTTCACCTGCAATTTCCTCTTCATGTGCTCGGGCTATTACTCCTACAAGTCCGGCTACAAGCCGCACTTTGAAGGCGCCGACAGCTTCAAGGGCGCCATCGTCCATCCCCAGCAATGGCCCGAAAGCCTCGACTATTCGGGCAAGCGCGTGGTCGTCATCGGCTCGGGCGCGACCGCGATGACGCTGGTTCCCGAAATGTCGAAAAAGGCCAGCCACGTCACCATGCTTCAGCGCTCGCCGACCTATGTCGTCTCGCGCCCGGCCGAAGACGCGATGGCCAACCGCCTGCGCCGCTGGCTGCCCTCGAAAATGGCTTACGGCATCACGCGCTGGAAGAACGTCACGCTCGGCTCGTTCTTCTTCAACATGGCGCGCAAGAAGCCCGCAAAGGTGAAGGAGCGTCTCGTCGGGATGGTGCGCGAAGCGCTCGGCCCCGACTATGACGTCGCGAAGCACTTCACCCCCACCTACAACCCGTGGGACCAGCGCCTCTGCCTCGTGCCGGATGCCGATCTCTTCACGGCCATCAAATCCGGCAAGGCCAGCGTCGAGACCGACCACATCGAACGCTTCGACGAGACCGGCATCGTGCTGAAATCCGGCAAGCATCTGGATGCCGACATCATCGTCACCGCCACCGGCCTCAATCTGGAAGTCCTCGGCGGCGCGACCTTCGACGTCGACGGCCGGGCCGTGAACTTCGCCGATACGCTCGCCTACAAGGGCATGATGTATTCGGATGTGCCGAATCTCGCCTCATCCTTCGGCTATACGAACGCCTCGTGGACTCTGAAGGCCGATCTCACCTGCCTCTATGTCACGCGGCTGCTGAACCACATGAAGGCGACCGGCACGACCCAGTGCACGCCGCGCCGCCGCCCCGGCGACAAGCCCAGCGACAACTGGCTGGATTTCTCGTCGGGCTACGTCCAGCGCTCGGTCCATCTCTTCCCGAAGCAGTCCGATCAGGATCCCTGGAAGCAGCACCAGAACTACAAGAAGGATCTGAAGGCCCTGCGCCACGGCGCGGTGGACGACGGCGTGATGCAGTTCACCAGGGCCGCCCCGGCCAACGCCGCCGCGCCCGCCGACCGCATCGCCGCCTGACGGCCAGACACCTTACGAAAACGGCGCTGAGGGCGTTTGCCCCCCAGCGCCGTTTCGTTTAAAGCCTCACGCAGTTAGCACCCGTAGCTCAGCTGGATAGAGTGCTGCCCTCCGAAGGCAGAGGTCACAGGTTCGAATCCTGTCGGGTGCGCCATTTTCTCCCTGAAAGCGCCTTTTACGGCGCGTCTATCGTCACCGCGATCGGGCAATGGTCCGACGGCATCGCATCGCCGCGCTCATCATAGACCAGCTCGCCGAACGAGGCCTTGTCCCAGCGGTTGAAGGCAGGCCCCGACAGCACGATCTGGTCGATGAACGCCTTGTAGCGTCCGCCGTTGCAGCCCGGGGCGCGGGGGCCGCCATCGCCGTCCAGCGCCGCGATATGCAGATCGCCGCCGGCATTCCAGGCCTGCCACACTTCCTTGTCGTCGCCTTTCAAACGGCGGTTGAAATCGCCGAGGATCGCGAAGCTTTCGCCTGCCGCTTTGCGCGCGTCGATCCAGCTTTTGACGACAGGCACCTGCTCCATCAGCAGCGGGCAGTCCTCGTCATCCGCCTTGAACCCGGCCGAACAGCCCGACTTCAGATGCACGCTGAGAAGACGCAGCGCGTGGCTGCCTTCCAGCGTCACATCGACGCCCCAGCGCACCGGGCGGCCGCCTTTGCGCTCCACATCCAGCGCCGTCACCGGCGGGTTCACCGTGAAGGCGATCCCCTTGCGGATGGCGAAGCCGTTGCGCTGCGGGCGGATCGGCTCGGCGCTGTCCTTGCCGCAGGTCTCCTTGAACGGCGGATAAGGCTGGTCGGAGATGACGATGTCGTATGTCGCCGGATCGAACACGCGCTTCGCGGCGGCGGCGGTCTCCACCTCCTGAAAGGCGATCACGTCCGCGTTCAGCTTCGCGGCATAGGACCGCAGCGTGGCATAGTCGGCCTCACTGCGCGGGCGGCAACCCGTGCCGTCCGCCTCGGCCAGATGCTCCAGATTCCACGACGCCAGCCTCAGGCCCTGAGGCTGCGCCGGTTTTGAAATCCCGGCGCACCCGGCCAGCACCAACGCCGCCGCCAGGGCGGCAAATCTTGCGCCATTCGCCATGCCGAATCCGAAGCTCCCTCAACGCCCGACGATGAAACCGCCCCATAGCATGGCGCGGAGCCGGGAGAAATTCGGACGCGATCCGCGCGAAGCGCGAATGCGCCCGCTTGGCATGGCAGGCGCGCCCGTCAGTGACACGTTCAGCGAATGCGGAACTTCTGGTTGCGGTTAGAGGTGCATTTCCAGCTCAGGATTTCCGTTCCGTCCACCGTCTGGCTACCCGAAACGTCCACGCACCGGCCATTGCGGTTCTGGATGGCTCCGGACCGGCTGATGGTCCAGAACTGCTCCGGCGTTTTGGTGTCGCAGGCGACGCCGCGAATCGGGCCGTTGCCGCCTTTCGGCGCGACCAGACATTTGCCGTCGACCATGATCCGGCCCGAGCCCTTGTTCGCGAAGGCGAATGTCTGGTTCTTGCCGCCATGGCAGGACCACACGACCAGCCTGCCATCCGATGTCAGGTCCAGGCATTTGTTTTGTGCGATCTCCGGCCGCAGCGTCGCCTGGACGACGTCGGCGTTCGCGGCCACCGCCTCTGCGGGGTCATACTTGGCCCAGCGCTGGTTCGGCTGGCTGGTGCAGCGATAGGCGAGCACCGGCGTGCCGGCCGTCGTCGCGGCGCGCTCGACATCCACGCACAGCCCGTTCCCGTTCTTGATCTGCCCGCTTTTCGTATAGCTCCAGGTCTGCGTCTTCACCGGACGGCACGATGTCAGGAACAGCGCCTGCCCCTCGGCGCCGGCCTCGATGCACTGGCTGCCCACCCGCATGATCGGCTCTGCGGCGGCGGTATCGCGGCGGCTCAGGGTGATCTTCTGCCGTGCGGATCCATCGCATGCCGCCAGCCGGGCGCCCGGCGCGAATTCAAGGCACATGCTCTTCGCGATATCCGGGCGCAGATTGACGGTCTCCGCCACCGTCATGCTCGCCTGCGCCGGCAGGGCGGACAGCCATGCCATCGCCAGCGCGGCCGCCGCCGCATGAATCATCGTCCGCGTCATGTCCGATCTCCTTAACTTCCGATCGACACGACATGGCCTCGCGCATGTGAAGGCCGAATGAACGGCCTCCCGCGCAAACGAGCGCTATTCCGCCGCGACTTTCGGCTGCGGCCCGGCTTCCGCGCCGGTGACGAGGTCATAGGCGGGCAGGGTCAGGAACTCGACCAGCTCGTCGGCCAGCACCATTTCCGCGAACAGCCGCGCCGCATCGGCCAGACTGTCGGAGAAATAGTCGCGGTTCAGCGCCGCCATCTCGTCGCGCATCAGCGCATCGAACAGGCCCGCCGAAACGATGCGCCCGTCATCCAGCGATGCGCCCAGCTTTACCCACTGCCATAGCTGGGTGCGCGAGATTTCCGCCGTCGCGGCGTCTTCCATCAGATTATACAGCGGCACCGCGCCGCGGCCTTCCAGCCAGGCCTGGGTATAGCGGATGCCGACGCGGATATTCTCGCGCACGCCCTCTTCGGTGCGCGGCCCCTCATGCACCTGCAGGAGATCGGCCTGCGACACCTGCAGATCGGCCAGCGCGCGGTCCAGCTGGTTCGGCGTCGGCATCAGCCGGTCGAACACTTCCATCGCCACCGGCACCAGATCGGGGTGCGCCACCCAGGTGCCGTCATGCCCGGCGCTCGCCTCGCGCTCCTTGTCGG
This sequence comes from Alphaproteobacteria bacterium, assembly GCA_027492655.1. GTDB lineage: Bacteria > Pseudomonadota > Alphaproteobacteria > Micropepsales > Micropepsaceae > JADZAI01. The sequence goes on along the minus strand of JAPUEF010000103.1, from coordinate 14,606 downwards.
CGCGCACCTTGGCGAAGGCGGCGTCGTTGGCGGCGGGATCGTTCTTGATGGGAATCTGCGCCGCCATGCCGCCCATCGCGAATGCGCCGCGGCGGTGGCAGGTCTGGATCAGCTTCAGCGAATACGCGCCCAGGAACGCCTTGCCCATCACCATCGCGCCGCGATTGGGCGTCAGGAAGGCGGGCTGGCGGCCCAGCCGCTTGATGAGCGAGAAGATGTAATCCCAGCGGCCGCAATTCAGCCCCGCCATGTGATCGCGCAGTTCATAGATGATCTCGTCCATCTCGAACGCGGCGGGAATGGTCTCGATCAGAACCGTCGCCTTGATCGTGCCGTTGGCGATGCCCAGCGCTTTCTGCGCGAAAACGAACACGTCGTTCCACAGCCGCGCTTCCAGATGGCTTTCCAGCTTGGGCAGATAGAAATACGGCCCCGATCCTTTGGCCAGCGCCGCTTTGGCGTTGTGGAAGAGATAGAGCCCGAAATCGAACAGCGCGCCGCTCATCGGCCGTCCGTCGATCTCGACATGGCGCTCGGGCAGATGCCAGCCGCGCGGCCGGATGATCAGCACCGCCGGCGTCGCCCCCAGCGCATACGACTTGCCCGACTTCGCGTCGGTGTGGGTCAGCGCGCCGTTCCAGCGATCCTTCAGATTGACCTGACCCTCGATGACGTTCGCCCAGGTCGGCGATGTCGCGTCCTCGAAATCGGCCATGAACACCTTCGCGCCGCAGTTCAGCGCATTGATGATCATCTTGCGATCGACCGGGCCGGTGATCTCGACGCGGCGATCCTGAAGATCGGCGGGGATCGGCGCGACGGTCCAGTCGCCGCTGCGGATAGCGGCGGTCTCGGGCAGGAAATCGGGCAGCGCGCCCGCATCGAAGCGGGCCTGCCGCGTCGCCCGCGCCGCCAGCAAGTCGCGGCGGCGCGCGTCGAATTCGCGGTGAAGCGCTGCGACGAAAGCCAGCGCCTCGTTTGTCAGGATTTCGGCGGCGCGGCCATTGACCGGTCCCGTGATGCGGATATTTGCGGGCGGATTCAGGGTCATGGCTGTGCTGCTCATCTGACTGGAAACGAAGAAGATGCCGGCGCGGCTGGCGCGGCCGGCATCCTTTGAAGGCGGCTTACTTCTTTTCGCGGACCGACGGGACGACCTGGTCGCCCCAGTTGCCGGCGCCGTCATGGATGCGCGACACGCGGATCAGCTCGATCGAATAGCCGTCCTCGGTGGCGCGGCGCACCGCCTCGTTGAGGCGATGGGCCGCTTCCGCGACGCGGATGATCGCCCGCGGCGTCGGGTTGTCGGCGGCGGCGGGCATCGGGGCAGGAGCGAAAGCGGGTGCTGACATGACAGGACTCCTCTTCGTTATTCGGCTGCGAACTGGTTCATCGTGTTGGCGTGGCCGCCCGCCTTCAGCGCGCGCTCGCCGGCGACCATTTCCTTGAAGCTGTCGCCGAGATCCGAACCGACCTCGTGCTGGTGCTTCACGGCCGAGATGCCGCGGCGGATCTCCTCGCGCTGCACGGTGTTGACATAGGCCTTCATGCGGTCGGCGCCGAAATAGCCGCGCGACAGCTCGTCCATGCTCTTGGCCGTCAGGTGGAAGGTCGGCAGCGTGATCAGGTTGTGGAACACGCCGCGCGCCGCGATATCGGCCTGGAAGCTGGCGAGACGGGCATCGGCCTCAAGGCCGAGTTCCGAATTGTCCAGATCCGCCGACATCAGGCCGGCGCCGTCGGGATAGGCATCCTTGGCGAGCTTGCCGGCCGCCACCCATTCCGCGACCACCTGCTTGCGCAGGTTCAGCGTCCAGTTGAACGAAGGCGAGTTGTTGTAGGTCAGCTTGGCGTTGGGCACGACCTTGCGGATGTCATCGACCATCGAGCCGATCTCGGCGACGTTCGGCGTATCGGTCTCGATCCACAGAAGGTCGGCGCCGCCCTGGGTCAGCGAGGCGATGCAGTCCTCGATCACGCGGGCGCGGCCGGTGCCGTCCTGGAAGGCGAAGAGGCCGTTCGGCATCCGCACCGGCTTCACGAAATTCCCGTTCTGATAGAGCGCCAGCTCGCCGTCGCGCAGCGGGCTCTCGGCCGTCACCGGCTCGACCTTCAGCCACTTGATATAGTCCGACGCCAGATCGCCGGGGCCCTGGCTGACCGGCACCTTCTGCGTCAGGCCCGCGCCCAGGCTGTCGGTGCGCGCGACGATCACGCCGTCATCGACGCCCAGCTCCTCAAAGGCCAGACGGCAGGCGCGCAGCTTCTCGATGAAGTCCTCGCGCGGCACCGTCACCTTGCCGTCCTGGTGGCCGCACTGTTTGGCGTCCGACACCTGGTTCTCGATCTGCAGGCAGCACGCGCCCGCCTTGATCAGCTCCTTGGCCAGCAGATAGGTCGCGTTCTCGTTGCCGAAGCCCGCGTCGATGTCGGCGATGATCGGCACGACATGGGTTTCGAAATTGTCGATCGCCTTGATCGCCGCCTGCTCGCCCACCGCGTCGCCGGCCTTGCGGGCCGCGCGCAGCGTCTTGAACAGATCGTTGATCGCCACCTCGTCGGCCTGGCGCAGCGAGACGTAGATTTCCTCGATCAGGTCCGCGACGGCGGTTTTCTCGTGCATCGACTGGTCGGGCAGGTGGCCCCAGCGATTGCGCAGGCCCGCCACCATCCAGCCCGACAGATAGACATAGGCGCCCTTGGTGGTGCCGCGCAGGCGCTTCACCGACTTGATCATCTGCTGGGCGTGGAAGCCCGACCAGCAGCCCAGCGACTGGGTGAATTTCGAGCTGTCGCGGTCATATTCCGCCATGTCGGCGCGCATCACCCCGGCCATCGCGCGGGCGATGTCCAGATGGGTCGAGAACGTGTTCTGCAGCTTCAGCTGGATGATGTCGTCGATCGCGATGCCGCCGGGCGTCACGCCGTCGGGATAGCGGCGCAGCAGCGCATCGCGGTGTTCGGCATAGGTCTGGCGGCGGGTCATGGAGCTCTCCAAGGAATGCGTGGCGGAGAGCTAAGGGAACGGCCCGGGCGGGCGCGACTCTAATGAAGCTGATTTGTCACAATCGGAATTGTGAAAAATGTAAAATCGTGACAAAGTGACAAAATGGCGGTCTCGGACAAAAAGCTCTTTCTCGGCGGTCGGCTGAAGCGTCTCCGGCGCGATCTCAGCCTCACCCAGACCCGCATGGCGGCGGATCTCGGCGTGTCGCCCAGCTATCTGAACCTGCTGGAGCGCAACCAGCGCCCCGTCACCGCCCAGATGCTGCTGCGTCTGGCCGAGGCCTACGATCTCGACCTGCGCAGCCTCAGCGCCGACGATCCGGGCGGCGGCGTCAGCCTGGAAGAGGTGCTGGGCGACCGTATGTTCGCCGATCTGGGCATCGGCCGGCACGAGGCGACGGAAATCGCCGAGATGTCGCCCACCGTGACCGAGGCGATCATCCGCCTCTACCGCGCTTATCTCGATCGCGGCCGCCTGATCGATCTGGGGGCCTTCGACCGCGTCGAAGGCGCAGGCCAGGGCAGCAGCCCCGAAGTGCAGCCGACCGAATGGGTCCGCGATGTCGTCGGCGCCCAGCGCAATCACTTCGCCGAGCTGGAAGCCTGCGCCGAAAAGCTGCTCGCCGATCTCAAATCCGATCCGCAGGATCTTGGCCCCGCCGTGCGCGAACGACTGCTGGCCCGCCACAACATCCAGACCCGCATCATGCCGGTCGAGGTGATGAGCGGCGCGCTCCGCCGTTACGATCACCACCGCAAGCGGCTGATGCTGTCGGAGACGCTGGCCCCCGCCAGCCGCATCTTCTCGATGGCTTACCAGCTCGGCCTTCTGGAATGCGCCGCCGACATCGCCGCGCTGGCCGACCGCCTGAAAGCCCCCGACCGCACCACGCGCCAGCTTCTGCGCGTCTTCCTCGCCAATTACCTCGCGGCGGCGATCCTCATGCCCTACGCGCCCTTTCTCGCGGCGCTGGAAGACACCGGCTACGACATCGAGCGTGTCCGTCCCCGCTTCGGCATCAGCTTCGAGCAGGCCGCCCAGCGCCTCACGACGCTCGGACGTTCGGGCGCGCGCGGCGTGCCGTTCTTCATGGTCCGCATGGACGCCGCCGGCAACATCTCCAAGCGTTTCGCCGCCGGCGCTTTTCCCTTCTCGCGCTTCGGCGGCACCTGCCCGCGCTGGAACGTCCACGACAGCTTCAAGACGCCCAGCCGCATCGTCACCCAGGTCATCGAAACCCCCGATGGCGAGCGCTACTTCACCCTGTCGCGCACCGTGCGCCGCATCTCCGGCCTGCAGTCGGGGCAGGAAGACGAACTCGTCATCGGCCTTGGCTGCGATCTGAAATTCGCGAACAAGCTGGTCTATGCGCGGGGCCTCAACATCGCGTCGCCCCTCGCCGTCGAGATCGGCCCCTCCTGCCGCATCTGCGAGCGCCCGGCCTGTCCCCAGCGCGCCGCGCAGCCGATCAACCGCACGCTGCATATCGACGAGACCAGCAAGTCGCTCTCGCCCTTCCCCTTCGTCGCCTGAGCGATGCGCAAACGAAAACGCCGGCGGGAGCGGCCCGCCGGCGTTTCCAGGCGCTCAGTCGGAATCAGCCGCGCGCCACATACACGGCCTGCGGGGCCATATATTCCAGCAGGCCTTCCATCCCGTTCTCGACGCCGAAGCCGGAATTCTTCCGGCCCGCGAACGCGGTATCGGGGCGCAGGTTCAGGTTCTGGTTGATCCACACCGTGCCGGTCTCCATCCGGTGCGCGATCTCCACCGCCTTATCCACGTCCTTCGACCACACCGCCCCAGCCAGGCCGTAATCGCTGGCGTTCGCGCGGTCGATCACCTCATCGACCTCCTTGAACTTCAGCATCGGCAAAATCGGCCCGAACGCCTCTTCCTGCACCACGCGCGAATCCTCCGGCGGATTGTCCACGATGGTCACGGGAATGAAGAACCCGCCGCCTTCAGGGGCCGCCCCTTGAATCAGCGTCAGCTCGTTCTTCTTCGCGTCCTCAAGCAAATCCAGCACGCGCTCGTATTGCCGCTTGTTCTGGATCGGCCCCAGCACGGTGCCTTGCTCCGCGCCGTCGCCCATCTTCACAGCCTTGGCGATCCCGGCGAGGCGATCGCGCAAGCCGTCATAGACGGCCTCGTGCACATACAGCCGCTTGGTCGCCACGCAGATCTGCGCGGTGTTGAAGAATGCGCCGAAGAAAATCTTCTGCGCCACCTCGTCCAGATTCACGTCCGGCATCACGATGGCGGCGTCGTTGCCGCCCAGCTCCAGCGTCACGCGCTTCAGGTCTTTCGACGCGCTCTCCATCACCCGCTTGCCCGTCGCGGTCGAACCCGTGAACGAGATTTTGTCGAAGCCCGGATGCGCCGTCATCATGGGGCCAAGCTCGTCGCCGCCGGTGATGATGTTCAGCACGCCCGGCGGAAACACGTCGCGGAACAACTCGCCGATCTTCAACGTGCACAGCGGCGTGAAGGGCGAGGGCTTCAGCACCATCGTATTCCCGGCCACCAGCGCCGGGGCCACCTTCCACATCGCCAGCGTCACCGGGAAATTCCACGGCGCGATGGCGCAGATCACGCCCAGCGGCACATAGCGCGTCTCGATATATTGCGTGGGCGAATCTTCGCTCACATGCACCGGCGGCGTCATGGTGGAAACGGCGTGCAGCCACGCGCCCGCGCCCTGAATTTCCTGCGTCGCCGCATCGACGGGCCGGCCCTGCTCCTTGGTGAACAGACGGCCCAGCGCCTCCGCGTTGGCCAGCAGAATGTCGCCGGCCTTCTTCACCAGCGCCTGACGCTCGCTGATCGGCCGCGCCTTCCAGCTTTTGAACGCGGCGCGGGCGGATTCCACCGCCGCATCCAGCTCCGCCTTGCCGGCGTCGGGCGCTTCGGCGAAGGCCTCGCCGGTCGCGGGGTTCACCACCGGCATGGTTCTGGCTGCCGAAACCGGCTTGCCGTCGATGGTCATCGTGTAATCGCGGTCGAACTGCATGGCGTGTTTCCTCGGGTGTTTATTGTGTTGCGAATATGGGCGCGCGTTCAGTCCATCACCAGCACGACCTTGATGCAGTCGCCGTGATGCTGGGCCGCGATGGCCTCGTTGATCTGCTCGAAGGGATAGGTCTTGATCATCCGGTCGAACGGCAAGCGCCCCTCGCGCCAATGCTGCATCAGCTCGGGCAGGAAAGTGTCGGGGTCGCTGTCGCCCTCGATAATGCCCTTCACCGTGTGGCCGAACGTCATGGCGGTGTTCACCTCGCCGGGCAAAGGCGTTCCCGGCGGCGCGACGCCGACGATCCCGAACACGCCCTTGGGCGCCAGCGCCCCCATCACGGCGGCCTGAACCGGCGGCACGCCGGTGGTGTCGAAGGCGTAATCCACGCCGATGGGCAGAATCGCGCGCACCGCCGCCGCCAGATCCTTCTCCGCCTTGGGGTCGATCGCATGCGTCGCGCCGAACTCCAGGGCCAGTTCGCGCCGCGCCGCATGCGGCTCCACGAGGATGATGGTGGAACAGCCCTGGATTTTGCCGCCCATCACGGCGGAAAGGCCCACCGGCCCGCCGCCCGTCACCAGCAAGGTCGATCCGGCCGGGCAGGCGAGCGATCGCATCACGCCGCCCGCGCCCGTCTGGATGCCGCACCCCAGCGGCCCGATGATCTCCAGCGGAATGTCGTCCGGCACCTTCACCACATTGCGCTCATAGGTCAGCGCATGCGTGGCGAAGGATGATTGCCCGAAGAAATTGCTCCCCACCTCCACGCCTTCGCACACCAGCGCGGTCGAACCATCCGTCCGCCGCCCGGCATAATTCAGCATCGGCATGGTGTGACAGTAGGCGGCATCGCCCGCGTCGCAGCGCTTGCACGCCCCGCACGACCGGAACGTCATCGCCACCCGGTCGCCGATGGCCACTTTCGTAACGCCCGCGCCCACCGCCTCCACGATCCCGCTGCCCTCATGGCCCAGCACCACGGGCGGCGGTATCATCTGCCCTTCCTTGAACACGATATCGGTGTGGCACACCCCCACACCCACTACGCGCACGAGAATCTCGTCCGCCCGCGGCGCCCCCAACTCGACGGATTTCAACTGAAACGGCTTCCCCGTGCCCTCGGCAACGGCGGCGGTGATCTTCATGGCAGCTTCCTCAGATATTTTTATGAGGCGGAGACTAGGGCAGGCCGGGGCGGGTGGCTATCGAGCTTAGCTACCTATGCGAATTCTGGATGCTGGCCGTCTGGGTGCAGCTAGAGCCTTTCGATGGCGTTCAGAACTTCTATGTGCGCATCGGTCTTCAGCGGTGCAGCCGAAAAGAAAAGCTTCGTAGCAAATCCAAGCCCATTCCGTCGCTCAAGCCGAAACGGGATTGGTTTCATGCCCGCGATAAGAGACTCGTCGGGGGCTGTAATGAAGCCAAATGGCAGAAATTCAGCACGCTGGCCGGTGGCGTTCTCGACATGCGAGGTGATCATCTCATTGATTGAAGACAGCCCATCAAGAATGTGCAGCGCATGATCGTTCATCTCGACCATTAGGCGGCTGGTGTACATTCTGTTGACGGCATGAGTTTCGATGACCGACCCGCCGAGCTCAGCCTCGATCCAAGCTTTCAGATCATCGACAAACCGATCCAACACGTCGGAATTGTGGAACGCCTTAACGACGATGCCATCGTTATAAATTTCGAACGCTTGGATCGTTACGCCGTCAAAGCTACCAAGCTCGAAAACAACCTTGTCAGCCGTGAGCTCTGAGAGCTGCTGAGGCCCCTTTTGAAACTGATAGCGCGCGGCCAATTGGACGGCCATCTCGACTATGCTGGTTTTGGCGTCCTTGCGCCCCAGTAAGAAGAGGGCGACCAGCGAGGATTCTTCGATCGCTCTGAGTTTCATTCTGCAGTTCCTGCGTATGGGCTATTTCGGAGATTTGATGGTTCGTGGGCCGGACGAAGCGCATGTTGCGAAGCGCTAGAACGACCGGCGAGCGTTGTCTCTGTTCCATCTCTTCACGCTCATGATGTGCGATCACATATTCGGCGGGCGTGAACGTGATGGTCAGCTTCGCGTCGAGGGCGTCGGCAAATCTAAGAAGAGTGTCGACCTTCCAAGTGGCCTCGTCTGAATTCTCGAACCTCGCGATAGCCGGCTGCTTCATCGCAGCAGTCGTTGCTAGATCGCTCTGAGTCATGCCGCGCAGATCGCGCAGTTCCCTGACCTGCGCGGGCACGAAATGCTCTAGCTCTGTTTTGAAATAGCTCTTGCGAAATTCCTTATCCTTCAGGCTTTCCGCAATCCCTAGATCAAGGCGACTGGTATAAGTGAGCATTGAGTTGTCCAGATAAAATCTTCTTTCGTCGGTCTTTTATTAGGCTAATGTCGCTTGGGCACTTACCGCTCTTCTTAATCCATTGATGAACGAGGTAGATTTTGTTCTCGTCATAGTAGAACCCGATGCGGTGCTGCGCCTTGTCGTACTTCGTCTTGATCTCGAAGATGCCATCCCCCAGCGGTCGCACGTTAACCGCCGCGTTACGGCCATGAAGCTCCAGCTGCTTCAGCTTGAACTTGATTTTGGCGGCAAACTCCTTCGTGGCCCCGTCGAGCAGGTCCGTAATCACGCTCCCGTACTGATGAAGCTCATGGCTCATTATCACTTGGGTGTTATAAATTCAAGAATCACACACGCGCCAAATTATAACTCCTGCGTTATGTCGTTGGCGAGGGCGGCGACATTGATAATCGCAACACCCCCTGTTGCAGTTTACCTCCCTGCTCCCTAGCTCAAAGCCCTAACCGCTGAGCGAGGGATGCGCCTTCATGTCCAAACTGTTCGAACCCGTGCGCCTCGGCGCGCTGCAATTGCAGAATGCCGTCGTCATGGCGCCGCTCACCCGCAGCCGCGCGACCGTGAACGGCGTGCCGCAATCCATCGCCCGCGAATACTACGAACAACGCGCCACCGCCGGCCTCCTCATCGCCGAGGGCACACAGCCGAGCGCGGCGGGGCAGGGCTATGCCCGCACGCCGGGCATCCACACCGCAGAGCAGGTCGCCGGCTGGCGCGCCATCAACGATGCCGCCCACGACAAGGGCGCGAAGACCGTGCTGCAGCTCATGCATGTCGGCCGCATCGCCCATCCGCTGAACCGCACTATCCCCGATGCCCCCGTCGCGCCCTCGGCCATCCGCCCCGCCGGCCAGATGTGGACCGATCAGAAACAGATGCAGGATTTCCCGACGCCCCGGGCCCTCGAAACCGCCGAGGTGAAGGCCCTCGTCGACGAATTCGTCGCGGCGTCGAAGCTCGCCATCGAGGCCGGCTTTGATGGCGTCGAAATCCACGCCGCGAATGGCTACCTCCACAACCAGTTCCTGGCCTCCAACTCCAACCAGCGTGACGATGAGTATGGCGGCAGTGTCGCCAACCGCATTCGCTTCACGGTCGAAACGGCGGAGGCCATCTCCGCCGCCATCGGCGCGGGCCGCACCGCCATCCGCATCTCGCCCGGCCACATGTTCAACGACATCGCCGATGCGAACCCGGTCGAAACCCATGTGGCGCTCCTGGATGCGCTCGCCACGAAAGATCTCGCCTACGTTCATCTGATGCTGCCCGATGCCTTCGCGCCCCAGCTCAACAATGCGGGCGACGTCGAAACGCTGACCAAGACGATCCGCGCGCATGTGAAGGGCAATCTCATCGCCGCCGGCGGCTACACGAAAGCGAAAGCCGAAGCCGCGCTCGATAGCGGCCTGCTCCAGGCCGTCGTCTTCGGCCGCCCCTTCATCGGCAACCCCGATCTCGTCGCCCGCCTCAAGAACGATTGGCCCCTGGCCGAGGCCAACCCCGATCTCTTCTACACCCCCGGCCCCGAAGGCTACACCGACTACCCCGCCTACGCCGGCTAGCGCCGCTCACGGCCTTTGCCGCCCGCTCCATCGCACGGCCGAAGGGGCGGGCAGGCAAGCCGGAAGGGCTTCACGCCGCCTGTCGCTGAAACCGTCCCGGCGGCTGGCCCACATGACGGGCGAAGGCCGTGGAGAACGCGCTCACCGATCCATAGCCCACCCGTTCGGCGATCGTCGCCATCGCAGCGCTGCGGCTACGCAGCAGATCCTTCGCCAGCGCCATGCGCCAACTCAGCAGATACTCCATCGGCGGCAGGCCGACCGCCCGTGTGAAGCGCTCGTAGAAGGCCGATCGCGACAGCGAAGCGGTGCGCGCCAGCGCCGCCACGGTCCAGTTCCGGCCCGGCGCCGCATGCAGGGCGCGCAGGCCCGCCGCCACCCGCGGGTCGCTCAGGCCGCGCAGCAGGCCCGGCGGCGCATGGGCGTCCTGCGTCGCACGCAGCGCTTCGATCAGCAACACTTCCACCAGCCGCGCCAGAACCAGATCGCGCCCCGCCAGATCGGCGTCGGTCTCTTCACGCACCAGCCGCACCAGCGCGGTCAGGCGTTTGACCCCGCTCACATGCACCACCGTCGGCAGCAGCCGCACCAGCAACGCTGCGTCCGGTGACGCGAAGACGAACGAACCGCCGAGCAATCGCACGTCCGGCGGGCCGTCCTGCCGGCCATGGCGCACTTCCTCGGTCGGGGCAGGGGCGAGTTTCGGGTCGATAAAGCGCGGCGGCGCGGCCTCAAAACCTGACATCGTGAAGCCCGGCGTCGCCGGCAGCAGCACGAAGTCGCCTTCCTTCAATTCAATCGGCGCCGCGCCGTCCACCGCCAGGCGGCACCCGCCTTCGATCACCGCGCAGAAGCTCGGCGCCCCGAAATCACTGTACCGCACCGCCCAGCGCCCGGCCCCGCTAATGCCCTTGGCGAACACGGCGCGGGGCCGCAGCAGTGAGATGACTTCCGTGAGGGGATCGTGCATGCAGGACGATAGCGAAAGAAAATAGGATTTTGCAACATAGATCGTCCTGATGGGTGACGTAGGGTGGCTGAATAGATGCCCACCCAAAGGAGCCCCCTCATGCCCACCGTCCTCATCACCGGCGCCTCATCCGGCTACGGCCAGGAAACCGCCCGCCGCTTCCATGCGGAAGGCTGGCACGTCCTCGCCACCATGCGCGCCCCGCGCCCCGATGGTCTGCCGGTTTCCGATCGCCTGCGCCTGTTGCAGCTGGATGTCACCCGGGCCGACAGTATCGCAGCGGCCCTCACCGCCGCCGGCCCCATCGATGCGCTGGTCAACAATGCCGGCATCGGCGCCATCGGCGCGCTCGAGGCGACCTCCATGGCCAGGACACGCGAGATTTTCGAAACCAACACCTTCGGCGTCATCGCGATGACACAGGCCGTCGTCCCGCAATTCCGCCAGCGCCGCGCCGGCGTCGTCGTGAACGTCACCTCCAGCGTCACGCTCGCCGCCATGCCGCTCGCCTCGGTCTATACGGCCAGCAAACAGGCGATCGAAGGTTTCACCGGCTCGCTGGCGCACGAACTCGCGGCGTTTGGCGTCCGCGCCAGGCTCGTGGAACCCGGCTATGGCCCGACCACGCGCTTCACGGCCAATTCCGATGTCAGCATGGACGACGCGATTCCGCAGGCTTACCGGCCTTTCGCCGCGCCCATCCTCGCGGCTTTCGCCAATCCGCCGCTCGTCACGCGCGAGGCCGATGTCGCCGACGCCGTCTGGCGCGCGGTGAACGACACGACGGATCGCCTTCACTATGCCGCCGGGCCGGATGCCGAAGCCCTCGCGGCAAGCCGCACGGCTGCATAAGTTCCGCGCGGCGGGGGCATCGGCCGCCGCCGCGCACATCATCGGGAACAGCCCGGCGACCTTCCTGCTTGGCTTTCCCGGCTCAAAGGCTCATGTGAAGCCAACCGCCATCGATCGGATCGCATGAACCCCGCCGCTCCCGAAAACCCCAACCCGCATCCGGGCATGGGGTTCCGCGCCTTTGTCACCCTCATCGCGCTGCTGATGGCGGTGAATGCGCTCGCCATCGACGCGATGTTGCCGGCGCTGCCCGCCATCGGGCATGCGCTGGGCGTCGCGTCGGATAACGACCGGCAATGGGTCGTCACCGCCTATCTGCTGGGTTTCGGCGTCGCCCAACTCGCTTATGGTCCGATTTCCGACCGTTACGGCCGCAAACCCGTGCTGTTGTTCGGCCTCGCGGTGTTCGTCCTCGCCAGCGTGGTCGCCGCCTTCGCCACCAGCTTCGAAGCGCTGCTGGCGGCGCGTATCGTCCAGGGCGTTGGCGCCGCCGTCAGCCGCGTCCTCACCATCTCCATCGTGCGCGATTGCTATTCCGGGCGGCGCATGGCGCGGGTGATGTCGCTCACCTTCATCGTCTTCCTCACCATCCCCATCGTCGCGCCGTCGATCGGCCAGTTGATCCTTCTGGTCGCGCCCTGGCCCTGGATCTTCGGGATTTTCGCGATTTTCGGCGGCGTTATGGCGCTGTGGGCGGCGCTTCTTCTGCCCGAAACCCTCCATTCTGACGATCGTCTTCCCTTGAGCCTCACCGCCATCGCCGGCGCAATCCGCATCACCCTCACGCAGCGCATGGCCGTCGGCTACATGCTAGCCTCCGCCATCGCTATCGGTGGGCTTTTCGGCTTCATCACCTCGGCACAGCAGGTTTTCGTCGATGTCTTCGACCAGGAAGATCTGTTCCCCGCGCTTTTCGCTCTGGTCGCCGTCTTCATGGGCGCGTCTTCGTATCTCAACGCCTCGATTGTGGAACGGCTTGGCACGCGCCGCGTCTCGCACACCGCCCTCATCGGCTACATCCTCTTCGCTGGGGCCAATGCCATCGTCGCCTGGACCGGGCACGAAACCATCGTCAGCTTCATCGCCCTTCATGCCGCGATGATGTTCTGTTTCGGGCTGGTCGGCTCCAATTTTGGCGCGATGGCGATGGAGCCGCTCGGGCACGTCGCCGGCACCGCCTCTTCGGTGCAGGGCTTCGTTACCACCATTTCCGGCGCGCTCATCGGCTTCGCCATCGGCCAGAGCTTCGACGGCACGGTCGTGCCCCTGACCCTCGGCTTTTCGCTCTGTGGCATCGGTGCGCTGATCGTCGTGCTGATCACCGAACGCGGTCGCCTCTTCCATCCGACCCAGCCCGGCTGACGGACTCGCGATCCTGTGCTAGGGCTGGGGCCAGCCTTTATGGAGAGACGAGATGACCATCCGCGCCGCGCTCGCCGTCACGCTGCTGCTGGGGGCTTGCGCCGATCAGGCCGCCGTCGCGCCCCCCGTCGCCGTCACCCCCGCACCGGAGACAAATGTGAATCTCAAGGACACGCTCTTCCCCTCGTCCTGGATCGCGATCGACCTCGCCGGCACGCCGGTGATCGCGGGCACCTCGGTCACGCTTGCCTTCGATCCGACCGGCCGGGTTTCGGGGCGGGGCGGATGCAATAATTTCGCCGGCGGCGCGACTCTGGAGGGCGACCGGCTCAGCTTCACGCCGCTCGCCTCGACCCGGATGGCGTGCATCGACAACGGTGTTTCAGCACAGGAAGCCGCGTATTTTGATGCGCTTGGTAAAGTGCGGCGGGCGGTGGTTACAGCCGCCGGTACGCTGGAATTGCGCGGTGAGGACGGGGGGGAGATCGTTGTTTTTGTGCGTGATACGGGCGTGAAACAGCCCTGAAAACTCAGGAGCCGGCGGGCCGGCTGACCGTATCTAGAGCCTTCAACGCCGCCGCGCCCAGGGCCGATTTCAGCACCGCGCCCAGCAGAAAAGGCAGGAAACCTGCGACCAGCGCGGTCTCGAATCCCGCCAGCGCCCCCAGCCATGCCGCTCCTGCGATCAGCACCAGCATATTTCCGGCCAGCATCGCGGCGAAACCCCGAACGACACGTCCCCCGCACCACCCCCGCTCGGCCAGATAGCCGGTCAGAGCCGCGGCGAGCGGGAAGGCGACGATATAGCCGGCAGTCGGCCCCATAAACGGCGCTAAACCACCCGCGCCGCCGGCCAGCCACGGCAGCCCGGCCGCCGCCTGCGCCAGCCACAACAGCACCGTCAGCGCGCCCAGCCGCCAGCCGAACAATGCGCCGGTCAGGGCGACGGCGAAGGTCTGCATCGTCATCGGCACCGGATACATCGGCACCGAAATCCACGACGACGCGGTCAGCAATGCGATCGCCAGCGCCATCGTGAACAGCGTCCAGGCCGGAGTCAGGCGGGCCAGCGGGGCGGCGGTGGCGGCGATCATAGCTTTATCTTTCTGTAAATCCGGTCGCGTTCGGCAATCGGCCCCAGTCTCGGCCGTGATGCAAGACGCCGTAGCGTCAACTTCCGGACTGGCGCGCCGGGCGTTCGTGACAATTTCGCAACAAGGCCGATCCATCCGCTTGCGGAGGGGAGGCGCAATAGGAACCCGATCCCCATTATGATAGTTGGAACGCCGAAGATGACGGGTCATTCCTGCCGTCTGGGACGTGCCTGTATATGTATCGGCCGAGCGCGGCCGCCTTTAGAGGATTCCATGAAATTCAAGAACATCATGCTCGCCGGCGCGGCGTCCATTGCGCTGATCGGCGCGGCTTCGGCGAACACGCCTGACGGCTTCTATCTCGGCCTCGCGGCCGGTGCGAACTGGGT
>JAPUEF010000102.1 GCA_027492655.1 Alphaproteobacteria bacterium | reverse complement strand
GTCGTCTTCTGGGGCACGCGCTGCGCAGCGCAGGCTGTGGTCGAGGAGATCGGGGCGAAGACCTGGGATGGGCAGCGCCTGTCGGCGATCCAGCCCTGGACGATGGTGTGGGGCAAGTTGCTGGGCTCGACCATGCTCGCCTGGATGGGCGGCGCGATGTGCCTTGCCGTGCTGCTCTACGGGGCGGCGAAGGAGGGGGGCGGCACGCGGGTCGCCTATGACGCGCTCTATTTCGTGACGATCGGCGTGCTGTCGCAGGCTGTCGCGCTGCTGGCGAGCCTGGTGGCGGTCAGACGCCGGCTCAGTCATTCGCGGTTCGACGTTTTCCTCTACCAGATGTTCGGGCTGATCGCCGCCGGCGTGGTGTGGCGCGTGTGGCAGACAGCCGATCCGAATTCGATGTTGAACAGCTTCGTCACGGGCATGCGGCTGTTCACGATCCGGGAAATTCCCTGGTGGGGCCTGTCGATCGAAAGCTCCACGTTCTACGTGGCGTCGCTGGTGGCGTTCGTGTTCTGGACGCTGCTGGGGAATTACCGGGTGATGCGGACCGAGCTGCAGGTGCAGAACGGGCCGCTGGTGTGGCTGGCGTTCCTGGCGTTCCTGATCGTCTATGCCGGCGGGTTCGATCCGTGGCGCGACTATGTGCGCGAGACGGGCTTCGAGATCGGCCTTCGGGCGGTGCAGGCCTCGGCGGCGATCGCGGTGACGGTCTATCTGATGGCGCTGGTGGAGCCGAAAGAGATCGTCGCGTATCGCTGGCTGATCGAACGGTTCCGCAAGGCCGAAATCGGCGCGCTGCTGAAGCGGCTGCCGGCGTGGATTTATGCCTATCTGGCGGCGTTCACGCTGGGAATGATCACGATCATCGCGTTGCCGTGGGAGGTGGGCCAGCAGGTCGGCCTCTATTCCGGCCCGTCCATCGTCGTCGCGACGCTGGGCTTCATGCTGCGCGACTGCGCGGTCTTCATGGCGATGGGGCTGGGCCAGGTCGGCAAGAAGTCGGACATCGCGGCGCTGGCGATCCTGGCGGTGCTGTATGTCTTCCTGCCCGGCATGTTCGTGAAGATCGACGGGGCGTCGGCCTTCTTCTATCCCTCGCAGCACGATCCGGCGTGGCTGAACCCGGCGCTTGCGTGGGCTCAGGCGCTGATCGGTTGGGCGCTCATACTCCGTCGCCGCGATCTGCGCGTGCGGCCGCAGCTTTGAAGCCGGAATAGCCGGGCTGGTCGATCGCCACCTTGTCGAGCGTCGTCGCCTTGAGGTGATCGGCGAGGCCGGGCGTTTCCAGGGTGATCTCGCCCGCAGCGATGCGGGCGCAGAGCGCGCGGTTCAGATTTTCCAGCGTGTCGTCGCGGCCGAGCATCGCTTTCAGCCGCGCGCGTTCACGCTCGGCGGCGGGCATGCCGGTCGCGATCTCGCGTTCGGCGATGGCGAGGGCGTTTGCGGCGACGCGGGCGTGGAAGGCGGTGTGCCCGCGGAGTTCGGGAAGGGCCTTGGTCTCGATGAATTCGCGCACGGCGGTGACGATCTCGGCGAGGGTCGGTTTGTCCATCATCGCGTCACCCGATCAGCAGATTTACGAGGTCGATTTCGGTTTCGGAGGAGCGGCGGCCGATGGCGGCGCGCTCGACCGAGCGGTCGTAACCGCTGCGGAACGCCTCGTACATGGACATGCACATGATGCCCCATTTGAGCGTGCCGAGGACTTCCCAGACCTTCACTTGGGCCGGGGTCAAAGCCGTGCCGCCGGCCGCCGTGTAGCCGGCGATCAGGTCTTCGACGCTGCCGAAACCGCCCGCCGTGCGCCCGGAAACGCCAAAGCGCCACGAGTTTACGCAGATCCAGCCGAGGTCTTCCGCCGGGTCGCCGAGATGGACGAGTTCCCAATCGAGAACAGCGTTCAGCCCTTGTTCGGGGTGAACCATGATATTGCCGTTCCGAAAATCTCCATGCACCAGAACGGTTTGGGTTGAGGGCTTCAGATTTTCAGCGAGCCACTTGAAGGCAAGCTCGAAGACAGGCTTGGGCTGGTCGTAGGCTTTGTAGCGCTCGTAATACTGGCGGAGCTGGGCGGCGCCGTCGATGGTCGGCAGGGCCGGGAGCGTAGCGGCCGGGGTGGCGTGGATGCGGGCCATGGCCTCGCCGCACTGGAAGGCGAGCCTGGGGCGGACGGCGTCGAAGGCGGCGTCGCGCAGGATACGGCGGGCGAGGGTTTCGCCCTCGATACGGGCCATGACGTAACCATCGCCCGCGCCGTCCTGCGGTTCCAGAATGGCGACGACTTCGGGGGCGACGACGCCGGCGCGGCGTGCCGCTTCGATGACCTTGGCTTCGGTGGGCAGACCCGGCGAGGCGCCCATCGTGCCGCCCGAGGAGGCGCCGCCGGGCGCGCGGCGGAGAATGTAGCGCCGCTGCTGCCCATCGACCGTGGCGTCGAAAGCCCAGGTTTCCTGGCTGGCGCCGCCCGAGAGGCGGGTCAGCGGCCCGACCTCCTGAAGGCCGGCGAGGTTGCGTTTCAGGGCCTGCTGGAGCCCCTCCCTGAAGTCCGGCTGATCCGCCATGTTTTTGTGTTCCGAATAGCTAACCCGAACGGAGATAGCGCACGGCTTCGTCGCGTTCAAAGAGGTAAAGCAGGGTTCTGAGGGCGCCGCCGCGGGGTGTCGCAAGGTCAGCGTC
>JAPUEF010000101.1 GCA_027492655.1 Alphaproteobacteria bacterium | reverse complement strand
CATGCGCGTCAGGAAACGCTCGATCCCCCGCGCCGTCATCTGCGCGGCCCCGCCCAGCGCCATCAGTGCGGCGACAAGGCCGACCAGGATGATCGCGACGGAGACGGCATCGATGCTGAAGGTCTGAACATACAGCGCCCATGCCGTATTCGCCGCCATCGCGACCGCCAGACGCAGGGCCGGCGCGCGCGCTTCCCCGCGCCAGGCGAAGACCAGCGCATAGACGAAGAGCGCCAGATAGATCAGCCCCCAGATGATGAAAGCGTAGCCTTCGGGCGTGAGCGCGTTCTGCGTGACGGCCGAACGCTGGGCGATCGGCGCGCCGATCCCCAGACGCGGCAGATAGCCGACCGCCGCCTCTGCAACCGACAGAAGTATCAATGCGGACTTCAGGGATATTTCGCCGGGCTTCATGTACGCCTCACGCATTTTCTTCTGGACGATCCGGCCGCAAACGCGCATCCGAACTTGAAGTTCCCGATCCTTGCCCCACCTCGGAACACGGCGGC
Source organism: Alphaproteobacteria bacterium (assembly GCA_027492655.1). Lineage (GTDB taxonomy): Bacteria > Pseudomonadota > Alphaproteobacteria > Micropepsales > Micropepsaceae > JADZAI01. Next base: position 20,426 of record JAPUEF010000101.1, on the reverse strand, counting down.
CCCCCGCACGTTGTCTTCAGAATAACCACACGCTTGAGGATATCATGGCCATCAAACAGTCAGAGTTGAAATTCGCGCGCGACGCGCTTGAACCGGTGATGTCGAAGGAGACGTTCGACTTCCATTACGGCAAGCATCACGCAACCTACGTGAAAACGGCGAACGAGCTGATCGCCGGCACGAAATATGACGAGATGGATCTCGACACGCTGGTGAAAGCCGCGAAGGCCGACGGTCAGGGTAAGCTCTTCAACAACGTCGCGCAGTCGTGGAATCACGATTTCTTCTGGGCCTCGCTGACCGACTCGTTCAAGAAGCCCGCCGGAGCGTTCGCCGAAGCGATCGACGCCGCATTCGGCTCGTTCGACAAATTCAAGGACGCTTTCGTCGCCAAAGGCACCGGCCATTTCGCCTCGGGCTGGGTGTGGCTGATCGACGACAACGGCAAGCTGGCGCTCGACGACACTCATGACGCCGACACCCCGCTGGTCCACGGCAAGAAAGCGCTTCTGGTCTGCGATGTGTGGGAGCACGCCTACTACATCGACACCCGCAACGACCGTAAGGCCTATCTGGAGACCTTCGTGACGAAGCTGGCCGATTACGGCCGCGCCGCGAAGCTGTTCGGCGTCTGAGGCTTTCCACGGCCAGGCAAACAAAAAGGCCGTCCCTTGCGGGGCGGCCTTTCGTTCATTCAGGAACAGGATTTGAAGCAGCGGGCGCTTATTTCGGCTTCGCTTTTTCCGCCGTGTCTTCGATGGCGTTGCCGGTCTTCTTGATGTCCGTGCCCGCGCCCTGGATCGTATTGCAGGCCGAAAGGCCCATCACGGCGACAAGCGCGGCGAGCGCGAGGCTTTTCCTGGTGGTCATCACATAGCTCCTTCACGAGAGTTCACGCGGTGAAACGTGGTGGTGAAACGCCGAAGGCGGAACCGGGTTCCATGAAGTTCCCATCCGTCACGGAACGGCCTTCGGGGAGGGGCGTTCTATCGGCATGCGGTCATTCGCGGAGGTCACATGTCCACCCTTCACCTCGCCAGCGCCTTTGCCGACCCGCCGGTCTATGCAGCCGGGCGCGGGTCGCGCATCTACGCCATTCCCGGCGCGGCGACCCGGGGCCTGGAGCCGGAATCGGGCCGGCCCGGACGTTTCGTCATTCCCGCTCTTTGCTTTGCGGGCGGGCTGGCTGCGGGCGCTTCGGTCGCCCTTGCGGTCAGCAGGATGCTGCTGAAATGACCGCCCCTTCCAAATCCCCGGCGGATTCCGGCCCGGTCGTCCCGGAAATCCGCGCCAAACAGGGCCGCAAGGGGTGGCAGGTGTTCACCGTCCTCATCGTCTCCCTTGCGCTCGCCGCCGTGGCGGGGCTTTTGTTGGGCGTTTTCTAGGCCCCGATTTCCGGAGTTCGCATGTCCCCGACGGCCCTCTCTGCCGTGCAGATCGCCTTTGCGCCCGGCCGCAAGGTCTGATCGATCATGCGGGGGTGGTATGCGTTCTTTTTCTGGCTGACCGCCGCCTGCGGCCTCGCGGCCGCGCAGGATCTTCCCACCATCCCCTATACGATCACCGTGACCGGCCCGGCCGACGAGGAGGTCGCGGCCCGCATCCAGGCGGAACTGACGCTGGAGAAGCGCCGCGAACAGGGCGTCCCGTCGATCGGCGTGCTGGAGGCCCGGCTGAACCGCGACGTCGCCCGCGCCAAGGAGGTTCTGGCCGCCTACGGCTATTACGACGGCGTGGTGACGCCGCAGCTGGTCGATAACGGCAATTCGGCCACCGTCACGATCACCGTCGAGCAAGGCCTGCTCTACAAGATCGGCCGCTTCGACATCGTCTGGGACGGTCCCCGCCCGGCGACGCCGGTTCTCGCCTTCGCGACCGGCCTGCCGGCTTCGGGGCGCAATATCGTGGCGGCGGGCGACCGCGTGCTCGCCCGCCTCAAGGCCGACGGCTATTACGACAGCGATCTGGTGGAGCGCCGCGCGGTGCTGGACCGGCCTTCCGGCAAGGTGGACGTGACGCTGACCCTTACGGCCGGGGCCATCGTCACCGTCGGCGGCTTCGACATCGAGGGCGAACAAGAAATTCCCGAACGGCGCATCGCCCGCATCTCGACGCTGGAGATCGGCGAATTGCTGACGCCCAAGCGGCTGAAGGACGCCGAGGACCGTCTGCTCGAAACCGGCATCTTCAACGAGGCGCGCGCCGACACGGTGGGCAGGGCGCAGGCGCGCACCGTGCGGCTGACCGTCGGCGAGCGGCCGATGCGGTCGGTGTCCGGGGCGATCAAGTGGTCGATGCAGGACGGCTTCGCGATCGAGGCGGCGTGGGAGCATCGCAATATCTTCGGCGACGCCGAACGGCTGCGCACCGCGCTGACCCTCGGCCAGCAACGCCAGGCGCTGGAAGTGACGCTGCGCCGCTACGATACGATCTTCGAAGGCCACACCCTGCTCGCCACCTTCGAGGTCGCGCATGAGGACGTGGACGGGCAGATCTACGAGCACGCCGCGCTGATCGGCACGCTGGAGACCGACATCTACGACAAGATCGTCGGCCGGTACGGCGCGTCGGTCGAGTTCGTGCGCGACGAAGGCCTGACGCAGGGCGGCGATTATGCGCTGATCGGTCTGCGCGGCGAGGTGGCGTTCGACAATTCCAACGATCTGCTCGATCCGACCGAAGGCTACAGGGTGACGCTGCGCGCCCTACCCTATGTCGGCTATAACGGCGATCTGAGGAACTTCATCATTCTGGAAGCGCTGGGTTCGGCCTATCTGCCGCTCGACCGCCAGAAAGAGTTCGTTCTGGCGGGCCGGATGCGGCTCGGCTCGATCGTCGGCGAGGAGCGCGACCAGATTCCGCTGCCCAAGCGCTTCTTCGCGGGCGGCGGCGGCTCGATCCGCGGCTATTCCTACAAGCGCGCCGGGCCGGTGAATATCAACGACGAGCCGATCGGCGGCGCGTCGGTGGTCGAGATCAACGCCGAGGCGCGCTGGCGCATCAACGAGGATTTCGGCGCCGTCGCCTTCGTGGACGGCGGCGGGGCGTTCGAAGGCGCGATGCCCGGCGATGGCGGCGACTGGTTCATCGGCGCGGGCCTTGGCATGCGCTATTATTCGCCCATCGGCCCGGTGCGTCTCGACGTCGCCATGCCGATCAACGCGCGCGAGGGCGAACCCGGCGTGCAGATTTACATCTCCATCGGACAGGCGTTCTGATGAGCGACACGTCGCCCACCGCCCCCACTCCGCCGCCCCCAGCGCGCAAGCGCCGGACGCCGCTCGGCTGGCGCGTCGTGAAATGGACCGCGATCGTCGTCGTCGCGTTCGTCGCGCTGGTGGCGCTGGCGCTGTTCCTGCCGTTCACGCGGCAATATGCATTCGACTATGGCCGCTCGATCCTGACCGATGCGGGCGTCGATTCCGCTTCGTTCACCGGCAGCTGGGACCGTATGGTGCTGTCGGGCGTCGCGCTGAAGGACGATGCGGGCATCTGGGCGACGGCCGACGAGATCGTCCTCTCGTGGTCGCCGTTCGCGCTGCTGACCGGCACGGTGAACGCCGACCGGGTGGAGTTCGTGAAGGCCCGGGTCTATCGCCAGCCCGCCTACAAGCCCGCACCCGACCAGACCGACGAGCCCTTCGCCTGGCCCGACCTGCCGGTCGATATCACGCTGGGCAGCCTGATCGGCGATGTGACGCTGGACAAGGCGGTGATCGGCGAAGCGATGACCGTGAACCTCACCGGCAAGGCCGATCTGACCAGGTCGGGGGGGGCGGCCGAACTGAACCTCAACCGCAGCGACGGCGTGCCGGGCGAGGCGGCGATCACCGCGCGCGCCACGGCGGATCTGAAAAAGATCGAGCTGTCGCTGAACGCCAAGGACCAGCGCGTGGCGGCCCTGCTGGCGGCGGACGACCGGCTGCGCGACGCCGCCATCGCCCTGCAACTGACCCGCGACGGCGAGACCTGCGGCGGGCAGGCCTCGATTTCGGCCCGGGACGGCGCGATCGCCACGGTCGGCGTCAACCCGAACTGCACCTTCGCGGTCGAAGTGACCGACGTGGCCAAGCTGCTCGACGCGAGCGCGGGGCTCTCCGGCCCGGCCGGCCTGTCGGTGCAGATGGTCGAGGACGGCGACGACGAAACCACGGATTTCCAGATCGCCGCCGACCTCTCGCGGGTGCGCACGACCGATCCCTCGCTCGCCCCGCTGCTGCCGAACGCCTCGGCCAATGCCCGCGTCACCCTGCGCGCCGGCACCGTGACGGTCACGGGACTTCAGGCCCAGCTGGCGGACGGCAAGCTGACCGCCACCGGCGAGGCGGAGATCGCCGACGCCGCCACACGGGCGACCCTCGATCTGGGGGCCAGCGACCTCTCGGTCCTGCGCCCTGACCTCAAAGGCCAGCTTCAGGCGAAGCTCGCCTATGACACGAGCTCGCCGCAGCCCATCGTCATCGACGCCGCCGGCACCGGCATCGTTTCCGGCCCCCTCGCCTACAGGACGGTCACCCTCAAGGGCGGCGTCGATGCCCTGGGCACCGGCCGTTTCACCCTGAAAGGCGACGGCGAAGCGCCCATCGACGTCACCGCCGACATCACCAACGCTTTCGGCGAGGGGCTCGTCGCGAAGGTCGCAGGCGAGATCGCCTCTGCCGCCATCGACGCCAGCGCCACGCAGAAAGGCGCGGGTTACGCCGTCGCCGCCACGCTGAAGACGGCGCGGCTCGACCGGCTGGGGGCGCTCGCCGGGCTCGATCTTTCCGGCGGCCTGACCGCTAAAGTTTCCGGCGACATCGGCGGCGACACGCCGGCCATCGACCTCGACGCGAGCCTGACGCAGGGCCGGTTCGGGAAAACGGCGCTGGGCGACGCCAAACTCGCCGCGAAAGGCCCGCTTTCGACGCTGGACGTCACGCTGACCGGCCGCCTGCCCGCCGATGCCCGCACCATCGATTACCGGGTCGTCGCCACCGTCTCGGATTTCGCTTCGGCGCGCATCAGCGCGCTGCGCGCCGCGACGAACAAGGAAAGCGTGGAAGCCGCCGGGCCGTTCACGGTGGCCTTCGCCAACGGCGTGACGGTCGATGGGCTGACCGCGCGCGTGACGGCCGGCGGCAAGGCGGCCGGCACCATCACCGCGAACGCCAGCGCCGGCGACAACGGCGCGAAAACCACCGTTAAGCTGGCCAGAGTCGATCTCGAAGCGCTGACCGCAGTGCTCGGCCGCGACACCGTGAAGGGCCTGCTGGAAGGCGACGCCGAACTCGACGGCGGAGCGGGCCGCGCCAACGTCAATCTGCGGATTTCCCGCCTGACCGCCGGGCGCGCCCCGCCGACCGATCTGGTGCTGTCCGGCGTCTGGTCCGGCGGCGTCGTCCGCGCCACCGTCACCGCCACGGCCCAGGGCCTGCCCGACGCCCGCGCCGAGATCTCGTTCCCGATGGCGCGCGATCCGAACGGCGGCTTCCCCTCGCCCGCCCCGGACGCAAAACTGGCCGGAAGCGTGAACTGGAAGGGCCGGATCGGGCCGATCTGGCGGCTCGGCGACATCGACGGCCACACGCTGGACGGCGATGCGACCATCAACGCCACCATCGGCGGGACGCTTTCCAGCCCTCAGATTTCGGGAAACGCCACCATCGCCAACGGCGCGTACACGAACGAAGCGCTGGGCACGCGGCTGGCGGCGCTGAACATCGCCGTGCAGATGACCGGCGAGCAGCTGACGATCAAAGGCAGCGCCACGGACGGCGCGAAGGGCCAGCTGGCCATCGATGCGGCGCTTGGTCTGACCGGCGGCCTTGGTGCGGCGTCGGGCGGCGTCACGCTGACGAATATGCAGCTCGTGACGCGCGACGATCTGGTGGCGCAGGTCGGCGGATCGCTGAAGCTCGCGCCGGGCGCCGCCGGCCCTGTGCTTCAGGGGGCGCTGACCGTCACCGGGCTTGAAGCGGAAATTCCCGATGGCGGCCTGTCGGATCTTGTCGTGGTCGATGTGATCGATCCCGCCAAGCCGCCGCCGCCCGCCGCGCCCGCACCGGCGGCGACGAGCGCCGCGCCGGCGCAGGTGCTCTCGCTCGATATCGACGTGAATATTCCGGGGCCTGCCAAGGTCGAAGGGCGCGGTCTCAACACGCTGTGGCGCGGCGATCTGAAAATTTTCGGCGACGCCGCCGATGCGCGCATCAGCGGCAAGCTGGAGCTTCTGCGCGGCACCTGGGATTTCGGATCGCGCAGTTTCCAGATCACCGAAGGCGAAATCGAATTCGATGGCGGTCCGACCATCGAGCCGCGCATCAACATCGTCGCCACGCAGGAGGAAGACGGCTTCACCGCCTCGCTGACTCTGTCGGGCCGGGCCAGCGACCCGAAGATTTCCGTATCCTCGACGCCCGCCGCGCCGCAGGATGAAGTGTTCGCACGGTTGCTGTTCGGCCGCTCGGTCTCCAGCCTCTCCGCCGTCGAGGGCCTCGAACTCGCCAACTCGATCGCCGCGCTGTCGGGCGGACGCGATATACGCGGCGGGGTTCTGGGGAGTCTGCGTGACCGCTTCGGCCTGGATGTGCTGGCCGTCGATCTGGACGATTCCGGGAACGCCTCGGTGAAGGCCGGCGCGTATCTGGCGAACAACATCTATTTCGAACTGCGCCAGGGCGGCGCGTCGGGCGGAACGACCGGACGGCTGGAGTTGCAGATCGACGAGAATCTGTCGGTCGAAACGGAGGTCGGCGCGGACTCATCGTCCAGCGTCGGCGCGCGCTACCGCCTCGACTATTGATGCGGTTCAGCGGCGGTTGAAGCGCGGCGGACGTTTTTCAAGGAACGCCGTGAACGCTTCACGGTGATCGGCGCTGGCGACGAGCGCCGCGACGTCGTCGGCCCGGACGTCGCCGCGGATCGTGCGCTTGATCGTTTCGACCGACAGCGGCGCGCGGCTGGCGATGTGACGCGCGAGGTCGAGCGCCGCGCCCTGCAGCGCATCGTCGTCGTGCACCGCCATCACGAGGCCGGCGCTGAGCGCGGCGGCGGCGTCTACCGGCTGCCCCGTGAGCAGCATCGCCTTGGCGCGCGCTTCGCCGATGAGGCGCGGCAGGCGCTGGGCGCTCGCCATCAGCCCCATATTCACGCTGGAGGCCGAGAACTGCGCCGACGCCGCGGCGATGCGCAGATCGCAGGCGAGCGCCAATTCCAGACCGCCCCCGAAGGCCGGACCGTTCACGGCCGCGATCACCGGCGGCCGCACCCGTTCGACGAGATCGTAGAGCGTCTGGAACTCGGCGAGGCTGGCCGCCATGCGCGGCCCGCGCGCCGCGACCTCGCGTATATCGTCGCCGGCGCAGAACAGCCGTCCGGCCCCGGTGAGAACGATCGCGCGGATTTCGGTATCGGCGTCGAACGCCCGCAATGCGGCGATGAGCTGCGGCCGGGGTCCATCGCCCAGCGCGTTGGACGGCGGGTTGGCGATCACCACCCGCCCGACATGCGCCTCGGGCCGCTCTACCCTGATCGTTTCCGACATCGACAACTCCTGCTGCGCCGCAACCAGATCAAGCAGCGCTTCAGCCACGCTTCACGATCGTCGCGTTGATCGCAAGGGCGCTGTCATGCTGGTTTCACATCGCCGGTCTATTTCGACCGCGCCGCGGGATTTTCGGTTCAGCTTGCGCCGCGACCAACAGCTAAGCGCCCCCGGCCACGCGGCCGGCGGTCGGCCGACGAAGGAGACGAGTGGTGTCCCCCATCGCGCCCCGTAACGTGACGATCTGCGCCGTCCTGATGGCTTGTCGCTTCGCTTGACGTCCAGGGCGTTTTCGCCCGGTTCCACGGATCGAAATTCAAAGCCGCGCGTTGACCCCGCGCCCAGGAGTACATGCATGTCATCCGACAACATCGTTCTGATCGAAATCGCCGGCGAAGATGCCGGACTGGCGGTCCCCGACACGCAAGGCGTCCGCTTCTATTCAGGTTCCGCCCGCTTTCACGCCCTGGACGGGCGCCGTTTCGCGCGCCTGTCCGAATTGAAACGCGCCGCCGCAGAACATGCCGCGACGGTGAATTTCGGGCTGAAAGGCCTTCGCGGCCTGCAGCGCGCGTCGTAATGCGACCGTATCCGTCCGTTTGCCCTTGATCGCCGGACGCGCGGACGGATACATCTCACGCCATGCTGGAACTCCTGTCCGACCCCAATGCGTGGGCCGCGCTTCTGTCCCTGACGGCGCTTGAGATCGTCCTCGGCATCGACAACGTCATCTTCCTGTCCATCGTTTCGGCGCGCTTGCCGCTGGCGCAGCAGAAGCCGGCGCGGCGGATCGGTCTCGCCCTCGCGCTGATCATGCGCATCGGCCTTCTGATGCTGATCACCTGGATCCAGCAACTGAAGGAGCCGTTCCTGATGATCGGCTCGTTCGGCCTTTCATGGCGCGACGTGATCCTGATCGGCGGCGGCCTGTTCCTGCTGTACAAGGGCACCGTCGAAATCCATCAGATGATGGAAGGCGGCGAGGAAGCCCATCACGGCTCGGCGCGGACGGCCGGTTTCGCCGCGATCATCGTGCAGATCGTCATCCTCGACATGGTGTTCTCGCTGGACAGCGTCCTCACCGCCGTGGCGATGGCGCCCGGCATGATCGAAGTGATGATCCTGGCGGTGGTGATCTCGATGGCGATCATGCTGTTCGCAGCCGAACCCGTCGCGCGTTTCGTGAACCGGCACCCGACCGTGAAGATGCTGGCGCTCACCTTCCTCATTCTGGTCGGCGCGATGCTGGTGGCGGACGGCGTGCACTATCATATCGAGCGCGCCTTCATTTACGCCGCCATCGCGTTCTCGGTGACGGGCGAGGCGCTGAACCTTATCGCCGCCGCCCGGCGCCGGCGGGCTCAGGGCCGCGACGGCGAGGGCATGTGAACGGCCCTGCCGCCGAGGCCGCGCGTAACCCGGAGGAAGCGCCCCTCGTCGAGGCGATGCTGCATCTGCTCGACCGCGAACAGGGCAAACAGGTGACGCTGGGCCATTTCGTCGCGTCGATGGGGCAGCGGGGATTCGGCTTCTGCCTGATCGTGTTCGGCATTCTCGCCGCGATCTCGCCGCCGGGCGTCGGATCGGTGATGGGTTTCCCGCCGCTGCTGTTCGCCGCGCAGATGGTGTGGGGCTTCAAGCAACCCTGGGTGCCGCATTTCCTGGCCAGGCGTCAGTTCAGCGCCGACACGGTGAAACGGACGCTGGAGCGCGCACGGCCCTGGCTGAGGCGGATCGAGGTGTTCGCGAAACCCCGCGCCACATGGCTGGCGCGCGGGCTGATCGAACGGATCGCCGGCGTGGTGACGATGATCCTGTGCTGCGTGATCCTGCTGCCCGGGCCGCTGACCAACAATCCGCCGGGGATCGCGATCATGCTGCTGGGCTTCGCGCTGGCCGAGCGCGACGGCGTGCTGATGATGCTGGGCCTGATCGCGGCGGTGATCGCGTTCTTCATCGGCCTTTCGGCCTTCATCGCCGTGGCGATCGCGATCTGGGCCTGGGCCGAGGGCTATTTCTAGGCGGCCTTTTTCAGCTTCGCCGCTTCGATGCGGGAACGGGCGATGCGATCCGCGACCTCGTGCGTGGGGCGGCTTTCGAGCTTCGCGGCCGCGAACACTTCGGTGAGGGTCGCGCCGATGCGTGTGGTGCGGGCGCGGATGTCGGCGTCGGTCCAATCGTAGATCTGACCGCAGACGCGGATGATGCCGCCGCCGTTGATGACATAATCCGGCGCATAGAGGATGCCGCGCGCCGTCACCGCCGGGCCGTGAACATCCGGACGGGCGAGCTGGTTGTTCGCGCCGCCCGCGACGATCCGCGCCTTGATTTCGGGAATGGTCTTGTCGTTCAGGATCGCCCCGAGGGCGCAGGGCGCGAACACGTCGGCGCCTTCGGCGTGGATCGCATCGGGCGACACCGCTTTCGCGCCCAGCGTCTCGACGGCGCGGGCGACGTTCTTTTCGTTTACGTCGGCGACGATCAGCGACGCGCCGGCCTCTTTCAGATGGCGCGCGGTATCGTAGCCGACATTGCCGACGCCCTGGATCGCGACCGTCAGGCCCTTCATGTCGTCGCTGCCGTTGACGAAGGCGACGGCGGCCTTGATGCCGCAGAAGACGCCCCACGCCGTCATGGGCGAGGGATCGCCGCCGGACTTGCCGGCCTGGGCATAGCCCGCGACATGCTTCGTGACCGAGGCGATGGTCTCCATGTCGGCCTCCGTCATGCCGACATCCATCGCCGTCACGTAGCGGCCATCCATCTGCTCCACGGCGCGGCCATGGGCGCGCATCACGGCGGCGGATTTCTGCGTGCGGGCATCGCCGATGATCACCGACTTGCCGCCGCCGAGCGGCAGTTCGGCCATGGCGTTCTTGTAGGACATGCCGCGCGACAGGCGCAGCGCATCGGTCAGCGCCGCCGTGCTGTCGGCATAGGCCCACATGCGGGTGCCGCCGCAGGCCGGGCCGAGGGTCGAATCATGGATGGCGATGAGGCCGCGATAGCCGGTCGCCTTGTCGGCGAAGAAGGCCACTTCCTCGTGGCCGTCATAGTCGGGCATTTCGAATACGGGCATCGCGCGCTCCAGCGGCATGGCTTTGAAATCGGCGGGGAGTTTATCGCCAAGCGCCCCTTATGACCGTGCGAATTGCCCCGGATTTGCGCCACGAGAAAGCCCTGGCTTGCGATGCGTTGAAATAATATGTCGCGAAGATGCCGGGACGGCTGAACGCGGAAGGTCTTGCCGACTCAAGCGCTTAACCCTGGCTTCAGGCCCTCTGGAGCCGGATTGCGCTTCGTGCGATGGTCGCGGGTGACGTAAGGGAATATCGATGCCGACTCTCGATCTCGCCGAGATGCGCCGCCAGCACCCCGATATCGGCGACGACTGGACCGTTCCCCAGAACTGGGCGCGCTTCACGGCCGCCGAGCACGAGGTCTGGCGGACGCTGTATCGCCGGCTGGCGGGCGTGCTGCCCGGCCGGGCGTGCGACGAATTCCTGTCGGGGCTGGCGCTTCTGCCGCTCGCCGACGGCATTCCGGATTTCGCGGAGCTGTCCCGTGCGTTGAAGGCCGCGACCGGCTGGCAGGTGGTGGCCGTGCCGGGGCTGGTGCCGGACGACGTGTTCTTCGAGCATCTGGCCAATCGCCGCTTCCCGGCCGGCAATTTCATCCGCGCGGCGGACAGTCTCGACTACATCGAAGAGCCGGATGTCTTTCACGACGTGTTCGGCCATGTGCCGATGCTGGCCCATCCGGTGTTCGCCGATTACATGGAAGCCTATGGCAAAGGCGGGCTGCGCGCCGAGGGCGAAGGCACGCTGCACAATCTGGCGCGGCTCTACTGGTATACGGTGGAGTTCGGTCTGATCGAGACGCCCAAGGGCTTGCGGATCTACGGCTCGGGCATCGCATCGTCGAGCGCCGAGAGCGTCTATGCGCTGGAGCATCCTTCGCCCAACCGGATCGGGTTCGATCTGGAGCGGGTGATGCGGACCAAGTACCGGATCGACGATTTTCAGGAGAGCTATTTCGTCATCCCCGGCTTCGACGCCCTGTTCGCCGAGACCTACAAGGATTTCGCGGCGCTGTATCGCCGCCTCGCGACCGGCCCGACGCATGAGGCCGGCGAGGTTCTTCGCACCGACCGCGTGATCCATCGCGGCACGCGGAGCTATCGCCCGCACAGCCACGCGGCCGCCGGATAGATCAGCGCTCGGCGACGACCACCGTGCCGGCGAGGCGATCGTGAATGCCCTGGCGGCGGCGTGAGAACAGCACCACCAGAAATGCGACCGGCAGGATGAAGCTGGTGAGCACCTTGATAAAGTTGCGAACCAGCGCGGTCGGGAAACCGAGCGGGCGGCCATCGTCGCGCATGACGACCAGATCGAACGCATTCTTGCCGATCGTAGAGCCGCGACGCCCTGCCTCCATGATGGCGAAGTAGAGCACCAGCATCAGCAGGCTGATCAGATCGAGCGAAGGACGGGTGATCGGCTTGCCCGTTTCGCCGTCGAGAAGCTGTTCGCTGACATGGCTGAACGAGATGGAGAAGCCGTTGCGCTCGTCGCTGCCGAAGCTCAGCGAGGTGCCGGAACCGTCGTCGCCGTCCGATCCTTCATCCGAGCCGTCATCCGATCCGTCATCCGTGCTGACGCGCGTGCCGTCGGAGGACACTTCGACGCCGGTCGAGGTCTTTACGCCGTCCGGCCCGACCTGAACTTCGACGCCGCCGGCGGTGAAGGTCTTCGTGCCGGTGACCGGATCGGTCGTCAGATTATGCGGGTTGGGGGGCGGCGGAGGCGGCGGCGGCGGCACGGGGGTCGGCTGCGCCGGTCCTGCCGGTTCGACGGGCGCCGCCGGCGCGACGGGTTCCGCCGGCGCGGCCGGGGTTTCCTCACGCGAGCGGCGCTTCTTGTCGAGCGCGACCTTTCCCTGAGTCCGGGTCTGCCGGTAGGTCTGGGTGAAGAGGCCGACATAATCGTATGTGACGATGCGCTCGGATTTGACGATGGTGACGTCGCCGTCCTTCTGGCTTGAAAGCGTGCGCCAGGGCGAGCGATCGACGATATCGCCGTAAGCGACGAACGGCACGTCGAGATCCATGCGGACGATATTGGGCGAGATCGTCGAATTCAGGGCCAGAGCGCCGGCGAGAACCGCGCACAGCACGATCATATAGTCGATCAGCACCGCAAGGCCGCGCCGGACCAGCCTGGCGCGCTTGCCGGCGACGGCCGGCTGGGTTTCCGCCGGATCGTCGCGCCAGCGCTGAGGCGATGCGGCGGCGGCGGCGGACGAGGAATGGGGCGTAACGCCGTCCATCGTGACGGCATAGATCGCGACTTCGCCCGCGATATTCTTGACCGACTGGTTGCCCAGCGCCGAAAAGCCCATGGAAAGCTTGCCGCGCACCTGATCGTAAACCGGACTGGACACCAGAATGCCGCCGGGCACCGCCATCTGCTGGAGCCGGGCGGCGATGTTGACGCCCTCGCCGAAGATGTCGTCGCCATCGGCCATGACGTCGCCGAGATTGATGCCGATGCGGAACGTCATCCGCAGATGTTCGTCGCGCCCGGCATTGCGCGCCTTGAGCTCGCGCTGGACCTCGGCGGCGCACTGGACAGCCTCGACCACGCTGGCGAACTCCGCCAGCAGCCCGTCGCCCGACCAGCTGACCACGCGGCCATGATGGCGCGCGATGAAGCCTTCGATGGCCTCGCGGTATTCCTTCAGCGTCTGGAGCGTGCGCGCCTCGTCGGCGCCCATCATCCGGCTGTAGCCCGACACGTCGGCGCAGAAGATCGTCGTCAGCTTGCGTTTCATGTCGCGGCGTTCGTCCGACGCGGTCACAGGGAAGGTTCCTTCTGGCGATACCAGTCAGACCGTAACCGCTCAACAGCCGTCCGATGCGATCCTCATCACATTTGCCACCGGACGGGTTTGTGGCATCCGTTACGGGACGGGCGAACGTGAACGCCCTGCCCTTTCGCAGCCGGTGCCGCCGCCCATGAGCTTCATCCAGCGTTCGCTGATCTGGGGCACCGGCTTTTCGCTGGTGGAGGGACTGCCATATGGACCCGACGCCCGGCACAGGCTCGATATCTACACGCCCCGGCACGGCGCACCCAAGGCCAGCGTGCTGTTCGTCTATGGCGGGTCATGGACCAGCGGCGCGCGAACGCTCTATCGGTTCCTGGGACAGGCGCTGGCCGGGCGCGGCTATCAGACCGTCGTGGCCGATTATCGGCTGTCGCCTGCCGTCGCCTGGCCTGGCTTCGTGGAGGACACGGCGCGGGCCTTCGGCTGGGTGAAGGCGCATATCGCAGACCATGGCGGCGACCCGGCGCGGCTGTTCCTGATGGGCCATTCGGCGGGGGCGTATAACGTCGCGATGGTCGCACTGGACCCGCGCTGGCTGATCCCGCATGGCGCGGCGCCGCAGGACGCTTCGGGCGTCGCGGCGCTGGCCGGGCCGCTGAGCTTCAATCCGCTGAAGTCGGACGCGACGCGGGCCATCTTCGAAACCGCGCCGGACATCGAACTGGCCCGGCCGATCAAGCTGGCCGCGACGCACGCGGCGGATGCGCCGCCCTTCCTGCTGATGCACGGGACGGGCGACCGGACGGTCGGGTCGCATAATTCGGTGAACTTCGCCGATGCCGTGCGTGCCGCCGGCGGGCAGGCGTCGCTGAAGCTCTATCCCGGCGCGGGGCATCTGAGCGTCGTGACCAGTTTCGCCTGGCCGCTGCGCTGGCGCGCGCCGTGCCTGGACGATGCCGATGGCTTCTTCGGCGCGCGCCTGACGGCTTAATACTTCACCGCGCAGCCATAGGGCTCGCTTTCGGGCGTGGCGACCGGACGGCCGTTTTTCAGATCGTCGAGCGCCGCGAGAACGAGATTGTTCGCGGTTTCGATATCCTTCGGGTCGGCCGTCGGCTTGTCGTCGATGGCCCCGGCATAGACGAGCTTGCCCTCGCCATCGATGACGAACATGTGCGGCGTCGTCCTGGCCTCGTAGGCGCGGGCGATCGACTGATCGGTATCGAGGATCACGTCGGTCGGCTTGGCGCCGCGCTCAGCGGTGAGGGCATCGGCCTCGGCAGGCGTGACATAGCCCTGCTTGCCTTCATGCGAGGAGACGATGGTGAGCCAGACGGCGCCGTCGGCGGCGGCGGCTTCCTGCGTCTTCTGCATATTGCCCGCGCCATAGTGCTTACGCACATAGGGACAGCCGTTATTGGTCCATTCCAGGATCACGGTCTTGCCCGCGAAATCCGCGAGACTGACGGTTTCGCCCCTGGTGTCCTTGCCGCTGAATGCCGGCGCGGCTTCGCCGACGACCGGCGCGGCGGCGGCAGGCACGATGAGCGCGGCGGCGAGCATGAGGGTCTTCAGCATGGAACTCCTCTCCCCTTGGTCGTCAGGAACCCGAGATGGCGTCGATGACGATGCCTTCGGTCAGCAATTGCGGCAGGACGACCGGCTCGGTCTTGCCTGCGGCATAGAACAGATAAAGCGGAACGCCGGCGCGACCGTGCTGTTCCAGCAGGCGCGTGATGTCGGGGTCGCGGTTGGTCCAGTCGCCCTTGAGATAGGTCACGCCGCTTTTGGCGAAGGCGTCGGCGAGGCCCTGTCCGCTGAGCGCGACCTCCTCGTTGACGAGGCAGGTCACGCACCACGCGGCGGTGAGGTTCACGAAGACGGGCTTACCCTCTTTCAGCAGTTCATCGAGCCGCGCGGGGCTGTAGGCCTCGTGGACGAGGCCTGACGGCGGCGCGGGCCGGGCCATCGCCACCGCCGCGATGACGGGAATGGCGGTGAGGCCGGCGAGGATCTTCGTCTTGAGGCCCGCTTCGCCGCGCTGGGCGAGGCCCCAGAGCCAGAGACCGAAGCCGGCGAGGATGAAGGCGGTGAGGACCAGCGCCAGCACGTTGGGGCCGGCCTGAATCACCAGCACCCAGAGCAGCCAGGCGGCCGAGCCGAACATCGGGAAGGCCAGAACCTGCTTCAGCCGCACCATCCAGGTTCCCGGTTTCGGCATCAGACGGATGAGCGCCGGAGAGAAGGTGAGCGCGAGATAGGGCGCGGCCATGCCGAAGCCGAGCGCCGCGAAGATCGCGAGCGCGATGGCGGCAGGTTGCGAAATGGCCGCCCCGACCGCGCCGGCCATGAACGGCGCGGTGCACGGCGCGGCGACCAGCGCGGCGAGGACGCCGGTGAGGAACGAGGCGGTGACGCCGTCGCCCTTGCCCAGCCCCGAGCCGATATTCTGAACGCGGCCGCCGACCTCGAACACGCCCATGAGATTGAGGCCGATGACGAAGAAGAGCAGCGCGAGACCGGCGACGACGATGGGGCTTTGCAGCTGGAAGCCCCAGGCCACCTGCTCGCCGCTCGCCCGCAGCGCGATGAGGACGCCGGCGATGGCGACGAAGCTGATGACGACGCCGGCGGTATAGGCGAGGCCGCCGGCCCGCGCGGCGCGCGTGTCGCCGCCCTTCTTCGCCAGCGCCAATGCCTTCATCGACAGCACCGGGAAGACGCAGGGCATCAGGTTGAGGATGAGGCCGCCGAGGAACGCGAAGAGGATGGCCGTCCAGACCGAGAGACCGCCTTCGCCGTCCACTGCCGCGCCGGGGGGCGCGCCGGTGACCGGCGCATCAAGCGTGAAGGCGTGGGTGACGCCGTCGGCGCCGGTCGCGACGAGGACGGCGGGGACGGATTTTACCTCGGCCGCCTTGGCCGGGGTGGCGAAACGGCGGCCGGTTTCGGTGGCGATGGTGAGCGCCCCGGACGAGGTTTCCACCGTCTGCGGCGCGGCGTTCTTGATATAGCCGCCGGCGGCCGGGAAGAGCACCGCCTTTTCAAGACCGGCCTTCGCCAGTTCGGGCGCATCGAGGCTGATCGTGAGGGTCTTGCCGTTCACCGAGGCCGTGGCCGGCCACGGGCTGGCGGTCGGCATCGCGGCGCGGGCGGCGGCGAATTCCGCCGCGACGGCGGGGTCGGGCGCGCCGGCTTCGGCGGCGACGGGGAGGTCGAGCGTGAGCACGCCCTCTTCCGGGATGCAGACCTCGGCGCAGACCAGCCAGACGGCGTCGCCCTTGAGGGCGATCGTGTCGCCGGGTCTGGCGCTGGCGGGGATCTGGATGTCGGTGAGGTGGAGGACGGTCCCCTCGTAGCCGAAATTCACCAGAGGCGGGACTTCGATGCGGTGGGGATAGGGAAACTGCAGCGGCCCCGCGGTGACGCCTTGGGGCAGCGTCCATTCCACCGTGGTCGCCTCGCCGCTGTCGCCGGCATAGGACCAGTAGGTGTGCCAGTGCTCGCGGATCTGGAGGCGCAGCGCCACCGTGACCGTGCCGCCCGGCGCGACCGAAGTGCTTTCGGACACGAGGCGCGCCTCGACATTGTCGGTCTTAACCGTGCTGTCGGCGAGCGCCGGAGCGGTGAAGCCGAGTGCGGCAATGAGAGCGAGGGCGTGGCGCATGGTCGCCTATATAGTGCGGGAAAGCGGCCGCGGATTGAAGCGTGCCTGACGAACGCGTGATCGCGGCAAGGGGTGAGAATTTGGCGGATATCGAGATTGCGTTCGAGGAACCGCCGAGTGCCGGGGCGGACCTTATCTGGGAAGGCCTGAAAGAGCACAACCGGCGGGTCGCCGACCGGCCGGAGCCCAAGCCCTTCGCGCTGGTGGTGCGTGAGGGCGGCGTGGTGCGCGGCGGCATCAAGGCGAGGGTGCACTGGGACGTGCTGTTCGTCGACGAGGTGTGGCTGGACGATGGCTTACGCGGCCAGGGCCTCGGCGCGAAACTGATGGCCGAGATCGAGCGGTTGGGCGCGGAGCGCGGGGCTATCAAGGCGATCCTCGACACCAATGACTGGCAGGCGCCGGGGTTCTACGCAAAGCTCGGTTACGCCCGCTTCGGCGCCTACACCTATGACGCGGGGCGCAAGGAATGCATCCTGCTGGTGAAGGAGCCGCTGGGATGACCAAGGCGAAGATCGCCCCGCAGAAGCCCGTGAAGATCGGCACCTACAAAGTGGCGATGGAGACGGGGAAGCTGGGTCCGCTGAAGAAGATCATCGGCAAGGGGCTGAACGACTACAACGTCGCGCAGGCGGGGCCTTACAAATACGCGGAGTTCATCATCGGGGTGCGCGACGCGAAGGGCGCGCTGCGCGGCGGCTTCCTGATGGAGATGCTGTACGAGACCGCGTTTCTGAAATGGGCGTGGGTGGACGAGAAGGTGCGGCGCAAGTCGCTGGGCCGCACGCTGATGGCGGTGGCCGAGGCCGAGGCGAAGAGGCGCGGCGCGAAGAATTTGTGGCTCGATACGTTCAGCTATCAGGCGCGGCCGTTCTACGAGAAGCTGGGCTTCAAGGTGTTCGGAGAATTGCGTTACGGTCGTGAGGACGTGAAGCGGTACTGGCTGTCAAAAGATCTGTGAGGGGACGATGAGCGAACAGGGTTGGACACGCATTTTCATCGCGGCTGCGATCTTCAATATCCTGATCGGGCTGACGCTGCTGATCGACCCAGCGGCGATGCCGAAATTCGTGCCGCTGCCGGCTGGCGATTTCGTATGGCCGCGTCTGGCGGGCGGTCTGATCCTCCTCATGGGTGTCGGCTACTGGATCGTCAGCCGCAACCTCGACACCAATCGGGGCCTTATCACCATCGGCGCGGCGGGCAAGCTGCTGAGCGTGCTGATCCTGCTGATCTATTGGATCAAGGGGACGATCGGGTTCTGGGCCTTCTCGCTGGGGCTGGTCGATCTGGTGTTCGCGGCGCTCTTCATCCGCTTCCTGATCAGATACCCGGCGCGCTGAGCGATTTGACCATCATGTGCCGGCGCGAGCAGTCGAGCGCGCTGGCGAGCTGGCCGCGCCAGATTTCGGCGTGGCCGGGCGGCCAGTCGGATTCCGGGTAGGGCGCGAAGCCCTGCCGCGCGTACCAGGGGCCGTTCCAGGGGACGTCGATGAAGGTGGTGAGGCTGAGGCCCGCATGGCCCTGCCCTTTCGCCCAGTCTTCGGCGGCGGCCATCAGCGCGCGGCCGACGCCCGCACCGCCGTGATCGGGATGCACGTCGATTTCGCAGAGATGGGCGAGGTGATCGACCGGCCAGAGCGCGGCGTAGCCGGCGATCCGGCCCTTGTGTTCCGCGATGAGAAGACCGGCGCCGTCTTCCAGATGGCGCGCGCCGTGATCGCCCATATAGGGCTCGGCCGCCGTGAGGGCGATGAGGTCGTCCATGCCGACAGCGGAAAAGCGGCGGACGGCCGCGATCTCGATGGCGATGCACGCCTCAAGATCGCTGAGCCGCCCGCTGCGGATCAGAACGTCAGCGTTCAGGAGACGAACTCGAAGAGGCCCGCCGCGCCCATGCCGCCGCCGATGCACATGGTGACGACGCCATACTTGCAGTTGCCGCGACGCTGGGCTTCCAGCGCGATGTGGCCGGTGAGGCGCGCGCCCGTCATGCCGAAGGGATGGCCGATGGAGATCGAGCCGCCGTTGACGTTCAGCTTGGCGTGGTCGATGCCGACCTTGTCGGCGCAGTAGAGCGCCTGGCTGGCGAAGGCTTCGTTCAGCTCCCACAGGTCGATGTCGTCCACTTTCAGGCCGTGGCGCTTGAGGAGGCGCGGGATCGCATAGACGGGGCCGATGCCCATCTCGTCGGGCTCGCAGCCGGCGACCGAGAAGCCACGGAAGATCGCGAGCGGCTTCAGGTTGCGGCGGGCCGCTTCCTTGGCTTCCATCAGCAGCACGGCGGCGGCGCCATCCGACAGCTGCGAAGCGTTGCCGGCGGTGACGTATTTGCCTTCCTTCACCTGCTGGCCGCCCTTGAAGACCGGAGCGAGCGACTTCAGGCCTTCGAGCGTCGTGTCGGGACGGTTGCACTCGTCCTTCGTCACCGTATAGGCGACCTTCTTCGACTCCTTGGTCTCCTTGTCGACGACGACCATCTGGGTGTCCATCGGCACGATCTCGTTGTCGAACTTGCCGGCCTGCTGGGCGGCGGCGGTGCGCTTCTGGCTTTCGAGGCTGAACTCGTCCTGGCGGTCGCGGCTGATGCCGTAGCGCTCGGCGACGATCTCGGCGGTCTCGATCATCGCCATCCACAGCGCGGGCATGCGCTGCATCAGCTGTTCCTCGGTGATGCGGTGGAGGTTCATCTTGCCCGACATCTGGTTGAGCGAGATGGACTCGACGCCCGCGCCGATGGCGATGTCGGTGCCGTCGGTGATGATCTGCTGCGCGGCCATGGCGACCGTCTGCAGGCCCGAGGAGCAGAAGCGGTTGACGGTGACGCCCGAGGTGGTCACCGGGCAGCCGGCCCACATGGCGGCGAGGCGGCCGATATTCTGGCCCGTCGCACCTTCCGGCGCGCCACAGCCCATATAGACGTCTTCCACCTCGCCCGGCTCGATGCCGGCGCGGGCGATGGCGTGCTTGATGGCGTGGCCGCCCATCGCGGCGCCATGGGTGTCGTTGAAGCCGCCACGGCCGGACTTCGCGAGGCCCGTGCGGGCGGTGGAAACGATGACGGCTTCACGCATGGGAGCTCTCCTCGGCTGGGCTTCGCCCGGTTTGTGACAGGCGTTCTAGGACGTCCGCCGGGGTTTGGCCACCATGACGGTGACGTAAGCGCGACGTGCCGTAGCGTCAGACGCTGCGGTCAAGGCGCGCTGACGTTCGAGAGCCGGTTGATGACGTGAATACGTGCGTCGCCTTCCCGCAGGCCTGTGCGCTTAACCCGCCAGCAGATCGGTATAGACGAAGCCGTCGCGGGTGACGGTTTCGCCGGTGCGGACGGGAATGGGCTTCGCGCACATAGGGCCGGCGCTGACGAAGGTGTGGACTTCGCCGTTCTCGCCGCAGGGATCG
>JAPUEF010000100.1 GCA_027492655.1 Alphaproteobacteria bacterium | reverse complement strand
CGTCCAACGGCGTCTGAAAGCTTTCGCAGGCCGGCCCAATCATGGAGCTCCGTCAGCCAAACGCGGCGGAGCATGACGGTCTATGTCTTCCAATCCTGAGCTTTTCGACATCTCGTTCCTGTCCGGTTCGAACGCCGCCTTCATCGAAGATCTCTACGACCGCTACGCCGCCGACCCGACTTCGGTGGATGAGAGCTGGCGCACGCTGTTCTCCAGCCTCGGCAAGGGGGCGGGCGGCGCCGCCCGGCCCGGCTGGGGTCTGAAGAACGGCAACGGCATGGTCGGCGCGCTGGCCGAGGATTACCTCCCGCCCGCGCCCAAGCCCGGCAAGAAGCCCGCCGCCGCCCAGCCCGCCAAGGCCGAAGCGGGCGCGAGCGTCGTCGCGGCGCTGGCCGAAAAGGCTCCGTCGGCGGATGCGATCAAGGCGGCGACGCTGGACAGCGTGCGCGCCCATCAGCTGGTGCGCGCCTTCCGCGCCCGCGGCCATCTGGCCGCCAATCTCGATCCGCTGAAGCTGGGGCCGGAGCGCCAGCACCCCGAGCTGGAGCCGTTCAATTACGGCTTCCTGCCGCAGGACATGGACCGCCCGATCTTTCTGGATAACGTGCTGGGCCTGCAATACGCGACGATGCGGGAGATCATCGAGATCTGCCGCGCCACCTATTGCGGCAATATCGGCTATGAGTTCGTGCACGTCACGAACCCGGACGAAAAGCGCTGGATCCAGGAGCGCGTCGAGGGCCGCGACAAGGGCGCGGCGTTCACGCCGGAAGGCAAGAAGGCGATCCTCAACAAGCTGATCGAGGCCGAGGGCTTCGAGAATTACTGCACCCGCAAGTTCACCGGCACCAAGCGCTTCGGCCTCGACGGCGGCGAGTCGCTGATCCCGGCGCTGGAGCAGATCATCAAGCGCGGCGGCGCGCTGGGGGCGCGCGAGATCGCGTTCGGCATGCCGCATCGCGGCCGTCTGAACGTGCTGGCGAACGTGCTGTCGAAGCCGTACCACCAGATCTTCAACGAGTTTCAGGGCGGCTCGTCGAACCCCAAGGATGTCGGCGGTTCAGGCGACGTGAAATATCACCTCGGCGCGTCATCGGATCGCGCCTTCGACGGCAATCTCGTCCACCTCTCGCTCGCCCCGAACCCCTCGCATCTGGAAGCGGTGAACCCGGTCGTTCTGGGCAAGACCCGCGCCAAGCAGGTGGCGATCGGCAAGGGCAACGCGGAAATCGCCCGCGTCAACGTCATCCCCGTGCTGTTGCACGGCGACGCCGCCTTCGCCGGCCAGGGCGTGGTGGCGGAATGCTTCGCGATGTCGGGGACGCGCGGCTACCGGATCGGCGGCACGATCCATATCGTCGTGAACAACCAGATCGGCTTCACGACCTCGCCGCATCATGCGCGCTCTTCGCCGTATCCGTCGGATGTGGCGAAGATGGTGGAAGCGCCGATCATGCATGTGAACGGCGACGATCCCGAAGCCGTGGTTCACGCCGCCCGCATCGCGACCGAATACCGCCAGCAGTTCCAGAAGGACGTCGTCGTCGACATCTTCTGCTATCGCCGCTTCGGCCATAACGAAACGCTGGAGCCGACCTTCACCCAGCCGCTGATGTACCGGGCGATCAAGGATCATCCCTCGACGCTGACGCTGTACGAAAAGAAGCTGGCGGCGGAAGGCACACTGAGCGAAGCCGAGATCGAGGCGATGAAGGCCGAGTTCGCGCAGCGGCTGGACAGCGAGTTGGAGGCCGCCAAGACCTTTAAGGCGAACAAGGCCGACTGGCTGGACGGCGTGTGGTCGGGCATGGACGCCGGGCAGGGCGTCTACAAGCGCGGCGACACCGCCATTCCGATGGAGACGCTGCAGGAGATCGGCCGGGCGCTTTCGACCGTGCCGGAAACCTTCAACGCGCACCGCACCGTGTCGCGCCAGCTGGCGGCCAAGGCCGCGATGTTCGAGACCGGGCAGGGCGTCGACTGGGCGACCGCCGAGGCGCTGGCGTTCGGATCGCTGGCGCTGGAAGGCGTGCGCACGCGCCTTTCGGGCCAGGACAGCCGCGAAGGCACGTTCAGCCAGCGTCACGCGGCACTGGTGGATCAGGCCGACGAGCACCGCTATGTGCTGCTCAATCACATCCGCCCCGGCCAGCAGGCCGAAGTGGAGGTGATCGACTCGCTGTTGTCGGAATTCGCGGTGCTGGGTTTCGAGTACGGCTATTCGCTGGCCGCGCCCAATACGCTGGTGCTGTGGGAAGCGCAGTTCGGCGACTTCTCGAACGGCGCGCAGGTGATCATCGACCAGTTCATCTCGTCGGGCGAGACCAAGTGGTTGCGCCTTTCGGGCCTCGTTCTGCTGCTGCCGCATGGCTATGAAGGGCAGGGGCCGGAGCATTCGAGCGCCCGTCCCGAGCGCTTCCTGCAGATGTGCGCCGAGAAGAACATGCAGATCGCCAACATCACCACGCCGGCGAACTATTTCCACGCGCTGCGCCGCCAGATCCGCCGCAATCACCGCAAGCCGCTGGTCCTGATGACGCCGAAATCGCTGCTGCGTCACAAGCGCGCCGTCTCGACGCTGGTGGAGATGGGGCCGGGCACCTCGTTCCACCGCCTGCTGTGGGACGATGCCGAGATGCGTCCCGGCTACAGCGTGAAGCTGAAGGCCGACAAGGACATCCGCCGCGTCATCCTGTGTTCGGGCAAGGTCT
>JAPUEF010000099.1 GCA_027492655.1 Alphaproteobacteria bacterium | reverse complement strand
CAGCCGTGACGGGTGGGGGCCAGCGGCGACGCTGGCCCTTTTGCCTGGCTTCGACTACCCAAAACCCAAGGAACAGGAATCGCGCCCGGGGAGCCCAGCTTGTCCATCGATCTTGAAATCGCCCGCGCCGCGACGCTCCAGCCGATCCAGGCCATCGCCGCCAAAGCCGGCATTCCGGAGGCCGCGCTCGCCCCTTATGGCAAGCATATCGCCAAGCTCGAACAGCCCTTCCTGCACGAGCTGGCCGGCCGCCCCAGGGGCCGCCTCATCCTCGTCACCGCGATCAACCCCACCCCGGCCGGCGAGGGCAAGACGACCACCACCGTCGGCCTTGGCGATGCGCTGAACCGTATCGGCAAGCGCACCGTCATCGCCCTGCGCGAGCCCTCGCTCGGCCCGGTATTCGGGCGCAAGGGCGGCGCGACCGGCGGCGGGCGCTCGCAGGTGCTGCCGATGGAGCAGATCAACCTGCACTTCACCGGCGATTTCCACGCCATCACCTCGGCGCACAATCTCCTCGCCGCGATGATCGACAACCACATCTATTGGGGTAACGCGCTCGACATCGACCTGCGCTCGGTCACATGGCGGCGGGTTCTCGACATGAACGACCGCGCCCTGCGCCAGATCGCGCTGGGCCTTGGCGATGGCTTCAACGGCCTGCCGCGTGAAAGCGGCTTCGACATCACCGTCGCCTCGGAAGTGATGGCGGTGCTCTGCCTCGCCCGCGATCTGGAAGACCTCGAAGTCCGTCTCGCCCGCATCGCCGTCGCCCGCAACCGGACGGGCGGCCTCGTCACGGCGGGCGATCTGAACGCTGCGGGCGCCATGGCCGTGCTGCTGAAAGACGCCGCTCAGCCCAATCTGGTTCAGACCATCGACGGCAGCCCGGCGCTCATCCATGGCGGTCCCTTCGCCAACATCGCCCATGGCTGCAATTCGGTCATCGCCACCAACGCGGCGCTGGCGCTGGGCGATTATGTCGTGACCGAAGCGGGCTTCGGCGCGGATCTGGGCGCCGAGAAATTCCTCGACATCAAATGCCGCCAGGCCGGGCTTGCGCCCAGCGCCACGGTGCTCGTCGCCACCATCCGCGCCCTCAAGATGCAGGGCGGCCAGGCGAAATCCGATCTCGCCACGGAAAATCTCGATGCGCTTGCGAAGGGCCTCGAAAATCTCGGACGCCATGTCGAGAATCTCAGGGGCTATGGCCTTCCCGTCGTCGTCGCGATCAACGCCTTCGACGGCGACACCGCCGCCGAACATGCCCTGCTCACCGAAAGCTGCAAAACCCGGTTCGGCGTCGATGCGGTCCTTTGCCGTCATTGGGCGAAGGGCGGGGCAGGGGCGGAAGACCTCGCCCACGCCGTCGTCGCGCTGGCCGAGGCCAATGCCGATCCCGCCGCCGCCTTCCGCCCGATCTACGGCGACGACATGCCGCTCCGCCAGAAGATCGAGACCGTTGCGCTCACCATCTACCGCGCCGGCGCGGTCTCTTTCAGCAGCCGCGCCGAACGCGACCTCCAGCGCTTCGAGGCGGCGGGCTTCGCGCATCTGCCGGTCTGCATGGCCAAGACGCCGTATTCCTTCTCCGCCGACGAAACCCTGCTGGGTGCGCCCAAGGGCTTCACGCTCCCCGTCCGCGAAGTGCGCCTGTCGGCCGGGGCCGGCTTCGTCGTCGCCATCTGCGGCGACGTGATGACCATGCCGGGCCTCCCGCGTGTCCCGGCCGCCGACAATATGCGCCTCGATGAAGCGGGCCTTATCCAGGGCCTTTCCTGAAGCGAGGGTTCACTGGCGCTCGGCGCAGCCCCATCCTAGCCTCGGGCGCATGAGCGATCTCCCCGTCATCGACCTCGCACGCCTCCGCGCCGGCGGCCCCGTGCGCGTCGCCGAGATCGCCGCGCTCGCCCGCGCCTGCCGCGACACCGGCTTTTTCTACGCCAGGGGCCACGGCCTCGACGCCGCCATCGCCGCGATGGATGCGGCCGCCCGCCGCTTCTTCGCGCTGCCCGAAGACACGAAGGCGCACATCGCCATGGCGAAGGGCGGGCGCGCCTGGCGCGGTTTCTTCCCCGTCGGCGGCGAACTCACGTCGGGCCAGCCCGACCTGAAGGAGGGCATTTATTTCGGAACGGAACTGCCGCCCGACGATCCGCGTGTGATCGCAGGCCGCGCCCTTCATGGCGCAAATCTCTTTCCTGTCGAAGTGCCCGAACTCAAGCCCGCTGTTCTCGCCTTCATCGAAGGCGCAGCCGGCGCCGCCGCCGAATTGATGAGCGCCCTCGCCGAAAGCCTCAATCTGCAGCCGGACTATTTCGCCCGCGATCTCACGCGCGATCCCACCGTACTCTTCCGCATCTTCCACTATCCGCCCGCGCCTCAGGGCGATGCCGGCTGGGGCGTCGGCGAGCACACCGATTACGGCCTCCTCACGCTTCTCGCGCAGGATGACAATGGCGGGCTTCAGGTGAAATCGCAGGGCGGCTGGATCGAAGCGCCACCCGTCCCCGGCGCGTTGGTGTGCAATATCGGCGACATGCTCGATCGCCTCACCGGCGGCGTCTATCGCTCGACGCCCCACCGCGTGCGCAATTCCAGCGGCCGGGACCGTTTGTCCTTTCCGCTCTTCTACGATCCCGGCTTCGATGCCGAGATTCGTCCGCTGCCCGATCATGCGGTGACGCACGACGACGCAGCGACCCGCTGGGACAGC
>JAPUEF010000098.1 GCA_027492655.1 Alphaproteobacteria bacterium | reverse complement strand
ACCTGCGGCTCGTGCTCGGGCATGTTCACCGCCAACTCGATGAACTGCCTCACCGAGGCGATGGGTCTCTCGCTCCCCGGCAACGGCTCCATCCTCGCGACCCACGCCGACCGGAAAGACCTCTTCCTCGAAGCCGGCCGCACGGTGGTGAAGCTCGCCCGCCGCTACTACGAGCAGAACGACGCATCCGTCCTCCCGCGCGCCATCGCCAGCTTCGAGGGCTTCGAGAACGCCATGACGGTCGATATCGCCATGGGCGGCTCGACCAACACCGTTCTGCATCTTCTCGCCGCCGCCGAAGAAGCCGGCGTCAATTTCACCATGCAGGATATCGACCGCCTCTCGCGGCGCGTCCCCTGCCTCTGCAAGGTCGCGCCCAACAAGGCCGACGTGCATATGGAAGATGTCCACCGCGCCGGCGGCATCATGGGCATCCTGGGCGAACTCGATCGCGGCGGCCTCATCCACACCCATCTGCCCACCGTCCACAGCGCCACGCTGAAGGACGCGCTCGACACCTGGGACATCGCCCGCACGCCGTCCGATGCGGTCAGGCATTTCTACGCCGCAGCCCCCGGTGGCGTGCCGACGCAAACGGCCTTCAGTCAGGATCGCCGCTACGACAGCATCGACACCGACCGCCAAACCGGCGTCACCCGCGCCGTCGAACACGCCTTCTCGAAAGACGGCGGCCTCGCCGTTCTCTTCGGCAATATCGCGCTCGATGGCTGCATCGTGAAGACCGCCGGCGTCGATGAAAGCATCCTGAAGTTCAATGGCACCGCCCGCGTCTTCGAAAGCCAGGACAGCGCCGTGCTCGGTATCCTCAACGGCCCAGTTCAGGCGGGCGACGTCGTCGTCATCCGCTATGAAGGCCCCAAAGGCGGCCCCGGCATGCAGGAAATGCTCTATCCGACCAGCTATCTGAAATCGAAGGGCCTCGGAAAAGCCTGCGCCCTCATCACCGACGGCCGCTTCTCCGGCGGCACGTCCGGCCTCTCCATCGGCCACGCCTCACCCGAGGCCGCCGAGGGTGGCGCCATCGGCCTCGTGCAGGATGGCGACCGCATCGAGATCGACATCCCGAACCGCACCATCCGTCTCGCCATTTCGGACGCCGAACTCGACCTCCGCCGCGCCGCCATGGACGCCCGCCCCGATGGCTGGCAGCCGCAGGAGAAGCGCACCCGGAAAGTCAGCCAGGCCCTTCAGGCCTACGCCGCGCTCACCACCAGCGCGGCCCGCGGCGCCGTCCGCGACGTGACCCAACTGCGCAAGGCGGCCAAACCCATCCGCCGCCCCGCCGAAGCCGCCGAATAGCTGCCTCGCTTTCCTCCCCCGTCATTCACGGGGGAGGTGGCGCGCAAAGCGCGACGGAAGGGGCTTAACGTCACGACGCCCGCTCTAACGCCTCCGTCCGCCGCAGCCACTGATGCGTCGGCACCGCCTCCGTTTTCCGTCCCAGTCGCTCCGCCAGCAGCGCTTCTGCAGCGGGCTTGTCACGACCCCGAACAGCCGCCTCCATCGCCGTCCAACTCAGCACATCGCGCTGCGCGTGGCTCCCGCCAAACGCGGCGGCACGCGGTATCGCCTCCAGAAGACACGCAACGGCCGTCGCATAGTTGCCGCGCCTGAACGCCGCAAAACCTCGCGCCACCGGCAATCCCGCCAGCCGCGCCATCATCGCATTCGTGTCGTTCCCCGCCGCGCTCCGCTCCAGCGTGGCGATCTGCGAGTCTACCTCCGCGTCCATGCCCATAGCCGCAAACGCCATCACCGCATGAACGTCGTTGAACGCGCTGATCCCGTGCTGCACCCGCAGCGCCCATTTGTCGGCGACCTCGCGCCAGCGCGGCCCGACATCGTGTCCCAGCACCCACAGCCGCCACAGCAGCGCCGAGGCATCCACCAGCTCAAGCGCTTGCCCCAGTCCGCCCGCAGCGATCCGGTCATAGAGCGCCAGCGCCTCCGGCACATCGCCCCGGTCGATCCGCATCAGCCCGGCATGCCACCACAGATGATAGGCAAGCAGCCCGTCCTCGTCCCAGCCGTCCCGCGTCTGCTCGATCCACGCGAGCCCGTCCGGCACGCGGGCTTCCATCTCCAGAACATGCGCCACCGCATGCGCCGCCCAGGCATCGCGCGGCTCCACCTCCACCGCCGCGCGGCCCAGCGCCTCGGCTCGGCGGTACTCGCCCGCCTCCTCATGCCCGAACGCCAGCATGCCCAGCACAAAGCCATAACCCGGCACGCCCGGACTCCATTTCTTGGAAACGCGCAGCACGCGGTCGCGCAGCATCAGCGACTGGCCCTGAAAGAAATCGCCCTGCTGGCCCATCTGGATCGCGAAAATATCCAGCGGATAATCCATCGCGATCCGCCCCCACGCTTCCGTCGCTCCGGCGATGTCGCCATCCGCCCAGCGCTTCGCCGCCGCGTAATGCGCCCGCTCGCGCGCGTTCGCCCCGTCCAGCCATGGCGCCGCCGCATTGAGCGCCCGCTGCGTGTGCGCCTCGAACGATTTGTCCATAGCCGTCGCAAACAGCGCCGCGAGGAACACATGCCCCATCACGAAATCCGGATGCTCTTTCAGCGCGGCGGCAACGGTCCCGACCGGATCGCCACGAAACGCATTGAGCTGCGCGATGGCGCTATCCAGCGCCGCCACCGCCGCCGCGTTCTCCAACGAAACCGGATTTCCCTGCGCGTCTTTCACC
>JAPUEF010000097.1 GCA_027492655.1 Alphaproteobacteria bacterium | reverse complement strand
GCAGGGCGGCGTTGGGCGCGACGAAGGCGAGGCCGCCCATTGCCTGCGTTACCAGCGGCAGCGCCGCGAACGACACCGTTCCGGCAGACGGCGTGTCGCCGGGCAGCATCAGCCACACCGCGTCCTTGCCCATCCAGATGGCGTCGAGTCCCGGCCACAGCGCCGCACCCACAACGATCAGCGATGCGACCACAATCAGTAAGGCCAGGGCCGCAAAACCGATCTCGAACGGCAGGCTGAGGCGCCTGATGCGCCGGCGCGCAGGCGAATCCTGTTGTTCTTCGGCATAGAGCGGGACGATGATCGACATGCGCGTGTCTCCAGACAGGAGATCACTCTTTCACAGGTATTTATTTCTGTAAAACAGAAAATTTTATCTGTCTTACGAGCTAATCCCGCTCGCGGAAGACGAATGCTGCGCCCAGCCCCATCAGCACCGCGATGACGATCGCCGCGAAGGCGTAGAGCGCGCTCTGGCGGTTGGCGAAATTGAACAGCGTGCGCTCGATGCCCAGCTTGTCGATCACCAGCGTCGCGGAATAGGCGCTCATCTCCTGCCCGTTGCGGAACAGATAGGCCTCGACGCGATAATCGCCCACCGGCACGTTGGCGGGCATGAAGATGCGTGTCTGGAACAGCGACGCGCCGTTCATTTCCACCGCGCCCTCCTGCTCGACGAACAGCTTTGCGCCGGTGCGGTTGCGGATCAGCGCCTTCTGGAAATCGCCGATGTCGCGGCGCTCCGGCCCGCGCCAGACCATATTAGCAAGGCCGATGCCCTTGCGCCGCAGCACGGCCGGCGCGGCGACGCCGTCAAGCGGCGCGGTGCTGGCGAGAAAGTAGAAGCCCGGCACATCCTGAAAGGTCACGGCGTCCGCATTGAGCCAGACGCCCGAGACGCGGCCCAGTTTACGCACCGTGGTCGGCGTCTCCGGCCCGCGCACCACGATGACGATGTCGCGTTCCGCCGCGCCCACGAAGGCGTCGGGCGCCTCGACGGTGCCGTAAACGACGAACTCCGCGCCCGTGAAATTCGAGGTGATATGGATGACGTCCTGGGTCAGTCCGACGATCAGCGCCTCGTCGGTCTTCGCCGTGTCCTGCGCGGCGGCGGGAGCGGCGAGCGTCAGCGCCGCGATGAGGAGAAGGCGCTTCATTCCGCCTCCACCGCCGGGGCGACGGAATAGAGATCGGCGGGCGGCGTGACCAGTTCGAAGGCGAGGCGCAGCGCCATGCCGACGATCAGAAGCGAGATCATCAGGCGCAGATAGTCGGAGCGGATACGCGCGCCCACCCGCGCACCATACTGCACGCCGACCACGCCGCCGGCCATCAACAGCACGCCCAACACGATATCGACGGTGTGGTTCACCCAAGCGTGCAGGAAGGTCGTCAGCGCGGTGATCGACAGAACCTGGAACAGCGACGTGCCGGTCACGGTCGAGGCCGGCATGCGCAGGATGTAGATCATGGCCGGTACCATGATGAAGCCGCCGCCGATGCCCATGATACCCGACAGGAAACCGGACATGAAGCCGAGGCCGAGCGGCGGCAGCGCCGAGATATAGAGCTTGGAGACGCGGAAGCGCAGCTTCAGCGGAAGGCCATGAACCCAGTAATGCTGGGTCGCCTTGGCGCGGGCGGGCGGCGCCTTTCGCGTCTTCAACAGGGTGCGCACCGCCTCGGTCAGCATCAGCGCGCCGATGGAGCCGAGCAGACCGACATAGGCCAGCTTGATGACGAGGTCGATCTGGCCGCTCGCCTTCAGCAGCGAGACCAGCCAGACACCCACGATTGTGCCCGGAATGCCGCCGACCACCAGCACGACGCCCATCTTGAAATCGACGCTGCGCCGCCCGGCCTGCGCGGCGACGCCGGAGACCGACGAGGCGACGATCTGGCTGGCTCCGGTCGCCACCGCCACGGCGGGCGAGATGCCGGTGAAGATGAGGAACGGCGTCATCAGAAAGCCGCCGCCGACGCCGAACATGCCGGTCACGAAGCCGACCGCGCCGCCCATCGCAAGGATCAGCCAGATGCTGACCGATATCTCTGCGATGGGAAGATAAATTTGCATCGGACCGATCGGAACGCCGGGCGACGATCATGCGCCCGACGGCTTATCAAAAGATGAGGCGCGCCGTTCCTAGACCGGCGCGCCCCAGAAACCCATACGCATCACACCCCTTATGGGCGTCACGGTTTGTTACTTCAGTGACGGTACGTCGTTGGCGGCGGCGTTCAGGGCCTTGGGCTTGAAGGCGGCGGCAGCTTCCTTGGCCAGCTTCACGTCGCCTTCCTGCATCCGGCCTTCCAGCGCGGCGGCGCGGGCGCCGGCGTCGTTGTCGCCCTGAACGGCAGCGGCGGTGTACCATTTATAGGCCTCGACCAGATTCACATCGACGCCCAGGCCGCGCTCGTAAAGGATCGCGATGTTGAACTGCGAGTCCTTAAGGCCCAGCTCGGCGGCGCCGAGGAACCATTTGGCGGCGGTCTTGTAGTCGGGCTGGCCGGTCGAACCGTCCGCGAGGATCACCGCCAGATTGTACATCGCCTTGCGGTTGCCGGCATTGGCGGCGCGTTCGTACCAGATCGAGGCCTGGCCAAGATCGCGCGGCACGCCGAGGCCGCGCTCGTACAGCACGCCCATGCGATACTGGGCGGGCGGCAGGCCGGCCTGCGCGGCGCGCAGCATCCATTTGGCGGCTTCCTTCGGGCTCT
>JAPUEF010000096.1 GCA_027492655.1 Alphaproteobacteria bacterium | reverse complement strand
ACTGGCACGCCACCGCCTGTCAACAGGCGGAATTTTCAAACTGAGACACTACCCACTATGCATTTTTTGCATATTGCTCACCGCCGAAAGAACCCCGCCAGCCCGAAGACCAGCGGGGCAAGTTCGCGGGTGGGAGGTTCCGGGAAGCGCCCGGCACGCATCGGCCCCTAGGGGCTGATCTCATAGTTCGGACACAGCGCCAGCGGGCGGACTTCTCAATGGAGAGTAGCCTCGATCACCATGGGCTCGGGGTATCGCGCGTCTATCACCATGGTGGCAGGGTATGTCGCGTCCAGAATCATTTGCGCTGGGAAGACTGCATCGAGCGTCATCGCCTGTGGATAGGCGGCGTCGAGATTCATCGGGCCGGGATAGCGGGCGTCGATGGTCGCGAAGGGCTCGGCGGCCGCGCCAATCGATGCAGCACCGGGCAGGAACGAAACCGCCAGCGCCCACAGTGCACCGGGGGCGGCGGCGTTCATCTCGGCGGATGCCGGGCCGCCTTCAAACGAAGCGGTTACGGCATAGGTCACGCCGGGCGCTGAGGCGTTTCTGATCGCTTCCGCTGCACCTCCCATGAAGGTGAGCGAGGCGGTCAGCGTCGCACCGGGCGCGCTGGCATTACCGACTGCGGATGCCGCGCCGGGCAGGAAGGTAGCAGTCGCGGCCAGCATCGAACCCGGGGCATTGACCACGGCTCCGGTAGACGCCTCACCTCCTACGAATCTGGACGACACGGTGAGCGCCGAGCCAGGAGCGGAGGCGTTCTGTTCTGTGCTGGCCGCACCGGGGACGAGAGACGCGGCGAGCGCAAGGGTTGCGCCGGGGGCGCTGACGTTCCGCTCGGCTGATGCAGGGCCGGGAATGATGGAGGCCGAGACGCCGATCGTCACAGCCGGCGCGATGACGTTGCAGACGGTGCTCGCCGCGCCAGCGATCAGCGATGCTGAGAGGGCAAAGCTCGCGCCGGGCGCGGACGCATTACTGGTGGCAGAAGCCGCACCAGCGATTAACGAGATGCTTGCTGCTATTGTGGCTCCGGGGGCCGATGCGTTCCGGACAGCGGCGGCGGCACCGGGAAGCAGCGAGGTAGTCGCTGCGACCGTGGTTCCCGGCGCTGAGACGTTGCGAACGGCGGACGCAGCGCCGCCATTGAATGATGTGGTGACAGTTGTGGTAGCGCCCGGCGCGCTCGCGTCGGTCCCGCCAGACTCGCTGAAGGCAGCGATCAACAAGCAATGGCGTGTCGAGTCCGATGCCGTGACCTGATTGGTTCCGGTCGCCCCGGCTGTGGCCCTTATCGCGTCAGCAAAGGAACAGGTCGCGCCGTTCGCGACGCCCGCATTTGCATCATGCCGCTCGATCCAAGTCCCAACCGTCGGTGCGGTCGTCGTGTCCGTCGCACCTGACGCCGTCGTCGGGTCGGTCGCGCTATCGAAGGCAGATGCTGTCGCTGTCCGCGCGAGGCAGCCAAACATGACCAGCAGCGAATTGGCAGCGGCGGTTGTAATCGAACCGACTGTGACCGTCGCGCTGGCTACCGCGAGTTGATTGGCGTTCTTGGTATCGTAGGAGATCGACCCCGACGCGTACCAGCAGCCGACCGCCGCAGAATAAGCGCCGCCGCCGGATCTCGTGAACGAATAGCTGGGGGCCGACGCACCCCGGATGCAATAGAACCAGGTGCCTGCCGAGATCGCGCCAGTGCCGGTGACGTAGTTGCCGCCGGACTGGCGATGAAGCAGCGTCCAATCCGCAGACGCATTGAACACGTCCGAACCGCGATGCGCGATGAACGCAACGAGCAGATCGCCAGAAGAAGCGCCCGACGGCTCGGAGAGTGTGATGTTGCCGCCGGCGTTCGCTGCTGTGCTGGTCTTACTCCGCCAAGAGAACGCCATGGCGCTCTAGGCCTCCGGCTGTTCTGGCTCGAAAGCGCGCAGTCGTTCGACTTCCGCTACCAGAGACGTGAACTGCGCCGTCATCGCGACCAGAACCTCGCGATGCGCAGCCGTCGGCTCCACCTCCTGAATGGCGGACTCCGCCTGTGCTAGAAGCTCGACGAGCGCCCCCATAGCCTTACGTCGCGAAGCGGAAGGTGGAGTTCGACACGTTGAACGCGCCGTTGGCTGACGTGTAGTCGCTGCCGAAGTCGATGAAGGAGACCAGATCATCTGCCGAGGATGCGCCGCCGCGCGCCTTGTAGATCGCCGCGCCGCGCGCCGTGATGGACGAACTCGGAAGCGAGGAAACGGCCATCGTGATATCGACGCGGTTATTGGCGGTGTCCTTCGCGTTGACGGTCATGGTGACAGCCGGGCCGCCGGCGGAATAGCCCGTTCCGCTCACCTCGTTCGTCACATCATTTCGATAGTCGTGCGCGTCGAAATCGGGCGTGTAACTCGACGTCACGAACACCGCCTTGAAGGTGTCCGTATCGAAGTCGATCGCGCCTTTCGCGATGCCCTCAAGGGCGCTCAGATAAATCCCGGATGCCATCTCGTTTCTCCAAAGAAAAACCCGGCACTCTGGCCGGGTGGTGAAGTCTCAGATTGTGGAAGTCGTTAGGGGTGCCAGCCGTCCTTGTTCGCGCCGCCCATGGCGGTAAGCGGCCCTCCTGCGAAAACGACGTGATCCTCGTCCTCGCATTCCCATGTCATCGCGAAGGCAATGCCGCGCGTGTCAGCTTCGGTAAGCGAAACATCTATGCCGCAGGCCACGTCGATCTGCGGCGCTTCGCTCTCCAACGCGAAAGCTGAGATCATTTTGTCGATCTCATGTCCGCCCCCGGTCGCGGTGAAGCGGACTGTTTTTCCCGTCATATCCTTCAGAGCGCCGTCCGGATTTCGGGCGCGGATGCGAATGATTCGAGCGCTTCCGCGCACAAGCTCGATGCTCTGCGGGGGATACCCGTCGGAAAAACAAGCCACTACGCGCACTCCCGGATGACATAGCGCTGAAGGTCGATCATCGCCCGGCGAAGCGCGTTGAACGCCGCCGTATCGCGCGCGGAAACGTCCACCATGCGATCGCCGGGCTTGATCGCGGGCAGACGCCAGCGATCTTCGCACTCTGCCTTCGCGGCAGCGCGCTCTTCATCCGTCGCACCGGGCGGCGGCATGGGACACATGAGAGACGCCGGCGGACGGCAAGGTGGCCGTGTAAGCTCGGGCAACACGGTGACAACCGGGTCAGTCCTGCCCCCGGCGCAGGCGATTAAGGGCAGCGACAGAAGCGTCGTCATAGCGGCACGCCGCAGCACTTTGGCTGACATGCACGATCTCCTTCACGATGGTTTCGGCTTTTTCCGCATCGGCGGAATCGAGCGCCCGGCGCGCGGTCTCGTCAGCAATCCCGCGCTGATAGGCAGCGGCTTCCTTGCGGCGGATCGTGTCGCGCGCCGCCTGTTCCGCCTCGCCCAGCTTCTTGCGCCAGCGGTCGGCCTCGTCCCGCGCGCCCGCGTCGTAACGCTCGGTCCCGAACCGCGACACCGACTTGCCGTGGCAATACGCGCCCAGCCCGCACAGAACGAAAACCGCCGCGATCAGTGCGATGCGGCGGCCCCATGTCGTTGAGAGAAACGTCCAGATCGCGGTCATGCGCCCGGCCCCCTCGGCAGCTCGTCCCGCATCCGCTCCAGCAGCGATGGACACCACGCCGGTAGCGTCCAGCGCGACGGCTCCAGATGCGCGAGAATTTCGACGCCAAGGCAGCGGTTCGCGACCGTCGCCTCATAGGTCCGCTGACTCCACTCGTCTTTCCCGGCCTGAAGCCCGACCGAAAACATGAACATGCCAAAGGCGAATCCGGCGAGCCTGACCCACAGCCGGTCGCCCGCATCGCTCGTCACCCACATGCCAAACATGCGGCTGGCGCTGCGATGCGTCTGATCCTGCTGACGATCATTCTCGCGCGCCCGCGTCTGCGTCCTCATGGCTCACCTCCGTTGTCACGAGAACCCGTCGTCCGGTTGACGATGTTCTGGGCGGCGGTCGTCGCCGCATCGATCAGCAGGCGGCGCATCGCATTCGCACCGATGAAGGCGATCGCGCCGAAGAGTCCGCCGATGTAGAGCGAGGGCCAACCCGTCACCTGCGCCGTGATGTGTCCGAACATGAACAGCAGGCCGACGACGCTGGTGTCGCGCAGGCACTCATCCCACAGGAAGAGTCCGGGGATCGGCGCGTCGCGCCCCGCGAACCACAGGCGCACGCGCGCGAGCGTGCCGAAGAACACGCCGACGATGATCCAGCCCGAGATCGACCAGAAGTCGCCGCCCTCCACCACGACGGCGTTCGCGCCGGCGACGGAAGAAGACGCCGCGCTCGCCGCCAGAAACAGCGGCGTTCCGATATGGTCGGCCACCTAAACCCCCATGAACATGTTGCGCTCTGCGACGCGGCGGCTTTTGAGACCCGGAAGCTCGATGCCCTTGCTCCGCGTCCAGCGCAGGAACTGGTCGGCCGCCGCCAGCTTGTCGCCCGCGTTGAAACAGCGCAGCAGCGTCGAGTTCTTGAGCGCCGTCGCGCCGATGTTGAACGTCAGGCTCACCAGCGCGTCGAACTCGTTCTGCAGCATGGGCCCGCGCGCATATTCGTTCACCGCGCCTTCGGCCCAGGCCAGATCGGCCTTCAGAAGCTCTGCCGCCTCTGCTTCCGTCACTGTCATTCCGATGCGAACATGCGGACCCGTGCTTCCGTAACCGATCGTCAAAGTGCCCTTCACTGTATCGCCCGGCTTGAGAGCGTAGTTGGGTCGGAAGTCGTCATACGCGTTCAGCCTCAGGCCCTCATGCGCCTTGACCAAGTCCAGCCCACGGTTGCTAATTCTCATTGGTGTGCCCATAGTGTTAGTGCGCCCCAAGGAGCGAAGAAAATGTCAGAAGTCTGGCGGGTAAGTCGGTTTGACCCGACCATCGAAGTCTCGAACAAATCTCAAGTCCGTCGCACAGCGCGCGTTGTGACAGCCATCCGGAACGGGGAGCGCAATGTTCAATCGCGCCCGCCCTCGCCGCTCAGGCCTTGGGTCGCAAAGACCGGCTACCTAACGGTGCAGGCCAAGACCGGGACTTCACGCCGGAAGTATCTCGTTCACCGGTTGGTCGCGGCGGAATGGGTGCCGGGCTACGCGCCGGAACTGACCGTCAATCACCGCGACGGCAACAAGCTGAACAATCGACTATCCAACCTCGAATGGATAACGACGGCAGAGAACACGTCTCATCAGTGGTCATCCGGCCTCATCGATCTGCGGGGCGAAGGGCAGCCCGGTCACAAACTCACCGAGTCCGACGTCATCGCCATTCGCGCTTCGACTAAGACGCTTGTCCAGATCGGCGCTGAGTTCGGGATCTCCGATGGCATGGCATCCATGATCCGCACCCGGCGGCGCTGGGCGCACATCGCCTAGTCCACTCTCCATGTTCGGGTGTCGCATCGCGACGAGGGCCGCGATGCCGGTCAGCTTCACGGGCCCGGTTCGGGCAGCACGATGACGGGTTGCGGCAGCGCCGCGATCTGCGCGTCGCGGCGCACCAGCTCGTCCAGCGCCTCCATCGTGCGGCCATGGAACCCGTGCTGCACGATCAGCCGCGCACAGCCCGCCAGTGCGATCAGCGCGCCGTCAGGCAACACATCTGCGGCGCGCAGCGCATCGAACGCCGCCACGATTCTCTGCACCGGAGAGATCGTGAGAATCGCCTCCGTCAGCGCGGCGGCCTCGGCCTCGCCAAGACCGTCGAAGGCGTCGTCAAGCGCCGCCAGCACGGCGGGAAGCGTCATCGGGATCATTCGTATTTCGCCTTTGCGAAGCCGTGCATCTGAAGAGAGGCGGGACCGCTGACGCGCTGAACCTCGATGATCAGCGACTGCGTCGCGGCAGACGAGAGAAGCACCCCGCCCGCAGCGCCGCTCGCGGCAAAGCTCGTCACAACGGGCGGATCGCCGGGCGATTGAAGGACGCTCATCGTGCCGGTCAGCAGCACGTCCGCGCCGGTTTTTACACGCCAGTTCAGATTCATCGTGCCGTTCGTCGGCATCGTCGCGCCGCTCACCGGGTCAGCGCTTGCGCCGGCAGCTGTGCCGATCGTTTTCCCGGTCAGCGCCCCCGTCGCGATGTCGTTCAACTGCACCCATCCGGTGCCGGATACCGTCGCACCGGCGAGAAACGGCACCGTCTGCCTGTATATCGCCGCATCGGCCAGAACGGGATCGAACGTCGTCTTGATCTTGCCGCCGTCCGTCGAATCCAGGAATAGCCGCCCCGCGCCTAGCGCCGAAAAGGCTGCGGAATTTCCGGCATAAGACGGGATCGTCTCCGTCGCGCCCGGCCCCTGTCCCGAAATGCCCGCCGCAATGTTGCCGCCCGTCACGTCCGCCGCGTCATACGCATTGCGCCCCGGCGCGAAGGCCGGATGACTGATACGATCCGGGCCGACCAGCGAGGCATCCGGCTCGATCATCGAGATCGACGCCGCGCCCGCGCCGCTCGACACCAGCACCAGAACGAACATCGCGCTGTCAGCCGACGCCGGCGCGGTCAGAAAACCGGCGAGCTGCGTGCCGAAGCTCTGCGCGCCGGCGACGGTCTGAATGGCGGTCGAGAGCGGAGACAGCGCCGCGCCGGCTGCGTCATAGCGATACGCGAGAAGCTGGACGTTCGAGACCGGCCCCGTCGCCTCGATCTTCACCTGCATGCTGTAGCGCTGGCCAGCCTTGTGCGGGAACCGATAGCTGAAGTTCGTCAGCACCGCGACATACTGGCCTGATCCCGTGAAGCTGCCCGCGTACTTGATCCAGCGCTTGCCGTTCGTCGCTCCGGTCGAAAGCGCAAACCCCGTCCCCGTTCCAGGATCGCCGGCGTATCCAGCAGTCCCCGCCTCCATCCGCGTGAAAAACGCAAGGTTCGGACTGCGCTCTTCGATCAGCCCGTTCGAGAATATCGAGCCGCCGGTAGCCACATCGGTCCACGGCGTCCAATTGCAGACGCGGCCCGGCGTGAGCGAGACAGCTCGCGCCCTGATTTCAAAATCACCCTGCGCGCCGACGCCCGCCATAATGAAGGCTTGCAGAGCGCCAACGTCCGAAAACTCGGTCGGCGTAATCTTGGTGTCGCCGTCCTTGCGGACCTGAAAAAGGATGCCGGTGACGGACGCATCCTCAAACGCATCCCACGTGCAGTAGATCGCGGGCACCACACCGGCAGGCGTCGTGAGGCTCGACGCCATTGCCGTGAAGCCCGCGACCTCGATTGGATCTGGCGCAGGCATATTCGACGCCGGAAGCGTGCCGGGGACGATCTCGTCGGTATCCTCGTCCCAATCGAAAACGTCAGCGGCGATCTCGCGGCCCGTGAGCGTGACCTTGAAGTCGGCTCCTAGGCTGATGCTCGTGATGACGATCTCGACGCGATCGCCGCCCAGATAGCGATCGGAGGTGACGCCGATCCAATCGCCGCATTCAAGACCGATGAAACGCGGCCCTAGCGTGAACTGGAACGAGCGTTCCAACCGGCCCTGACGGCGGCGGATTTCAGCGATGCGCTGCGCCTGCGTGTTAGACTGCACCCAAGGCAGATCGAGCGAAACCTCGTAGGGCCGCCCATCCGAGATCACATCGGCGTAGTCCCGACGCGTAGGGGCAGACACGTCCTGCCAGCGCTGCGTCGGATCGACAAAGCGCGCGACGACCGTGTTGCAGCGCTGATTTTCGTTCAGGTAGGCGCTGAACGAGATCGGTTGACCGACGATCAGATCGTCATCGGTGACTTCAGCAACGGCGGATTTCGCCTCACCAGGATCAATATCAACGATCCCGTCGCGGTCTGCGATGTCTCCGCCCATTGAGGCGGCGAACCATTCCTCAACGTCGATCCCGACATCATGGGACGAGATCATGCCGCCGCAGGCGTAACGCTTCTCAGTGCCGCCAGATTTGAGGCCGACAAGCTCGTCGCAGATATTGGCGCGCGAGATCGCGCGTTCCGGCGGGGCTTCCTGCGCGGTAAGCCCGCGACCGACCATAAGTTGCGGGGTTACACCGCCGCGATTGTAGATACCGCGAACCCAGTTGTAGCGGCAGAGATATGGGTTGTTCGACCACTCCCACGTCGATGGCGTGGCGTAGCGGTGTGCGCCGGAGCCGCCGGGGATGGTGCTGTCCTTGCGCGGATCGTAGAGCTTCGCGCCGCGCACCACCCACAGGAAACGAGGCCGGCCAGAGGGCCAGATCGTCCGGTCTTTCTTGTCGGCGTAACGCACGAAGACGTGCGCGCAGCCGGTCATCGTCTTGTCGTTGTCCCAGTTCCCGTTGGACGTGGACACGATGGAAGAAGGCGGCGTCTGCCCAGCCGCACCGTTACGGAAATAGACCTGAAGGCCCCAGCCCCAGCCGGGGATGTCGAACGCCGGGACCGTGCCGTCGCCCGTGAACGAGTAATACTCGTCGTTCACATAAAAGCCTTCGAGCGCGTCAACCTCGTGGTCAGCGAGCTTGATGACCAGAACCTCGGCGCGGTTCACGCTCGCGTCGCCAGTCCCGCTATTGTGGTTCCAGCACTCGACCAGATCGCCGCCGGTCGCGACGCGGCCAAGGATCGCGCGACGCGGGTTCTCGCCTAGCTGCATGGCGAGCGTGTCGCCTTGCCGGCCAGCCGATCGGTTCTGTTTCGGCGCTAGAAGCTTGGAGACGCCGAACATAATCGCTTGCGTGAGAATCCACGCGCCAGT
Source organism: Alphaproteobacteria bacterium (assembly GCA_027492655.1). Classification (GTDB taxonomy): domain Bacteria; phylum Pseudomonadota; class Alphaproteobacteria; order Micropepsales; family Micropepsaceae; genus JADZAI01. Next base: position 12,802 of record JAPUEF010000096.1, on the reverse strand, counting down.
TGTCGCCCATGTGAATGCGGCGGTTGCTGCGGTGGCGGCCGCAGAGATGCTTGCGGTCGATATCAAGGTAGCGATGAACGCACCGACGGGAGGCATTATCCGACCCTCCACGCTTTGACGGCGCGGGCGCGCGGAAGGCGCATCACGCCGCTCGTGTCGGGGCCGACGAGCGTTTCGCCCTCAACCACCATCAGCAGGCCATTGCCGTCCTTCTCGATCAGCGCCAGATCGCCGCGCTTCGCGAGACCCACCGGGACAACTGGCAGAAGCCGGTCCACCAATTCCTCAAAGGAACGGCAACCGGCCTCTACCAGCGCCCGCGCAGCCCCCAGCGCAGTCGAATACGGGCGCACGCCTTCCATGACGTTCTCGCCAGTGACAGCTAGCGCTGCGCCATTGGCGAACGTGCAGCAGTCGTTCGCGCCCCATGCAAACGGCTCCGCCCTCCTGCTGGCGATGAAATCCAGCAGGTGTCGTTCCCAGCCCTTGATGCGGGTCATACGTCGCGCCAGCCCGGAATGTGAGGCGCGTTCGGAACTTGGAGCGGCGTGCCGGGCTTCCAGATCGTGCCGCCGTTCACGACGCCACCTGCGCGTTCCGGGGGCTTGCCCATCCACGTCAAAGTTTTCGAGCCGACCGTCGCAATCGTTTTGAAGCTGTTGTCGTTCGGGTCGATCAGAAGCTGATCCTCCAGGTTCGCCATGCGCGCGCCCGAGCGGTTCAGTCCTCGCGCCGAACCCTCGATATTGAAGACCGCCTCCGCTGATCCACCGATGGTGTCATTCATCGGCACGGTGTCGCAGCGCCCGACGAAAAAGCGCGAGGCGTCGAGCAAAATGGTTCCGGCGGCGTTGAACGTCAGGCGATGGACTACGACGGTTTTTCCCCGCACGTCGTGTTCCTGGATCATCGAAAGGACGATGCTGGGTATGTTTGACAGCCGGAGCTGAAGGCCGCCCTCGACGCCACCCAGCTCGAACGAAATCGGCGCAACCGTGCCGTGATCACCGATGCCGGTGTAAACATCGTCTCCGATCTGGAGAGGCCCAAAGCCACCCCACACGAACGCCGGGTCGGGCGTCGTATAGAAAGCGGCAGCACCGCTCACGATCACATTGCCGCTTGCGAGCGCAGTAATGGCGTCAGGATGGATCGTCTTCACGGGACGATGACCTGCTGGGCAACAATTTTGCCGTAGGCTGTGCCTTCCGGGGCCAGCGGCGGTTCTTCTGTCTCCGGCGTCAGCTTCATCAAGCAGACGGGGCGGAACAGGTAGGCGACAGCCGCCGGGCTATCGGTCGGGACGACGGGATGCACAGCAGGCTCGACCTGCACCGTGACCGTGGCAGGCGATCCAGACGAAACGCCGCCGGTCATCGCTTCGACCAGCGCAAACTTCGTCCCGCTTGCCCACTTGAAGCCGATGTGGTCGCCGGTCGTGATCTTGATCCCGGACGGGACGTGAAGCGTGACCTCGCTTCGGTCGCCGTTCAGGCTGAATGAAGTCGCGTTGCCGTCGAAACCAACCGGAAAGCCTCCGTCGAAACCGGCGCGCGGCATATACTCGTATGGATAGACCTTCGACGGATCGAACGCCTTGAAGGTCTCGATGGAGCCGCGCTGACGCTTGATCCAAGCCGACCAGAGCCGCGCCTCAAGGTCGCTCTGCGCTACGGTTTCGTATTCCGCGCGCCAGAGTGGGAAGCCCATCTGAACGCCCCCGACCTGCCCCGACGATTCCGGGGCCATCAGATCGAGGCGCAAAAGGTCATAGCGAACCGCGCCCACCAGATATGGCGGGAAGTCATACGTCGTCATGTCTGGATCAGCCCCTAAGCGCCCTGCGCTCGCCGGCTTCACGAACCGTCGCACGAATGCGATACGGTTCATTCGCCATGTAGGATCGAAGTTCTGCCGCCTGCTGGCGGACGACCATTTCAAGCCGGGCAAGCGCTGCGGCATCTGCACCGGGCGCATTGACCACCGGGGCATAGACGAATCCGCCGCTGTTCTGCGATGCCTCGTTTGCCCTGTTCAGAATGTTCGCGGTCGCGCGCGCCGGTATGACCGTCCCGGCACGGTTGAACCGCACCAGCTCCGGGCCATGCTCACCGACAATGTAGCTTCTTCCGGCACCTACCGGGCCACCGCCCGCCCGTCGCCCGATCACCCCTGCGATGCCCGCCCCGGCGCTGCCTGAACCAGCACCAGCAATGCCGTTCCCGCCAATCAAACTTCCGATGATCGAGTTGAGCCACCCGCCGCTACCGCCACCGCCGGCCCCGGCGGCCGCCGCCATGTTGTAGAGCGCACTCGTCGCCACATTCAGCGCAGCGGTGTTCGCGATCTGCGCCGTCGCCGCGCTTGACGTAGCCGAAGCTAGCGCAGCCTGCGACGCCTCTGCGGGGCCGAACAACTCCGTCATCGTGTCCGAGCCGATGGCATCGAAAAGCATGTCGGCCAGATAGTCGGACGCGCGGTCCATCATCCGCTGCGTCACGGAATCGAACAGGTTCTCGAAAGCGCCGAGAATGTCGCCAGATCGCAAGTCGTAAATGAAACCCCGGAACGCCTCGCGCCAAGACTGCTGGGCCTCAAGAACCATTGGCGCGCGGCGGCCCTCCGCCTTCATCAGACCGGCAAGGTGTCCCATCCCTTCCATGCCGGTCGTAGCGCGATCGGAGGCGTCCTCAAGGCTTTGGCGCGCGTCGAATCTTTCCTCCGGGTTAGAGCGCCAGTTCCGACGCTTCTTCTCCAACTCCATGAGCTTCTGAAGCTCTTTGGAGATTTCCCGGATTCCGCCAGCAGCGCCGCGCCCCGTTGCAGGGTCAGGCGCTGTCAGATCGCCACTCAGCAACTTCTGAAGGGCGTTCCACATCAAAGTGGCCGCTTCTTCTGCGTTCTTCGCTTCAGCCTCAATTTGCGAAAGCCCGCTCTCCGCCTCGTCTCGACGACGCTTTGCGTCCGCGAAAGCCCGTTCTTGTTCCGGGCCGATCGCGACGCGCCCGCCAAGAAAACTGTCGATCGCGCTTACCTGGTCGCGTGTCTCTTGCGCCCGACCCTGCGCGTTTTGCATCCGCAGATATGCCGCAGCCTGCGCGGCGCTCAACGTGGCGATCGCTTCCTCGCGACGCGCTTTCGCAAGCGCCTCAGACACCTTCTTGGCGTCCTCTTGAGCCTTTCCAGCTTCTGCGATGTCTCCTGCAAGAGCCTTTGCCGACTTGGCCGCTTCGTCCTGCATGCGGGCGACCAGTTCGAGGCCTCCGATGATCTGCGATGTCGCGGCATCATACTCCGCCGCACTCTGCATCGCGTCGTCTAGGCTGGCCGTGTAAAGCCCAATGGCTACGCCTACGCCTGTGATCAGCGCGCCTACTTGCCCGCCGAAAGCCGAAAGCAGAGCCTGGCCCATGAATTTGATGCGGCCGCCGGCTATGGAGCCGGCATTGCCGACCCACATCATATCAACAGCCGCTCTCGTAGCCAGACGAGAAAAATCACCAAGCGCCTTGTTCGCGTCCTTCAAACCGCGAACGACAAGCCGCCCTATGAAGATGGTCGCCAGCGTTGTGATTGCAGCGCCGAGAAGATCCACATTCCGCGCCACCGCGCTGAAGACCGCAACCAGCTTATCGGATACGCCTGCCGCATCGTCCGCAGCCGCGATGAACCGCGTCATCTCGTTCCAGAACACCGTTCCGGCGTCCGAAATCGTCATCTTGGTCTTGCCGAAAGCATCGTCGATCACGCCGGAGGCGTTCAGGATCGCCTTTGCGACACGCTCCGAGACAAGCTCACCTTCCTCGCCAAGCTTCTTCAGGCCGCCGATGGTCGTGCCGAATTCATCGGCAATGGCCTGCGCCAGAATTGGTGAATTCTCGCGGATCGCGCGCAGCTCGTCGCCCTGAAGCACGCCGGAGCCAAGGGCCTGCCCGAGCTGAAGAACAGTGGATGCCGCCTCTGTGCTTGAACCGCCGCCGGCCTTGATCGCCTTGTTGACGGTTTCGGTAATCCGCAGCAGCTGTTCCTGCGACATGCCGAGCTGATCGCCCGCGCGAGACAGGCGCGCATAGAGATCAACCGTCTCATTGATCCCGGAGCGCGAACGGTTCGCGAGATCAGCCAAGACCTGAAGCTGGCCCTCAACCTTGTCGGTCGGGATACCAGCCGCCGCGATTTTGTTTCCGGCGCGCGTCCAGTCGTCAGCCAGCCGCGCGATCTGTCGGCTGATCAGCGCCGTGCCGCCAACGCCGCCACCGATCATCATCGCCTTGCCGACGCGCGATAGGTTCCGCTCCATGCCGGAGACGGCGCGAGCCGTGGAGCGCTCCGCGCGCTCCATTGCCCCGGAAATGCCCCGCTCCACCTGACGCATGCGCTTTTCCGCCGTGCCGACGACGCGCTGCATGTCCTTCTCGAACTTCGCGAAGCGCGCCTCGATGGTCGCGACTAGGCGCTGCTGGTCGTCAGCCATGAGAGGCCATCAGCTCCTTGAAGCGATCAGCGGACATGCCGCCGGCAGGTTTCTTCTTGTCGGGTGGTGTGTGGGCGTCGGCCCAGCCGTCGATCTGCGCGAGGACTTGCCAGAGCGACATTCCATCGACCGTCTCTGCGCTCAGTCCGATGACGCAGGCTGTTCCGTAGAGGCTTGCGGGGCTGACGAAGTCGCTTGGGTTTCCGCGCCCGCCCCCTCTGCTTTTTTTTCGAGGTCTTCCGGCGGCGTCATCGTCGCGTCGATGATCTGCGCTGCGATCTGCCAATGATCGGCGTAAGGCGGCTCAAAGTAGCGATCGACCAGCTTGGCCGCGTCGATACCCTTCAGCCCACCACCGACGAGGCCGAGCCGGATGATGTGCTGCACATCTTCCAGCTTCCAGTCACCGGACATCACGCGGCGGTAGACCGCGTAAATTCCGCTTCCAGTCTTCTCCTGAAGCTCGAAGATCTGCTTCGCTTTCAGGCGAAAGGTGTGTTCCGCGTCACCCCAATAGGCGGTGACGGTCGGGTCGTAGCTTCCGACCGCCATCCGATTACGACCAGCTCGCGGTGCGCGTCGGAACGCCGTTCGCCGTCAAGGCGAGCGAACAGGTCATCAGGCTGTTGTCTTCCGCGTTACCCCCGAAAGCGAGGCTGGTGAGCGTGAATGATCCCGAATACATCGGGCCGCCGACGATCTTGACGCGCCAATTGCGGTTCACGCCGCCGTTGAACACGCCCCACAACTCATCCTCGAACTCCCGCGCAAACACACCGGAGCCGCTGACGGAAGCGCCGCGCGTGCCGGGCTTCGTGACGCGCTGCGGTGCCTTGGCCGGCGATGCGCAGTCACGCACGTTGTTCTGGATCAGCTCCGCTTCAAACGTGATCTCGGTCGTGTGGATGCCACAGACGAAATCATAGACGAGCGGGGAGCCGGAGGTGCGCTCAAGCTCCAGCAGGATTTCGTAGCCTGCCTTGGTATCAGGAAGGGCCATTTTCTCGTTTCTCCAAAAGAAAAAGCCGCCCTTCCGGGGCGGCTGCAAAAGACGGTCTGGCCGTCAATTCTCTAGGGTTCTTCAGGCTCTGGATCGGGTGGCGCGGGCCACATATCGGCCCGTATCTCCACGATCCCGTGCGCGGTCGAATTGTCCCGCTCAAGCATCTGGCGCGTCCGCTCCACGAACACGTGCGCCACTTTCCATCCCGAAATCGTGGGCCGCTGATTGCTCAGCGCCTTCGCGATCTCGTTCGCAATTTTACGAGCGCGAGCCGGGGCGTCGGGCTTCCCGCCAGCCCGCGTCCAGCAATGCACCTGCATCGTCACAGAGCAGCCCTGCGCTTCGCCGCGCCCAAAGGGCTGCGCGTCGCTGTTCTCGATCAGAACGAACGGCAAGTCGGCGGTCTGCGCCGGTCGCGCGCCAAGGATGCGCGCCCCGACAATCGCCGTCAGGCCAGAAGCCGCCTTCAGTTTCGCGACGACCCAGACCTGAAGCGCAAGCGAGCCGTCATGCACCTGTCGGACCCTTTATGCCTGTGCCATTCAGTGCAACTCGAAACGCTCGCGCGATACGCGACTTGATCCGCTTTCTCATCGAGCGCCACGTCGGCCAAAAGTATGGCTGTGCCGGCTGGTCCTTCGTCCCATGCTCAACAAAAGCGGCGTAGAAGGCCTTTTCATCGCCAGCTACAACGTCAGCAGAGATCGCCTTCGGGTCGTGAGTTACGGCTCCGATGCCGCGCACATTGGGGTTAGCCGGCATCCACTGGTCATAGGGGTGGACCACAAGAATGCTCTGATAGAGGTCGCCCTGATCAATCGGCACCGCCCGCCTCACAGCGGACGCCAATTCGCCAGCCCCCTTATCGACAGCAGCCTGAAGCTGATCCTTCACGCGGCGGGGAAGGTTGTGCGTCCACGCGCGGCGCATCCTGTCAATGCTTGCCCGCGCCTCCGCCGACATGCGCGCCATCAGTTCATCTCCTGACAGAGCCGCGACTTCCGAAATGCAGGAAGTGCGCTGTCACGTGAAACGTTGACCACATCGATCCCGCGCGCCTTCAGGACCGGAGCGGCGTCAATGAATGCAGCGATCATCCGCGTGTAGGCCAGCGGTGTCGTGTTCCGCAGAGGCTCCTGATGATCCCCATGCCAGTGCGAGCCGTGTTCCGCAGTCATATCGACGCCAACCAGAATGATCTTCTTCGCGCCGGCCTGCGCCGCGATGTTGAGCGCCTGAAAAGAGCTGTTCCCGCCGGACCCGATGGTTCCGATTTCGTCGAACAGGAACTCGTTGCGGTCTTCCAGATAGACCCGCTTCACGTCCGGGTAGGCTTCGCAGGCCAATTCATCCTGGCTGATCTTCAGCCCGCGAAACTCAGGCACCCCATTCCGGTGCTTCCACCAATCCGCGTCACAGGCGTAAAGCGCATCTGCCCACGGCACGAGCCGCCAGCTTTCATTGATCGCCAGCACGGCCCATCCGGGACGCGGAGCGAGCGGCGCAAGAAACTGCGCGCTCGGCCCGCTCGCCACGATGACGACGCGATCCCATTGCGGAAGCCAGTCCATCAGTTGTCAGAGCCGCCGATTTGCAGTGCGATCTCGATCGTCCGATCCGGCATGCGTCGGATCGACAGAATGTCAGCAGTCATCCCGGCGTAGTCGCCAACTGAGAAGACAACGCGGTCGCTACCCACAATCCCGCGCGAAGCCTCAAAGGACCGCAGCACCAGAACGCCCTTCGTGTGGCTTTCCTGCCTACCGGCCTCAAGCGTCTCACTGGCAAACTGCGGACGAAACCCGGCACTGATCGCGCAAAGGCCGGGCAATGCCTGCCACGCGCCGCCCGGATTGCCCTCATCGTCCGTCACATCGGCGCGGCGCTCGAAAGTCACCTTCATCCGACGCACTCGATCGGCCACGGTCATGCCAGCGCCGGATCGCGAAGCCGGTGCAGCAATGCGACCAGCGGGTTCTTCAGGTCTCCACCAGACAGGCCGGACAACACATCGCCCTTGGCCTGATCCTCGCGAAGCGCGGTCGTTACGATGATGATCGCAGCCACCACACGGTAAGGGACCGTGCTTTCCGTCCAGCCATGTTCAGGCCGCTTGATGTAGTCGATGACGATGTCGGTGGCCTGTTCCAGGGCCGCGTCGATGTCAGCGTCATCATCATCGAAGTCGATCCCGGCGCGAGCCTTATAGGCCGCGCGCGATACCAGCGCGGCCATTACCACTTGCTCCCGTCGGGACCGAGTTGCGTCAGATCGCGGCCCGGCTTTCCGTCCACACCCGGATCGCCCTTCACGCCGCGATCACCGGCCTTGCCGTCGCGGCCTCGCTTCGCGATCAGGGTCCAGCCCTTCGCACCATCGCCGGGCTTCGCGTCGGATGGTTCATCGCAATGCCAGAGCGAGCCTCCGAACGTCACCGCGTCACCGCGCACATAGGTGTCAGCCTCGCGAAACACGCCGCGATAGATCATCACCGGCAGAGAGAACGCGAATTCCTTGACCCGATCTGCACGAGCGAAACGCAGCACGAAGCCGCGTTCACCATCATGCTCGACGCTCAGGTCTTCGAACCCGAGACCATCGGCCCCATCCGCCCCGTCGCGGCCATCCGCCCCGTCGGTTCCCGGCGCGCCGTCCTTGCCATCGCGGCCCGGAATGCCCGGTTGCCCGTCGCGCCCGTCCCGGCCCGGCGCGCCATCTTGACCGTCTTCGCCGCGCTCGCCCTTTTCACCGCGCTCGCCATCCTTACCTGGCGCGCCGTCAACGCCCGGAGCGCCGTCTTTTCCGTCGATGCCGTTCTGCCCGTCCGTGCCATCACGGCCATCCTTGCCGTCTGCGCCGGGCGCGCCGTCGAAACCATCTTTGCCAGCAACACCTGGATCGCCGTCCTTGCCGTCTGCGCCATCAGCGCCGCGCTCGCCCTTCTCGCCACGCTCAAGAGCGCGCGCCTCGACCTCCGCGAGACGCGTAAGAACCGGCTCAAGCGAGCGCGCCACATGGCCGCGCACCGCTTCGACGATCTCAGCGGCGAATGCCTTGCCGTCGAACATCAGGCCAGCCCCTTGAAGATTTCAAGCAAAGCGGTTTTCGCCTCGGCTTCGGTGTTGTCGTTATCCGCCGGCACTGGCGGCGCGGCGGGAACCGGATTGACCAGCTGCTTCGACTCGTCGATCAGCAGCTTGTCGCGCGCGGCAATGGCCTCAAGGCTGTGGTCCTGCTGTTGCAGATAGACCGTATCCCCGCCGGTCTTCATGGGCTTGAAGCCCACCTTCCTGCGGCGCTCATCCAGCGTCAGAACGCTTTTCGCCTTATCCAAGGCCGCAAACTGCGTCTCTGTATCCATGCGCAGAAGGTCGTCGAGCTCGAACTCGGTCCCGTATCGCGTCTTCCCCATCTCAAGGCCCTCATCGAGAAGAAGCTCGATGTCCTCGAAATGGATCTGGAGGCATTCAGCGTAATACTGCTGGTTCAGCGCCTCGATGTTCGTCTGGGTCGGCATCGTGCCGACGCCGATCTTGTAGGGCGGCACCGCGAAGCACGAGCAGACGGTTTCCGCTGTCCACTTCAGCTGTTCGATCAGCTGGGCATCCGTCGCCTTGACGATCATAGCCTCATATTTGAGGTTATCACCCAAGACAGCCACGCGCCCGGCATTGTCGCCGGTAAAGTTGGCTTCCCAATACTCCTTGAGCCGCGTGGCGGTCTCATCGCTGATCGCGCCGGGCGCAGTCAGAATGCCGCCGGGCTTCGATCCGTTCTGGAAGAACTTGGCGCTGTTATTCTGGATATGCAGGCCCTGCGTTGCCGCCAGACCGCACGCAAAGATCGGTGAGACGCCGACGAGCGGGTGAAACAGCGGGTTCATCCGATCGTGGATGATCTCGCTCGCCGGAACGATGATCTGGTTCTCATCGACGCCAGATAGGTCGTCGCGCTGAAGGTCGTAGTAGACCGAACCATCCGGGGCCACGAGCGGCTTCACGCGCGCCGGGTCCAGCACGTACATCGCTACGACGACATTGCGGTTGTCGCGGACCTTCAGAATGTAGGCGTTGCCGTGGATCAGCTTCGAGATGATCCATTGCTGGAAAAACTGGATGCGGGTCTGAAAGCGGTTTGGCTTCGTGAGAACCGGCGAATAGGCCGGAGATTCACTCTCCGACCAGATGCCGTTCTCATCCTTCTCCACAAGCTTGACGCGCAGCTTCGCCACGTCAGTCGCAATGCGATTGATGCAGGCATAGACCGCGTGAAAACTCAAAACAGAGTCGAGTTTGACCTCGATGTTCCGCTGCCACGCGCCCGTGAACGACTCACGGATCATCGGCCACCACCCGCCCCGGCTATCGACCGGATGAAGTGCCGGCGCAGCCTTCTGGCGCGTGATGGATAGCCCGAAGAAGTTCATTCGCTCCGGCTTGCCTTGCGGCGGCCCGGCTTCGACCCACCTTTGCGACCGTCGCCGTCGTGGTCCAGCGGGTCGGACGCGGCGTCAGTCACGGGCTCTGGCTCTTCCGGAACAGCATCAGCCGTCACGTATTCCGCCTTGCGGATCGCGACCAGAACACGCGCGTCACGGCGCGAGGCCGGGAATGTGTCGCCCGCCTGTAGGCGGCGCGTCGCGTAGCTCATCGACTTCAGAGCGATCAGGTCAGGCATAGGCCCTCCATCAAATGGAAAGGCGGGACGCCGAAGCGCCCCGCCCTAGGATCAACTGCCGTACTTGACCGCATCGATGTACTGGACAGCGCCGGTGCGACGCTTGCGCCAGTTGATGAACCGCTCGGCACGGATGCCGACCATGTTCATCTGCCACAGCGAGACCATGACCGTGGCCGCCACAGGCGGGTTGGTCGGCTCGCTGTCCATCTGGAGCGACGCCTGATTGCTGGCATCGAGCGTCACCTGCCCATCGTCGGCAAACAGGATTTCGCCCGCCTTCGCCAGGATGATGCGATCGCCGTTGCCGGTGACGGGCGAGCCGGAACCCGGATTCGCCGGAATGTTCTCCGACAGGACCACAGGCAGACCGAAGAACGTGCCGCCCGAGCCACCCGAGATGGACAGGCCGGGGAATTCCGGCTGGCCCAGAGGGTTGAGCATGAGCGCGAGGCCCAGAGCGGTCGTTTCTTTCATGATCCAGACCGAACCGCTCAGAGACATGTTCGCGGCCACGAAGGCGGTGAACAGCTTCTTCACGTCGGCGCGAACCGCATCGGCGTCCGTGCCGCTCGCCACGATCGGCGTGACGCCATTCGTGATCGAGGCCGGCGATACGCCAGCCGAAGCCGCCTTCGACGGATCGACGAAATCGCGATCCATCAACTGGACGATGGTGTCGGCCAAGTCCTGACGGATCACGCCTTCCGCCGCCGGGTTCGAGAACCGCGCCAGCTCCTCGGTGATGACCACGATGCCCGCGATCTTGGCAGAGCCAAGCTCGATGGTATCGAAGGCCAGCTTGCTGACGGGCTTCGGCGCGCCCTCGCCCACCCACGACGCCGACGAAGCGCCGGTCTGGCGGGGAATCTTGATGTTGAAGGGGACGCGGCGCAGGCCTGGGATGCGACCGATGATCGTCTGCGGACGCAGGAATTCGACGAATTCCGAGGCCATCGACTGATACTCGACGAGCGGCTTCGCCCAGCTCGTGTCCGTGGTCGTGCCGGCGGCGACAGCAGCCTTGATGACGGTTTCGACTTCCGGCGTGCTGTCGCGCCAGCCCTTGGCGATCTCCGCCGACTGCATCAGGTTGCCCTTACCGGCGGCGAGCGCCATGGCATAGCGGGCGAACGCGGTGCCGGGCGGAAGGTTCTGGCCCTTCACTTCGACACGGATGCCGCCGCGCACCGAAGCGCCGGTCGTGCTGTCCTTGACGCCGGTAACCGGCGTGGCTTTGGAGAGAAGCGCTTTTTCCAGACCGCGCAGGCGCTTCAGGTGGCCGTCGATGGCCTCGTTGTCGGCGTCGAGACCGTCAAACTCTTCCTGCTGCGCCGTGTCGAGGGTCGCGCCCTCGTCGGCGGATTTCGCGATGATGGCTTCCATCGCGGCGACATTTGCGGCGCGCTTCGCCTCAAATGCACTGATCTGCTCATTGAGCGTGGTCATAAAAGGACTCCTTCAAAGGGAATGGCGCGTCGTCGCGACGGGCCGGGCGGCCTTGTCCAAGGGCCGTTTGGAATGCGGGTTATCCGCCTGCGGACAGGTTCGTTCGCTTTCGCTTGATGTTCCGAATGACGAACGGGTTCGCCCTGACGCGGGCGGGTTCGCGGAGTTTCACGACGCGCGCGTCTCCGCTTTTCGCGACGGTCTTTTTCTGGCCGTCACCTTCGCCGTCCCGCTCCTTGCCTGACGCGGCAAGCAGGTCGGCGTCGATCTTTTTGATGCTGGTGATGTTGCAGTCGGCGTTCGCCGGCACAGTCACGAGCGACAATTCCAAAACCTCGCTCTCGATGAAGCGATAGCCGCCGTCTTCCATGCGGCTGTATTCGATCATGCGGAATCCGATCGACACACCGCCGACCAGGCCCGTCTTCACTTCGCCCCACGCCGTATCGACGCGATCTTTCAGCGGCCCCGGCTCTGCGATGACCGGAAGCGTCGCCTCGAACGTGATGCCGTCCTTGGTCGGCGTGTCGAACTTCACCGTGCCGACGGGCTGGTCGTGCCTGTGCTGGTGAAGCAGCGGCATCGGGTTCTTGAACTTGACGCCAAGCGGCTCGACGATGTCGCCCACCCGGTCCGGCGTCGGCGTCGTCGCGATACCGCGAATGACGCGCGTATCTTCATTCACCGACTTAACGGTGAGGATGCTGTAGGCCCGTTTCATTTCGGCTTTCCCGTCTAAACGACGATCAACTGGTATTCCGGCTCGCGCTTCGCAGCCGGGTTCCGCGACATAAGCATCGCGGCGTTGAAGGCGGCGACGAGCGGGTCAATTTTCGCCTTGCCCGCCACCTGCTTCGTAATCATCACGGCGTTTCCGCGCTGTTCGGTGCGCGCGTTTCCGGCGCACCACGCCATCATCTGCGTGCCGCCGTGCCAGAGCGTGCCGTCCTTCAACTTCCGTTCCATACCCCACGAAGCGGGCGACAGAGCCGCGCCCTGCCGGATCGCAACAAGCATTTCGCCTGCGATCTCGTTCGCGCCAAGCTCGTCGCAAATTGCCGTGACGCCCCAAGGATCTAGGCCGACGCCATACTTCTCAGGCAGAAGCCCGGCATCGCGGCCCTGAACCACGATCTGCACCAACTCGCGCAAATCCTGCGTCGGATCTTCGCAGATCGTCAGAGACCCTACCGCCGCGA
>JAPUEF010000095.1:482-2742 GCA_027492655.1 Alphaproteobacteria bacterium | reverse complement strand
GTGCGCGCCGCGGCAGATCAGGCGCTGGCCAAGGGCCGCGTCGCGGTGATCCTGATCGAGACGCCCTCCAACCCGATCAACACGCTGACCGACGTCGCGCTGATGAAGCGGCTGGCCGACGAGATCGGCGGCCGGCAGGGCCACCGCCCGGTCATCGTCTGCGACAACACCCTGCTCGGCCCGGTCTTCCAGCGGCCGATCGAGCACGGCGCCGACGTGTCGGTCTATTCGCTCACCAAATATGTCGGCGGCCATTCCGACCTGATCGCCGGGGCGGCGCTCGGCACGGTGGCGATGACCAAGCCGATCAAGGCGCTGCGCGGCGCCATCGGCACCCAGCTCGACCCGCATTCCTGCTGGATGCTGGGGCGCTCGCTGGAGACGCTGAGCCTGCGCATGGGCCGCGCCAACGACAATGCCCGCATCGTCGCGGAATTCCTGCGCGGCCATCCGAAGGTCTCGAAGGTTCACTACCTGCCGTTCCTCGATCCGGCCACGCCCGCGGGCCGCGTCTTCCGCGAGCAGAGCGAGGGGGCAGGCTCCACCTTCTCGTTCGACATCGAGGGCGGCGAGGCCGCGGCCTTCGCCTTTCTTAACGCCTTGCAGATCTTCAAACTCGCCGTGAGCCTCGGCGGCACGGAATCGCTGGCCAGCCACCCCGCCTCCACGACTCACTCCGGCGTGCCCGAGGCGGTGCGGCAGCGCATCGGCGTTCTGGCGACCACGATCCGCCTGTCGATCGGCGTCGAGCATCCCGACGACCTTGTGGCAGATGTGTCACAGGCTCTGGCGGCGCGGTGAAGTCCAGCCGGCCGCTACGGCATGCCGGACGGGGATACCCCCGGTATTCGGGTCTGGTGGGCAAAGTGCGGCAAACCCGCATGACTGCTGCTTGACCACCGGCTGGTGCCATGATCTGTCATAGTCATTGTTCACGTCAGCGTGTCAGCGTCCCCCGGCGTTCGTGACAACCCCGGCACAGACGGGACCGACCATGTTTTCCTACCAGGGGCTGCGCAACCGGATTGGCCCCTCGGCCCTCGCGGAAGCCGCAGCGCAATTGAAGAAGGTCTGGGTGGGGCTGCACGATTTCGGCGTCACCTTCGCCGCTTTGCTGCTGGCCATCTTCCTGCGCGGCGAGCCGCCGCTGGCGGCCGGCTTCAATCCGCTCCTGCCGGTCCTTGCCTTCTCGCTGTTCGCCATCCTCGTCTATCGGGCCTGTTCGCTCTACGCCTCGCGCTGGCGCTTCGCCTCGCTGTTCGACCTGTTCGGCATCGTCAAGGCGGTGACCATCCTCACTGCGCTGCTGCTGATCGCCGACTATGCCATTTCGCCCCGCATCAATGACGGCACCAAACTGCTGGGCGGCCGGACACTGGCGATCTACTGGTGTCTCCAGCTGATCCTGCTGGGCGGGCCGCGCATCGCCTACCGCGCCTACAAGGCCTGGCGGCGGCAGGGCACGGAGCGCAGCGACCCGCTCGCCGCCATCGTGATCGGCCGGGCTTCCGACGCGGAATCGGTCATTCGTGCCGTCGAGACCGGCCTTGCCGGCCCCATCCGGGTCTTCGGCATCATCACGCCTGTCGCGCCCGAGGTGAATCAGACGGTCCGCGGCGTGCCGGTCTGGGGCACCACCGACGACGTCGAGGGCGTGGTGCGCAACGCGATCGAGCGCGGCATCACGATCCAGCGCGCCATCGTCGCGCCCAAGGCCATCCTCGAGACGCCGCAGATGGAGAACCTCATCGGCTCGTTCCGCCGCATCGGCATTCCGACGATCCGGCTGGAGACGACCGAAGCGACGGATATCCGGCGCGAGGCAAGGCTGCAGGCCGTCATCGACGACGACCTTCTGATCCGCCCGCTGGTCGAGGTCGACGAGGCGCCCCTCCGGGCTTTCGTGCAGGGCAAGCGGGTCATCGTCACCGGTGGCGGCGGCTCCATTGGCGCTGAACTGGCGCTCCGCAGCGCGCAGTTCGGCGCGGAGCGCGTGCTGGTTCTCGACCATTCGGAGGTCGCGCTCCACGCCCTGCTCCAGCGCAGCGAGTTGAGCCGCATCGATGGCGAAACCGGCATCGAGGGGCGGCTCTGCGACGTGCGCGACCGCGCCCGGATCATGCAGATCACCCGCTCCTTCGCGCCCGACGTGGTCTTCCACGCGGCTGCGCTGAAGCACCTGCCGCATCTGGAGCGGGAGGTCGCCGACGCGGTGAGGACCAATCTCGCGGGACCGCTCAACGCCGCCGATGCCGCCATT
>JAPUEF010000095.1:0-472 GCA_027492655.1 Alphaproteobacteria bacterium | reverse complement strand
AGGTGCGGGCGTCTTCGTCCTCGTCTCGACCGACAAGGCGACCAAGCCGGCCTCGATCCTCGGCGCCACCAAGCGGATCGCCGAACTCTATACTCAGTCGCTGACATCAGCGCCGCAGCCGCTGCACGCTGACGTGAATCGCCGTACCCGCCTCGTCGCCGTCCGTTTCGGCAATGTGCTCGGCACGGCCGGCTCGGTCGTGCCGAAATTCCGCGCCCAGATCGAAGCTGGCGGCCCGCTCACCGTCACGCACCGGGACATGGTCCGCTACTTCATGACCAAGCGCGAAGCGACGGACCTGCTGCTGACCGCGGCCCGCGTTACCGCGCGTCAGACCGAGGCGCCCCGGTCGACCATCCTCGTCCTCAATATGGGCCAGCCGGTCAGGATCGACGATCTCGCCCGCCGGATGATCCGCCTCGCCGGCTTCCAGCCCGACAAGGGCATCGAGATTTCCTATGTCGGCACCCGC
>JAPUEF010000094.1 GCA_027492655.1 Alphaproteobacteria bacterium | reverse complement strand
GCGTGTGGGCCGGCGCGGGCCCGGGGGGGGGGGGGGGGTGGCCCCCCCCCGCGCGGCTGTTCGCGCTGGTGACCACGGGCACCCTGCTCGAGGTCGAGCCGCAGCTGCGGGGCCGCGTCCCGGAGGCCGCCGTCGACGCGCTGACCGCCAAACACCTCCGAGAGGTCGAGAGCACGAACAAACGGCTCCAGTCGTTGAGGCGAGAACTGACCCGCATGGTCGGCGCCTGCGCGAACGGCGCGCTCAAGGATTGTCGAATTATCGGCACACTGGCCGACCACACGCGGTGCCGGGACGATCACTAGGTTAGCGCACAGCCTCAGCTAGGCGGCAAACTCGGCCCACGCATTCATGAGGTCACGCCGCTTTTCGAGATAGTTGGTGCGCCGATAGGCGGCCTCAACCTTGTTTGAGACGGTGTGCGCGAGCGCCGCCTCGACGACATCGCCTGGGGTCGCGGTCTGCTCGGCAGCCCAATCCCGGAAGCTCGACCGAAAGCCGTGAACGGTGAAGTCTTTACCGCAAGCGGCATGAAGCACTTTCCCAAGGGTCATGTCCGAAAGTGCGCCGCCTCGGGGGCTCGGAAACACGAAGTCGCCCGCAGAGCCGCCGCGCAAATCCTTCGCCCGCTGAAGCACAGCCAGGGCTGCCCGCGACAACGGCACCATATGGGTCTTGCCGGCTTTCATGCGAGAACCGGGGACCGTCCAGACGCTCGCCTCCTCATCAACTTCACCCCACGTTGCGCCGCGAACCTCACCTGATCGGGCTGCTGTCAGGATCGTGAACCGCAGAGCCAGCCGTCCGATGGTTTCCGCAGCGGCCAGCTTTCCCATAAAGGCGGGAACATTGGCATATGGCATGGCCGCGAAGTGCCCCGCAGATTTGGTTTGCTTGGGCAGGCCCTTGGCGACTGATCGCATTGGTGCCTCGCCGGGCCGGTAGCCTTTGGCGTGCGCCCAGTCGAGCACGGCGGCGATCCGTTGGCGCACCCGGCGGGCGGTCACTTGCTTGGACAGCCAGATCGGCAGCAGCGCATCGACAATCATCGGCGTGTCGATCCGGTCGATCCGCGCGTCACCTATCTTGGGAATGACATAGACCGTCAGTGTGGAGAGCCACTGGCCGCGATGCTTGTCGTTCTTCCAGCTTCCGTCGAGTTCCCTGTGCAACTGCTCGGCGGCCTCCTTGAACGTCGGGATCGTCCGGCGCGCTGCCGCTGCCGCACGCTTCATGGCGACAGGATCATCGCCGCCCCGGAACAGCTTGCGCGTCGCGGCCGCTTTCTCGCGGGCTTCCTTGAGCGACGTGTCGTCGACTGACCCGAGGCCGAAATCCCGGCGCTTGCCATCGACCTGAGCACGAAGGATCCAGGTCTTCCGGCCGCTTTCTTTGACGACCAGCATCAACCCGTCGCCGTCCTGATGCCGCCCCGGCTTCAAAGATGCGTTGACCTTCAATGCTGTCAGATATCCCACGTCAACCGTCCCACATGCCCACATCTGTGCCCACACTTTGGGCTGATTGTGTGGGCACGTCAACGGACGGCGGTGGACAGGCCAACGCCTAAATCGTAGTATTTTGTTGACTTTCCTGAGCGCCAGCGCACCTTGACGGACGTCACTTTGACGGACACCCTGTCCGCCATTTTCTTTCGTTCTGCGCCTGGGGCTTTTCCTGACGCCGCGTCAGTCTGCTAGACCGACGCGCCATGATCATCGACGACTACATTCTTGCGCTTTCCTGTCCGGGACGTCCGGGCATCGTCGCGGCCGTTTCGGCGCGGCTGTACGGGCTCGGCTGCGACATTCTCGAAGCGCATCAGTTCGACGATGCGGCGACAGGGCGCTTCTTCATGCGCGTGCGTTTCGCGCTGACGGCGGGCGGCGATATCGCCGCGGTGCGCGAAGGGCTGGACGAGGTGGCGCGGCAGTTCGCGTTCGACTGGCGGCTGCGCCGTCGGCAGGATCGGCAGAACGTGCTGCTGCTCGCCTCGAAGCAGGATCATTGCCTGGCCGATCTCCTTTATCGCTGGCGCACGGGCGAGCTGGAGATGAATCCGGTCGGCATCGTCTCGAACCATCCGCGCGAGACTTACGCGCATCTCGATTTCTACGGTATTCCATTCCACCACCTGCCGGTCACGGCGGCGGGCAAGGCGGCGCAGGAGGCGGAGATTTTCCGGCTGGTCGGCGAGACGAAGGCCGATCTGGTCGTGCTGGCGCGCTATATGCAGATATTGTCGAACGATCTGGCGGCGCGCCTCAGCGGGCGTTGCATCAATATCCACCACTCGTTCCTGCCCGGCTTCAAGGGCGCTAAGCCCTATCATCAGGCGCATGATCGCGGCGTGAAGCTGATCGGCGCGACGGCGCACTACGTGACGGCCGATCTCGACGAAGGGCCGATCATCGAGCAGGACGTGGAGCGTATCGCCCATCACGACACGCCGGACGCGCTGGTGCGCAAGGGGCGCGACATCGAGCGCCGCGTGCTGGCCCGCGCCATCGCCTGGCATCTGGATCTGCGCGTGCTGATCGACGGCGGCAAGACGGTGGTTTTCCGCGACTGAGATCAGCCGCGCTTCGCCGTTTCGAATTGCGCTTTCAGCGTGGCGATGAGGTCGGCGGCGCGTTCCACTTTCTTGATCGCGCCGACGCCGTGGCCGGCGGACCAGACGGTGGACCAGCGGCGGGCGTCGCCCTTGGGATCGGTGAAATCGATGACGACATCGGCTTCGAGCTTCGTCAGGTCCATGCCGGCGGCTTCGATGGAGGGGCGCAGCCAGTTCGCCGGCACCCCGGTGATGCCGCGTGACAGGACGAGATCATCGACGGTGCTGGCGACAAGCATGTCGCGATAGGCATCGACGGCGAGGCTTTCCTTCGTCGCGATGAAACGCGTGCCCATCGCGGCGAGGTCGGCGCCCAGCGCCTGTGCCGCCGCAATGCCGCCGCCGGTGGTGATGCCGCCGCCAAGGACGACGATGCCGTCGAAGAACTCACGCACCGCCGGCACGAAGGCGAAGCCGCCCATGGGGCCGGTGTGTCCACCCGCGCCGGCGCCGACGAGGACGAGGCCATCGACCCCCAGCTTCGCAGCGCGTTCGGCGAACTTCACCGAGTTCACGTCGGCCAGCACGATGCCGCCCCAGCCATGGACGCGGTCGATCACCGCCTGCGGGCTGCCCAGCGCGGTGATGACGATGGGCGCGCGGTAGCGTTCGCACAGCGCGAGGTCGTCCTCCAGCCGGTTATTCGTGCGGTGAACGACGAGGTTCACCGCCCAGGGCGCGTCAGCCTCGGTCACTTCGGACGAAATGCGCGCCAGCCACTGGTCGAGGATCGCGGTATCGCGCGCGTTGGGCGTCGGGAAGCAGCCTGTCGCGCCGGCCTTGCAGGCGGCGATGACGAGATCCGGCCCCGAGATCAGGAACATCGGGGCGGCGATGAGCGGCAGTTTCAGCCGCTTCGCCCACCAGTCGGGCAGGGTCATCCCTGCGACCGGCCGCGCGCCTGCACCTGCTCGCGGCGCTCGGCGATGGAATCCGGCGTGACGGCGGCGTTGAGCGCTTTGGTGGTCGCGGTCTCCAGCTTGCGCGCCTCGGCGGCGGTCAGCTTGTCGCCGTCGTCGATCAGCTTTTTGTAGGTGCGCGAGGTGGCGGGATCGATGCTCGCCATGTCGTGCGCCAGTTTCTGCGCGGTGCGCAGCAATTCGTCCGGCTCGACGACGCGATTGACGAGGCCCCATTCATAGGCGGTCTTCGCATCCAGGAAATTGCCGGTGAGCGACAGCTCTTTCGCGCGCATCAGGCCGACGGTACGCGACAACTTCGCCGAGAGGCCCCAGCCGGGCAGAATGCCGACGCGGGCATGGGTGTCTGCGATCAGTACGTCGCAGGCCAGCGCCACTTCGAATCCGCCGGTGATGGCGACGCCGTTGACCGCGCCGACGATCGGCTTGGGGCAGGCTTCCATGGCGAGCACCGGATCGTCGGCGGCGCTGGTCGGGTTGGCGGCGCCGCGCGCGCCCGGCGTCGAGGCGAGTTCCTTGAGGTCGAGGCCGGCGGTGAAGGCGCGCCCGCCCGCGCCGGTCAGAACGATGGCCCGCACCTCGTCGTCGGCGGCCAGGGCAGCGAACGTGCCGGCCAGGGTTTTGCGCAGCTCGACCGACAGCGCATTCATCGCCTCGGGGCGGTTCATCGTGACCGTCGCGACGCCGTCCGCCTTCTCAACCAATACGACCATGGTTTCCTCCGATTGTTTTGCCCGCCCAATCTCACCAGAAGCGCGGCGCATGCAAGGCGTGCCGGCGGTGGAAACGCGGGGCGTCTTGGACTATCGGAAGGGCGTCATCCGCCTTTTCTTTCCGGAGCCTCCCATGATCGGCCGCCTCAACCATATCGGCGTCGCGACGCCTTCCATCGAGAAATCGGTCGCGATGTATCGCGATCTGATGGGCGCGACCAAGATCGGCGAGAAATTCGCGATGCCCGAACAGGGCGTCTGGGTTTGCTTCGTCGATTGTCCCAACAGCCAGATCGAGCTGATCGAACCGATCGACGAAAAATCGCCGATCGCCGGGTTCCTCGCCAAGAACCCGGCCGGCGGGCAGCACCATGTCTGCTTCGAAGTGCCGGACATCATCGCGGCGCGCGACGAGATGAAGGCCAAGGGCGCGACCGTGCTGGGCGAGCCGCGCATCGGCGCCCATGGTACGCCCATCATCTTCATCCACCCCAAGAATATGGGCGGCGTGCTGGTCGAGCTGATGGAGACGCCCAAGGCGGCGCATCACTGAATGCAGACCGCGCCGGACGCGGTGGCGGCTGAAGAGCCGCTGTGGTCACGGTCGGTCCGGTTCGCCCTCACGGTTCTGGCGCCCATTCTGCTGGCCTTCTTCTATGAGGGCCGGGAATGGGCGCCCTATGCGCTGATCTCCGCCATCGCGGCGTTCAGCACCGATACGGGCGGCGCGCCCTTGCCCCGCCTCATGTGGATGGCGTCGTCATCGCTCGCGCTGATCGCGGGGGCGCTGATCGGCGCGGCGGTCGGCGGTGCGCCGCTGCTGCTCTGTCTCGCCTTCGCCGTGGCGGGCGTCGTCTATGCCCTCACCGAAAGCGGCCATCAGATCGCGCTGACGCTGGCGCGGTTCTTTCACATCGCGCTGGCGTTGAGCGCGCTCTACATGCCGCCGGTGGCTTTCGATGCCGTGGTGGTGCCGGGCTTCATGCTGCTCGCCTGGGGGATCGCCATCGCGTGGGATGCCGCCCGGCGGACCCCGCTTCCCTCAACCGCGCCGCAATGGCGCGAGGTCGCCGCGATGCTGAAGCAACGCGAGCTCGAGCGAATCTCTTTCGCCATCGCCGTCGCGATCGCGGTGCCTTCCGCCTATCTCGCCAGTGCGGCGACCCATCTCGACCAGCCATACTGGACCATGCTCGCGATGGTGTTCGTGCTGCGGGTGGATTTTCTGGAAAGCCGGCGCCTCATGGCCGACCGCTTTCTCGGCACCGTGCTGGGCGTCGTGATCGCGGGCGGGCTGGGCTATTTCTTTCCCTATCTGTCGGTACTGGTGCCGGCGCTGGTGGTGGCGGCGCTTTTGCGCTGGCCGGCGCAGCAGCGTCACGGCCTGCTTGGGGTCGCGGCGCTGACCGCCTTCGTGATGCTGGCGCTGGAGCTGGCTCTGGTGTCCACGGGCCGCGTGCTGCCGCTTCTGGAGGCGCGCATCGTCGATACCGCGATCGGCTGCAGCTTCGCGTTTCTGGCGCTGGTGATCGAGCGGCCGATCCGGCGCGGTCTGGCCGGTTTCCAGGAAAAATTCATTGACCGATGAGTATTATCTTCGGCAGCGCAACCTGCTATCACCGCCGCAAACACCAGCGAGGGTGACATGGCCAAATCGAAAATCTACCCGAACGCTGCGGCGGCGCTGGCTGGTCTCACCTTCGACGGCATGACCGTGATGGCCGGCGGCTTCGGCCTCTGCGGCATCCCGGAAAATCTGATCGCCGCACTGCGCGACAGCGGCGCAAAAGGCATCACCGCGATCTCCAACAATGCCGGGGTCGATGGGTTCGGCCTCGGCATGCTGCTGAACACGCGGCAGATCGCCAAGATGGTCTCGTCCTATGTCGGCGAGAACAAGGAGTTCGAGCGGCAATATCTCTCGGGCGAGCTGCAGCTGGAATTCAACCCGCAGGGCACTCTGGCTGAGCGCATCCGCGCCGGCGGGGCAGGCATCCCGGCTTTCTTCACCGCCACCGGAGCCGGCACGATCATCGCCGAGGGCAAGGACACGCGCGAGTTCGACGGGCGGACCTATGTGATGGAGACGGCGCTGAAGGCCGACCTCGCCATCGTGAAGGCCTGGAAGGGCGATCACGAAGGCAATCTCATCTACCGAAAGACCGCGCGGAACTTCAATCCGATGATGGCGACCGCCGGCAAGGTGACGGTCGCCGAGGTCGAGGAGATCGTGCCGACCGGCACGCTCGATCCCGACCACATCCACACGCCCGGCATTTTCGTGCAGCGCCTCGTGCAAGGCACGTTCGAGAAGCGCATCGAGCAGCGCACCACGCGCAAGGAGGCTTAAGCCCATGCCCTGGACCCGCGATGAAATGGCGGCGCGCGCCGCGCAGGAGCTGGAGGACGGTTTCTACGTCAATCTCGGCATCGGTATCCCGACGCTGGTGGCGAACCATGTGCCTGCCGGCATCGAGGTGACGCTGCAATCCGAGAACGGCATGCTGGGGATCGGCCCGTTCCCGCTGGATAACGAAGTGGACGCCGACCTCATCAATGCCGGCAAGCAGACCATCACCGAGCTGCCGATGAGCAGCTATTTCTCATCGGCGGACAGCTTCGCGATGATCCGCGGCGGGCATATCGATCTGTCGATCCTCGGCGCGATGGAAGTGGCCGAGAACGGCGACATCGCGAACTGGATGATCCCCGGCAAGATGGTGAAGGGCATGGGCGGCGCGATGGATCTCGTCGCGGGCGTGCGCCGCGTCGTCGTGGTGATGGATCACGCCAACAAGGCGGGCGAGAGCAAGGTTCTGAAAAAATGCACCCTGCCGCTGACCGGAGCGGGCGTAGTGAACCGCATCGTGACGGATCTGTGCGTTTTCGACGTTGTGAAGGGCGCGCCTTTGAAGCTGGTGGAATTGAGCCCCGGCACGACGCTGGATGACGTGACGGCGAAAACGGAAGCGGCGTTCACGGCCTGATCGACGGAGATGGCGAAAGATAAAGGGCCGGAGCACTGCTCCGGCCCTTTTCGTTTCAGGAACGCTTATTCGCCGAAGCGATAGGCGATCGTCGCGCGCACCGAGTGAATCTCGAAGCGGTCGTCGCCGCGCCGGATGTCGGTGCCGTTGGGGTTGTCGATGATGAAGGGCGATCCGGTTGCGGTCGTGCCCTGGCTGGCGCGGACCGTGTAGTCGCCATCGTTCAGGCTGGTGTAGATGTATTCCACGCCCAGGCTGAGGCTGTTGGACAGTTTGGTCTCGACGCCGCCGCCCAGCTGCCAGCCATGGCCGCCGTTATTGTCGCGCTCGGCGAAAGCGTTGCCGCTGTTCGTCGTCTTGAACGAGCGGTCGATGTCGCCATAGGCATAACCGCCGGTGCCGTAGATGAGGAAATCGTCCGACAGCGCGTAGCCGGCGCGCAGGCGCGCAGCCAGCAGGTAGTTCAGTTCGCGCGTGAACGTGTACGAGTTCGGCGCGGTCGAGAATGCTGAGACGCTGTCGCTCACATCCGCCATGCTGGCTTCGCCGACGACACCGACGACAAACCCGCCCAGATCCCAGTCATAGCCGACGCGGAGCCCGCCGTCGAAACCTCCTTTGTCATCCTTGCAACCATCCGACAGCGCGGGACCGTTGGCGGCGCCATCGCAAAAGCCCGGCGCGAATACATCCGTGCCGCCGACAGGGGCGTCGAAGACCGTGTCGCCGTACGTACCGTCGAGATTGGTGTCGAAATTGACGACTTCATTGCCGTTTCCGCCCGACCAGCCGTAGCCGAGATGACCGCCGATATAGAGGCCGCCCCAACCCGAACGACGGACGGGCGCGGGCGCTTCCACGGCGGGCGCAGGCCCAGCCGGTTCAAGAACGGTCGGGGCGGGGGCGGGGGCGGGTTCCACCGGCGAGCCTTGCCCGTTTGCGTAGGCGACATTCGCTGCCGCGACGATTGCGCTGGAGGCGATGAGCGCTCCGGCGAAACGAGCGCTTGAAATCGGCATCATGGATGGCTCCTGAATGTTTACATGCGCGCGCCATCTCGCCGCCGTCCGGACAGGATCTGCGGTTTCAATTCAGCGCGCATGGTCATCAACGCGGCGAGACGCGATTCCGACTGCGCGGTTTCGGTCACAGCTCGTGTCAGACAGTCGCAATGCGTGAGGCGATTTGCGGGCGGCGCGCATTCCTGCGGATTTTCTCCGTAGGCGGAGCGCAAAGTTCCGCTTTCTTGCGAAAGTTTCACGCAACCCCGGTCCGCTGAACGAAGGAACTTGCGGTTTTGCATATGTCCGCGGGATCGCGCATAAGCCCCGCGCCATGGCCGCCCCCCTCCTTCAGCTTCGTGACATTCGCCTGACCTTCGGGGGCGCTCCGTTGCTTGACGGGGCGGAATTGATCGTCGCGCCGGGCGACCGCGTGGCGCTGGTGGGGCGTAACGGCTCGGGAAAGTCGACGCTGCTGAAAATCGCGGCAGGCCTGGTGGAGGCGGACGCCGGCGATCGCTTCGCAGACGCCGGGGCGACGATCCGCTATCTGCCGCAGGAGCCCGATCTTTCGGGCTTCGAGACGACGCTGGCTTATGTCCGCGCAGGGTTGGGCGAGGGCGATGAGGATCATCGCGCGCTGTATCTGCTGAATGAGTTGGGGCTGACGGGCGAGGAAGATCCGCAGAGGCTTTCGGGCGGCGAGCAGCGCCGCGCCGCGCTGGCCCGCGTATTGGCCCCGGAGCCGGACATTCTTCTGCTGGACGAGCCGACCAATCATCTGGATCTGCCGGTGATCGAGTGGCTGGAGAGCGAGCTGGCCGCGATGCGGTCGGCGCTGCTGCTGATCAGCCATGACAGGCGGTTCCTTGAGAAACTGTCGCGCGCCGTGGTGTGGCTGGATCGGGGGGCGACGCGGCGGCTGGATCGAGGCTTCGCGCATTTCGAGGCCTGGCGCGATGAGGTTCTGGGTGAGGAAGAGCTGGAAAGGCACAAACTGGACCGGCAGATCGCGCGCGAGGAAGACTGGTTGCGCTATGGCGTGACCGCGCGGCGCAAGCGCAACCAGGGCCGGCTCGCGCGGCTTGGCGATCTGCGCCAGCAGCGGCGCGATCAGCGGCGCGCGACGGGCGCGGTGGAGATGTCGGCCGCCGAGGCGCAGGGTTCCGGCACCAAGGTGATCGAGGCGAAGGGCGTCTGGAAATCCTATGGCGAGCGTGTGATCGTGCGTGACGTGTCGGCGCGCATCCTGCGCCATGACCGGCTGGCGATCGTGGGGCCGAACGGCGCGGGCAAGACGACGCTGTTGAATCTGCTGACCGGACGTGCGGCGCCAGACAGCGGCACGGTGGAAATCGGGGCGAATGTCGTGCTGGCCTGGCTGGACCAGCAGCGCGCGCTGCTGGATGACGATGCGTCGGTCGCCGACACCTTGACCGGCGGGGGCAGCGACACGCTGAGCGTCGGCGGAGTGACAAGGCATGTGGCGGGGTATCTGAAGGAATTCCTGTTCGCGCCGGAGCAGATCCGCCAGAAGGTGAGGGCGCTGTCGGGCGGCGAACGTGGACGGTTGCTGCTGGCGCGAGCTTTCGCGCGGCCGAGCAATCTGCTGGTGCTGGACGAACCGACCAACGATCTGGATCTTGAAACGCTGGACGTGCTGCAGGAGGCGCTGAGCGCCTATGACGGTACGGTTATTATCGTCAGCCACGATCGCGATTTCCTGGACCGGGTGGCGACGTCGATCCTGATGGCGGAGGGCGACGGACGCTTCGTGGAATATGCCGGCGGCTATGCCGATATGGTGACACAGCGCGGCGCGGGCGTGGCGGCGCGCAGCGGGCAGAAGCGCGAGCCAGCTGCGCCCAGGGCGCAAAACGAAACGCCGAAAGCGGCGTCGAAGAAATTGTCGTTCAAGGACAAGCACGCGCTGGAGACTTTGCCGGGCCGCATCGCCGGGCTGGAAAGCGAGATCGCGGCGCTTGAGACGAAACTGGCCGACGCGCAGTTTTATGTGCGCGATGCTCAGGCGTTCGCCGCGGCGACGGCAAGGCACGAGGCGGCGCGGGGCGAACTCGACGCCGCCGAAAGCCAATGGCTGGAACTGGAAATGCGCCGCGAAGAGCTGGGCGCGTAGTGCGATGCCGCTGGGCGCAGCGGCGGAAAGCCGGGCGTGGCGGGCGATGCGGACTTTATTCGACGGGGTCTTTTGACAGGGATGTCGGAACGGGCGGGTGCGGCGCGTCTTATTGATGTGACGGGCGGCAACGGAGGAGGAGCGCCATGCCTTATGTCGACGGGTTTCTGATCGCGGTGCCCAAAGCGAATATCGAAGCCTACAAGAAGGTGGCGACGCTGGGCCGCGACGTGTGGATGGAATACGGGGCACTCAGCTACATGGAGTGCGTCGGGGACGATGTGCCTTATGGCGAATTGACCTCGTTTCCGCGCGCCGTTCAGGCGAAGGAGGACGAGATCGTGTTCTTTTCCTGGATCACCTACGAATCCAGGGCGAAGCGCGACGAGATCAACGCCAAGGTCATGGCCGATCCGCGCATGAACCCGGAAAACATGAAGGACGGCATGCCGTTCGACGGCAAGCGGATGATCTTCGGCGGCTTCCAGAGCGTCGTGGAAGGCTGAGGCTTGGCCCCAAAAGCAACAAGGGCCGTCCCTTGCGGAACGGCCCCCATTGCTTCTCCGCGCATGCGGATTGGAAACGCTGGTCGCTTAGGCGCGGGAACCCGCAGCCGAGGCGTTCCGGGTCTCCAGCATCCGCTGCTGCGGTTTCAGGCAATGAGACACTGGATCACCTCCTCTCGATTGGTTGACGACGCGCCCAATATAGTCAGCGGGCCTCCATTCGGCTAGAGGGGCTGACCGACGGTGCGGGGAACCATGGCGGCGAACGACGATACACACGATACGACGGTGAAATTGCCGCCGTTTCATGCCCTTCGCGCCTTCGAGGCGGCGGGCCGGAATCTGAGCTTTGCGCGCGCCGCAGACGAGCTGGGCGTCAGCCCCGCCGCAGTCAGCCAGCATATCCAGCAGATGGAGGAGTTCGCGGGGCAGCCGCTGTTCCGCCGCCTCGGGCGCCGTGTCGAGCTGACCGACGCCGGCACCGCCGCGCTGGCCCATGTGGCGAGCGCCATGGCGAGCCTTGGGGAAGCGGCGCGGGTGATGCGCCTGCCGCTGCGCGGCCAGCGCGTTTCGGTGTCGGTGGCCCCGTCTTTCGCGATCAAATGGCTGGTGCCGCGCCTCGAGCGCTTCAAGGACCAGCATCCCGATGTCGAGGTTTGGGTTTCCGCTGATATGGGCCTGGTCGATTTCGCGGTCGCGGATGTCGATCTGGCGATCCGCTACGGGGCGGGCGGTTATGCCGACGCGCAGGCCCAGATGCTGCTTTCCGAAAGCGTGGTGCCGATCTGCTCGCCGGCCCTGATCGAGGGACGGGAGGGGCTGAAGAGAATCGAGGATATTCCCCGTTTCGCGCTGCTGCACGACGACAGCCCGGATCGCGATCCGTCATGCCCCAACTGGCCGATGTGGCTGATGGCGCGCGGTCTCGACGGCGAATTCGCGCGCAAGGGGCTGCGGCTCAACCAGTCGTCGATGGTCATCGAGGCGGCGATGGCGGGCAAGGGCATTGGCCTCGCCAAGCGCCAGCTGGCGGCGGCGGACATCGCGTCGGGGCGTCTGGTGACGCCGTTCGACAACGCCGAAACGCCGATCAATTTCGCGTACTGGATGGTGTGGCGGCGCGGGCGCACGCTGTCGCCTGGCCTGAAGGCGTTCATCGACTGGCTGCGCGACGAAGCGGGCCAGGCGGAAGCCGATCCGGGCGCGGGGATTTAGGAAGGCAACAAGGTGGTTGCGAGAGAGCTTGCGAGGATCGACCTAAACGATGGCTCCGGCCACGTGGTTTTATACGATCCGATGACCTTAGCGGACGGGCGCGAAGCCAGCTCGAATCTCGTGAAGTTGGGCCGACAGAGTGCGTTGGTCTGGCGAGCGCGATCGGTTGAGGGCCCGCCAGCAGACTGTTTCGTACAGGTTGAGTTGGCAGCCGGAGAGCTTCTGGCGAATCCCTTTTCCGGGTACCGCGTGTCTATCAACACTGCGACCGGTCACATCGAACACACCGAATTCTGCAAGTGACGCTGTGCGCTTTGGTAGCTAGCCCACAAACGCCCGTTCGATCACGAACTGGCCGGGTTCGCTGACCGCCCCTTCCACCAGCCCCGCCTTTTCGAGCAGCGCCTTGGTGTCGTTGATCATGGCCATCGAGCCGCAGATCATGCCGCGGTCGGTTTGCGGGTCGAGCGGCGGCACGCCGAGATCGGCGAACAGGCGGCCGGTCTCGATGAGCGTCGTGACGCGGCCGGTGCGGGGACCGTCTTCCTGCGTGACAGTGGTGATATGGCGCAGCTTGCCGGCGGCGAGTTCGCCGACCAGCGGGTCTTCCAGCGTCTGGCGCACCAGCGCCTCGCCATAAGCGAGTTCGGCGGTCTGGCGACAGCCGTGGACGAGGATCACGTCCTCGTAGCGCTCGTAGGTCTCGGGGTCGCGGACCAGCGAGGCGAAGGGGGCGATGCCGGTGCCGGTGGAGAACATGTAAAGGCGCTTGGCCGGGGTCAGCGCGTCGAGGATCAGCGTCCCGGTGGGCTTGCGCCCGAGCAGCACCGTGTCGCCCGGCTTGATCAGCTGAAGCCGCGAGGTGAGCGGACCGTCCTCGACTTTGATCGAATAGAAATCCAGGGCCTCGTCCCAGGACGGGCTGGCGATGGAGTAGGCGCGCAGCAGCGGCTTGCCGTTCACTTCCAACCCGATCATCACGAACTCACCGGACCGGAAGCGCAACGATGCAGGCCGCGTGATGCGGAACTGGAACAGGCGGTCAGTCCAGTGACGGACCTCAAGCACCGTTTCCAGCGTCGGGCCGTTGGCCTTCGCGGCCGGTCGTTCCGTAGCGTCAGGTTGCTGCGGGGTAATCGCGTTCATGTCGCCAGCTCCATTGGCGGGTGCGGATGCCATGCCACGGACCGGCAGAACCACAATCTGACGCTAATGTCACTCTTAAGCGCGCTGACCTAGCTCGCGCGCGCGTGAGGGCCTAGGTAAAGCCGGTAATCTGGCGCTTTTTCACGGCTTTTGCGATGTACCGGTACGATGCTGTCGACAGGCTTCTGGTGGAGGAGCGGGCGGCCCAGTTCAGGGGGCAGACCGAGCGTTTCCTCAGCGGCGAGCTGAGCGAAGACGCCTTCAAGCCGCTGCGCTTGCAGAACGGGCTTTACGTCCAGCGCCACGCGCCGATGCTGCGCATCGCAATTCCTTACGGAATGCTGTCCTCGACGCAGCTGCGCACGCTGGGCCGCATCGCCCAGGTCTATGACCGTGGCTACGGCCATTTCACGACGCGCCAGAACATCCAGTACAACTGGGTCGAGATCGCGCGCGTGCCGGATATTCTGGACGAGCTGGCGGCGGTCGAGATGCACGGCATCCAGACCAGCGGCAACTGCATCCGCAACACCACGACCGATCACCTGGCCGGCGTGGCGGCGGATGAGATCGTCGATCCGCGCCCCTATTGCGAGCTGATGCGGCAGTGGTCGACCTTCAATCCGGAGTTCGCCTATCTGCCGCGCAAGTTCAAAGTGGCGTTCAACGGCGCGGGCGACGATCGCGCGGCGACCGGCGTGCACGATCTGGCGTTCGATCTGAAGCTGGATGCGGCGGGCGAAGTGGTGATGGACGTGATGGCCGGCGGCGGCCAGGGCCGCACGCCGCGCATCGCGCCGGTGATCAAGCGCGATCTGCCGTGGCGCGAGATGCTGACCTACACGGAGGCGGTGCTGCGCGCCTATAACCGCTGGGGCCGCCGCGACAACCTGTACAAGGCGCGCATCAAAATTCTGGTGGAATCGATCGGGGCGGAGCGTTTCGCCGCCGATGTGGAAGACGAGTGGCGTCACCTGAAAGGCGGCGTCGCCCGCATCGCCGATGAGGAGTTCGCGCGGATCGCGGCGAACTTCGTCGATCCCGCCTATCTGCCGGCGGACGAGGCCGACGCCGATCTTTCGGCGCTGCGCGCCGCGAACCCGCGTTTCGACGCCTGGCTGCGCCGCAACGTGACGTCGCACAAACGCGCCGGCTACGCGGCCGTGACGCTCAGCCTGAAGCGCACCGGCCCGGCGCCGGGCGATGCAACAGGCGAGGAGATGGCGGCTGCGGCCGATCTGGCCGACCGCTTCTCGTTCGGCGAGCTCAGGGTTTCGCATCACCAGAATCTGGTTCTGGCCGATGTCGCGAAGAAAGATCTTCACGATCTGTGGCAGGCGTCTGAGGCGACGGGGTTCGCGGAGCCGAATATCGGCCTCGTCACCGACATCATCGCCTGCCCCGGCGGCGATTTCTGCGCGCTGGCGAACGCCCGCGCCATTCCCATCGCCACCGCCATTCAGGAACGCTTCTCGGCCCAGAAGCAGGAAGAGGTCGGCGAGCTGGCGATCAAGATTTCCGGCTGCATCAATTCGTGCGGCCACCATCATGTCGGACATATCGGGGTGCTGGGCGTCGATAAGCACGGCGAGGAATGGTACCAGCTTCTGGTCGGCGGCCGTTCGGACAACGAGGTCAATCTCGGCACCATTCTTGGCCGGTCGATCAAGTTCGAGGAGGTGCCGGGCGCGGTGGAGCGTCTGGTCGATGCCTATCTGGGGGCGCGCCAGGACGGCGAGCGTTTCATCGATACGGTCGGCCGGATCGGCATCGCGCCGTTCAAGGCCGCCGCCTACCCCGAGAAGGTGGAAGCGGCATGAGCGCGCTGATCCGCCTCGCCGACCGCAAGGTCCGCATCGAAGACGACAGCTTCGTGCTGCTGGAGGAAGCGGGCGCCGATGTCTGGCCCGAAGGCGACATCATCGTGCCGCTGGCCGACTGGCTGGCCCGCGCCGACGCGCTGAAGACGCGCACCGGACGCACCGGCGTGTGGCTGGCCCCCGCCGCCGACACGCTGACGCTGGCTGAGAAGCTGGACGGGCTGGCGCTGATCGCGATCCAGTTTCCGAAATTCACCGACGGGCGCGGCTATTCCCACGCCGCTCTGCTGCGCAAGCGCCTTGGCTGGAGCGGAGAGATCCGCGCAGTGGGCGAGGTGCTGCGCGATCAGGTTTTCTACATGGCGCGCGTCGGCTTCACCGCCTTCGCCGTGCCGCAGGGTTTCGTGGCGGAGCATCTGGTTTCGGGCCTCGGCGACTTCTCGGTCGCCTATCAGGACGACGCGGCGGGCGCTTTCGCGCCGGCGCTGCATAACCGTGCGGCCGCCGTGCGCGAAGCGAAGATCGTACGGACGCTGAAGGTTCTTAAGCGCGTGGCGGCGCAGCACCCCGATGCCGCCTTCGCGACGAGCCTGTCGGCGGAAGACATGGTGGTCACGGACTTCATCGCTCGCCACAAGCTGCCGATCCACGTCGTCACGCTGGATACCGGCCGTCTGCATGACGAGACGCTGGGTATGATCGGCGAGGTGAAGGCGAAGTACGGGATCGATATCGAAGTGATGCGTCCGAACGCCGAGGCGGTCGAGGCGCATGTCGCCGCGCATGGCGCGTATGCGTTCTACGAGAGCCTGGAGCTGCGCAAGGAATGCTGCGGCATCCGCAAGGTGGAGCCGCTGAACCGCGCTCTGGCAGGGCGCTCGGCCTGGCTGACCGGACAGCGCCGCGACCAGGCGGTGACGCGCACGGCGCTTCCCGAAATGGAGCGCGACGAGGCGCGCGGCATCGCCAAGTTCAATCCTCTGGCCGACTGGAGCTGGGATGACGTTCTGGCCTATGCGGCGCGCTTCGAGGTGCCTCTGAACCCGCTTCATGCACGCGGCTATCCCTCGATCGGCTGCGAGCCTTGCACGCGCGCGATCCGCCCCGGCGAAGACCCGCGCGCCGGGCGCTGGTGGTGGGAGCAGGCCGACAAGAAAGAGTGCGGCCTGCATACCGGCCCGGCATCACCGTCACTGGAATCCGCAGCATGAGCGCGCTCGCCAAGCCCCACAGGCTCTCTCATCTGGACGTTCTGGAGAGCGAAGCCATCCACATCATCCGCGAAGCGGCGGGCGAGCGCACCAATCTGGGTCTGCTGTTCTCGGGCGGCAAGGACAGCGCGGTGGTGCTGCATCTGGCGACCAAGGCGTTCTGGCCCGAGAAGCTGCCCTTTCCGCTGCTGCATGTGGATACCGGCCATAACTTCCCCGAGGTTCTGGAGTTTCGCGATGCGACCGCGCGGCGTCTGGGTGAGCGGCTGATCGTGCGCGAGGTGGAAGGCTCGATCCTGCGCGGCACGGTGAAGCTGGCGCGCGCCGAGGCCAGCCGCAACGCGGCGCAGTCGGTGACGCTGCTGGAGGCGATCGAGGAGTTCGGCTTCGATGCGCTGATCGGCGGGGCGCGGCGCGACGAGGAGAAAGCCCGCGCCAAGGAACGCATCTTCTCGCATCGCGACGAGTTCGGAGCCTGGAACCCGAAGGCGCAGCGGCCTGAGCTGTGGAGCCTCTACAACGCCCGCATCAATGCCGGCGAGCATATGCGCGTGTTCCCGCTGTCCAACTGGACCGAGCGCGACGTGTGGGCCTATATCGCGCGTGAAGGCATCGCGCTGCCGTCGATCTATTTTACGCACAAGCGCGACGTGGTGCGTCGCGACGGGCTTCTGGTGCCGGCGACCGCGCTGACGCCGCCGCGCGTCGGCGAAACTGTGGAGAGCGTTTCCGTGCGCTTCCGCACCGTGGGCGACATCACCGGCACCTGTCCGGTGGAATCGACCGCTGCGACGGTGGACGAGATTCTGGCCGAAACCGAGATCGCCGAACTCTCAGAACGCGGGGCGACCCGCATGGACGACCGCACCAGCGAAGCCGCCATGGAGCGCCGCAAGCGCGAGGGCTATTTCTGATGAGCGACGCCTTCGATACCAACGACGCCGGCGTGCTGCGCTTCATCACGGCGGGCAGCGTCGATGACGGAAAATCGACGCTGATCGGTCGGTTGTTGTTTGATGCTAAGGGGTTGCTGCGCGATCAGGTCGCGGCGATTTCCAAGGCGCGGGCCGGTGAGAGTGATGGTGAGATCGACCTTGCACTCGTCACAGATGGGCTGGAAAGCGAGCGAGAGCAGGGCATAACCATCGATGTCGCCTATCGCTATTTCGCGACGCCGCGCCGCTCGTTCATCATCGCCGACGCGCCCGGTCACGAGCAGTATACGCGGAACATGGTGACGGCGGCGTCGAACGCCGAGGCGGCGGTGATCCTCATCGACGCGAGCCGCATCGCGGGCAAGGGCCTGAAGGCCCAGACGCGGCGGCACGCCACCATCGCCAAGCTGATGGGCCTGAAGGTGATCGTCGCCATCAACAAGATGGACCTGACGGGCTGGTCTCGCGCGGTGTTCGAGGAAATCCGCGATCACTTCGCGCGGGTGGCGCGGACGCTGGGGATCGACGATCCGATCTATGTGCCGATCGCCGCCAAGCATGGCGACAACGTGGCGCGGCTGACGCCGCAGACGCCCTGGTACGAGGGGCCGACGCTTCTGGAGATTCTGGAGACGCTGGACGCCTCGCGCCGCAATGACGGGGTTTTCCGCCTGCCGGTGCAGCGTGTGTTGCGGATGCCGGACGGGGCGCGCGCCTATGCCGGCCGCATCGCCTCGGGCGAGGTGGCGGTGGGGCGCGAGATCACCGTGCTGCCGTCGGGCCAGACGGCGGTGGTGGAGGCGATCCGCACCTTCGACGGCGCGTATAGCGCGGCGCTGGAGGGGCAATCGGTTTCGATCGTGCTGGACCGCGATGTCGATGTCGGGCGCGGCGATTCGCTGGCCTCGACCGAGGGTCGCACGACGCGGGCTTTCGTCGCGGATCTGTGCTGGCTGGACGAGGCGCCGTGGGAGAAGGGCCGCCGCTATCTGCTGAAGCAGGGCAGCCGCACCACGCAGGCGCTGATCGACGGCATCGTCTATGTGCGCGAGATGACCGAGCTGGCGGAAGTCGGCGAGGCGTCCGGGCTGAAGCTCAACGATATCGCCTCGGTGAAGGTGAAGCTGCGCGACCCGATCATCGCCGATATCTATTCCGAACGCCCGGCGACCGGCGCGTTCGTGCTGATCGACGCGACATCGAACCAGACGGCGGCGGCCGGCATGATCCGCGAGGCGGCATGAGCGGGACGGTCTATCTGGTCGGGGCGGGGCCGGGCGCGGCCGATCTTCTGACGCTGCGCGCCGCGCGGCTGCTGGGGCAGGCCGACCTGATCCTGCACGACGCGCTGGTGACGGATGAAATCCTGGCGCTGGCGCCGCGCGCGCGGAAGCTGAATGTCGGCAAGCGCGCCGGCCGGCCCTCCACCGATCAGGCTTTCATCAGCCGCCTTCTGGTGCGCGCGGCGCGCCGGCACAAGGTGGTGGTGCGGCTGAAAGGCGGCGATCCGATGCTGTTCGGCCGGGCGCAGGAGGAGATCGATGCGCTGACCGCCGCCGGGACGCCGTTCGAGATCGTCTCCGGCATCAGCGCCGGTTTCGCCGCCGCCGCCGATCTGGCGCAGTCGCTGACCGAACGGCATATCGCCCGGTCGGTGGCGTTCGTGACGCCGGCCGTGGCGCGCGGCGACAAGGCCGACGACGCCTGGGCAGAGGCCGCCGCCGCCGCCGATACGGCATGCATCTATATGGGCAAGGGCGACGCGGCGCGCATCCGCGATGCGCTGATCGCGCGCGGCGTTGCGCCGGGCCGGCCGGCGGTTCTGGTCGAGGGCGCGTCGCGGGGCGGCGTCGTCGCCGGCGGGACGCTGCAGGATCTGCCGTCGCTGGCGGCGCAATCGGGCGACGGCCCGGCGCTGCTGCTGATCGGCGAGGCGTTCGCCGAAGCGGCGATCCGTCATGCGAACGCCGAGGCATCCACAGCCCGGAGGGCCTGAAGTCATGCTGCCGGTCATGCTCGATCCCTCCCGCACCCGTATCGGCCTGGCCGGTCGCGGCGCGCTGACGGTCCGCCGCCTGGAATGGTTCCGCAAACTGGGCTTCACGCCCGAGATTTATTCCGACACGCCGTCGGACACGCTTCTGGCGCTGGCGGGCGAACAATATTTGCCGCGCCTGCCTGATCCCGGCGATCTGGTCGCGCTGGATGTCCTGTGGATCGCCGATCTGGAGCGCAGCGAGGCGGAAGACCTCTATGTGCAGGCGCGCGCCGTGAAGGTGCTGGTGAATGTGGAGGACGATCTGCCGCTGTGCGATTTCCACACGCCTGCCGTCGTCACGCGCGGGCGGCTGACGATCGCGGCGGGGACGGGCGGCGCGAGCCCGGCCGTCGCCGCCACCGTGCGCAGCAAGCTGGAAGACGCCTTCCCGGAGGATTGGGCCGACGCGCTGGAGGATATCGCAGCGGCGCGCGCGCAGCTGCGCAGCGAAGGCGCGCCGACGCCCGACATTCTGGCCGATGCGCGCCGCCGGCTCGCCGCCGCGCGGCTTATCTGACGTTCAGCCTCCGCAAGAGAGGCTTCAGGGTAGGGATACAGATATGCCGCATTCCAATGCGCTGAAGGTCACGCCGCTGACCGCGGCGATCGGCGGGCTGGTGGAGGGCGTCGATCTGGCCCAGCCGCAAAGCGATGCGGCGGTGAACGACATCCGCCGGGCGCTGCTGGACCGCAAGGTTCTGTTCTTCGAGAACCAGGAGCTGACGCCGGAGCAGCATCGCGCCTTCGCGGCGCGCTTCGGCGATCTGCATATCCATCCGGTCTATCCGAATATCCCCGGCGTGCCGGAGGTTCTGGTTCTGGACAATCACAGGGACAATCCGACCGACAACGACAACTGGCATACCGACGTCACCTTTATCGAGACGCCGCCGATGGGCGCCTTGCTTCATGCGCGCCAGCTGCCGCCGGTGGGCGGCGATACGCTGTGGTCGTCGATGAGCGCGGCCTACGAGGCGCTGTCGCCGTCGATGCAGGGGTTTCTTTCGGGTCTTCAGGCCGAGCATGACTTCACGCGCTCGTTTCCGCCCGATCTGCAGGCGTCGCAGAATGCGGGGCATGAGCGTTATGAAGCGGCGCGGCGCAAGCATCCGCCGGTGATCCACCCGGTGATCCGCACCCATCCCGAGACCGGCGCGCCGGGCATCTTCGTCAATGACGGCTTCACGACGCGCATTCTGGGGCTGAAGCCGGCCGAAAGCCGCGCGCTGCTCGATTTTCTGAACGAGCATATCCGCCAGCCGCAATTCACCATCCGCTGGCGCTGGTCGGCGAACGCGCTGGCGTTCTGGGACAATCGTTGCACGCAGCACTATGCCGTGAACGACTATCTGCCGCATCGCCGTGTGATGCACCGCGCGACCATATTGGGCGACAAGCCGTATTTCCGCGCGGACGCATAATCAGGAGGACACATGAAAGCCGCCGTCTATTACGAGAACGGGCCGCCCGACGTTTTCAAATATGAAGACGTGGCCGATCCGGTGTTGCACCCGCAGGGCGTCATCATCCGCGTGGAGGCGGTCAGCATCGAAGGCGGCGATACGCTGAACCGGGCCGGCGGGGCGCTGATCACCAGGCCGCATATCGTCGGATATCAGGCGGCCGGCACGATCATCGATGTCGGCGCGGAGGTGACGACGCTGAAGCGCGGCCAGCGCGTCGTGACCGTCAACTTCATCGGCAGCCATGCCGAGCTGCGCGCCGTGCCGGCGCAGACCGCCTGGCCGATTCCCGACGGGATGGACATTCTTCACGCCGCCGCGATCCCGGTGCCGTTCGGCACGGCGCATGAGTGCCTGTTCGAATATGGCCGCCTGAAAGACGGCGAGACGGTTCTGGTTCAGGCCGGGGCGAGCGCCGTCGGCCTCGCCTCGATCCAGCTGGCCAAGCGGGCCGGGGCGCGGGTGATCGCCACCGCTTCCAGCCCCGCAAAGCTGGAGAAGCTGAAGGCGCTGGGCATGGATCACGGCATCGACTACGCCAAGCAGGATGTCGTGGCCGAAGTCATGAAGATCACCGACAATAAGGGCGTCGATGTGGTGGTCGATCCGGTCGGCGGGCCGACCTTGCAGTCATCCATCAATGCGCTGGCCTATCGCGGGCGCGTGTCGTCGGTGGGACAGGCGGGGCGCGATCCGCAGAAGATCGACGTATCGAGCCTGATGCCCGGCAACCGTTCGCTGACCGGCGTGTTTCTGGGCGCGGAGATCATGTCGGAGCGGGTGCGCGACATGATCCAGCGTTATATCGACGACGTCGCTGCCGGACGCCTGACGGTGGTGATCGACAGCACCTATCCGCTCAGCGAGGCGGCCGCCGCGCACG
>JAPUEF010000093.1 GCA_027492655.1 Alphaproteobacteria bacterium | reverse complement strand
GGTCGCCACGCACCGCGCCGACGGTGATGACCGCGTCGAGCAGCACCAGCTCGATCAGCGGCGCGCCCACTTCCGGCAGCAGCCAGCGCCGGCCCGAGCGAAGGGGCACGCTCGCCACCAGCGCGGGGCCGCGCATCAGATAGAGCCGCACCGGCAGGCTCTCCGCGCCGCTCGCCGGATGCGATGCGGAGGTATAGGGCGCGGTATCGTCGGCCGCGCTCAGCACCACCGTATCGGGCGCCAGCGCCAGCCAGCGGGCATAGGCCCCGGTCGGCGCTGCGACGACGAGCGCGAGATCGGCGGCCAGCGTGATGCGCGCAGGTAGGCCGCGCGCCAGCTCGATGTCGATGAGGTTCATGCCGCTCGGCGCCGGGCGCATGTCCGGCCGTTCGGGCAGGGGGAGGATCAGGTGATCGGTGAGGGTCATCTCAGCTCCCCGTTCCGTCGCCGATCGCCGCGACCGCACCGACGACGTCGAGGATCGCGCTGATGAGGCCGAGCTTGGGCGCCTGGGTGAGCGAGAGCGAGACGTCGAGCGCGCCGCGCTTGCTGGCCGAGGCGGAGACGGTCAGTGACTGGATGAACATGTTCATGCGGATGCCGAAGGCGGTCGAGAGGATGAGCCCGTCGATCAGGCCGGCGCTGGCGAGGCTGAGCACGCTGCCGCGCATTGCGCTTTCCGCCAGAGTCTCCAGCCCCAACCGGTCGAGCATCCGGTTGGGGCCGATCAGCATGGCCGAGAGCGACATAGTGTCGTCATGGGTGTCGATCATCGCGCGCCCGAGGCCCGCGCCGAAGGGCGGGAGATGATAGGTCTGGCTCAAAGTGATGACGCTCACCGCGTGGAGCGGCACGGTGATGAGCCCATCGGTGAGCAGCGCCGATGGCGCGGTTCCTTCCGTCACGAAGCTCTGGCTCATGGCGCGGCGTCTCTCCTGGGGCTGGACTCGATCCAGGCGCGCAACACGTCGGTGAAGCGGCCCAGCGTTGCGGCGGTGCCGATCTCGCTTTCGTTCTGCACCACGAACAGACGGTTGGCCGGAAAGCCGCGCCAGCCGCCGATGGTGAGGCCATAGCGCCGCCCGGTCTTGTCCTTGCCGAACCACAGCGCGACCGTCTCGCCGTCGCCGACGATCGCGCCCAACTCATTGAGGCCGAAGATGCGCAGGCCCATGCCATGCAGATAGAGGCCGTCGAAGCGGGCGTAGAAATCGGAAAGGCCGAAGGAGATGGGCAGGTCGAGCTTGCGCGCCGCCAGCATCGCGCCGACCTCGCCGAAACCGGGATAGGCGACGACGGCGTCCGGTCGGGCGGAGATGGCCTGCGCCAGTTGATCCAGCGAGATTTCGCCGACCTCACGCCCCGCGTTCATCGCGTCGTCATCCATCGCGCCGGCCAGAAAGTCGGCGAGGCTGGGGGCGGCGAGCCGGCAGGCATCGGGCTCCAGGATACCGCGATCCGCCCAGAAGACGGTGCCATGGCCGCAGCCCAATGTCTCTTCCGGGTCCATTAGGAAGAAGCCGTCGGCGCCGTCGCTGCCGACGAAGACGACACCGGGCAGCTGCGCGAACAGCGTCTCGTCGCCGTTCACATCGGCAAAGTCATCAAGATCGAACAGCTCGACGTGCGGGAAGGCGAGGCCGTCGGCGCGGGTATAGATGGCCGCCAGTTCGCGCGGCATGGGGACGTCCCGGCGCGCCCGGGCGAGCTCCAGCTCGGAAGGCACGGCCTCGCCCACGCTCGCGCCTTCGCTCACGGCGCGATCGAGCAGCGTGTCGAGGCTGTCAACGGGGCTCATGGCGTCCCGATCCCGATCCCGCCCGGCTTCCAGTCGCCCAGCAGGGAAGCGACGTCGGACTCCGACAACGTGGCTTTCAGGCGCTGGTAGACTCCGGCCTCGAACACCCGGTCGAAATGCTTGAGATAGGCGACGATGGCCTCGGGCGGGCAGCCCACCGACTTCATCTGCTCCACGCCCATGCGCTGCATCTCGGCAAGCGTCAGCTTGTTGGGCGGGATCGCGCTCACCTTCTTGCTCTTGAGCTGGGAGGCGCGCTTGGCGGCATCGTCGATCACGCTGCCGCTGCCGGTCTTGTAGGCGCGCTGCTGGCCGGTGACCTTATAGTGCGGCGAATCCGTGCGG
Source organism: Alphaproteobacteria bacterium (assembly GCA_027492655.1). Lineage (GTDB taxonomy): Bacteria > Pseudomonadota > Alphaproteobacteria > Micropepsales > Micropepsaceae > JADZAI01. The sequence goes on along the minus strand of JAPUEF010000093.1, from coordinate 643 downwards.
CTGTCGCGCATCCAGATGGTGGGCACGGCATCGCTGTCATAGCCGAACGGCCCGAACAGCTTCTTCATCAGGCTGTCCTGCACGACATGGTTGCGCTGGAGGACCGAGGTGGTGCGAAAGTCGGTCTTGTAGGGGTCGATGCTGACCGTGAACTCCTCGAACCGGCGCGGCGACCCCTTGCCCACGCCCTGATCCCAGATTTCCGCGACATAGCGGCCATTCTTGACCTTGAGCACCGTCTCGGCGCCGTCAGCGAACTTGACCTTGAAACCGTCGTTATATTTGCGGAAGCCCTTGCGCCGCAGCCGGTCGGTGCGGCGGCCCATTTCGCGGGCCTGATCCGCCTCGATCTTGCGTTCCTTGGCCGAGGTCTTGCCGGCGGGGATGTCCTCCACCTTGGCGCGCAGCGCAGCATCTTCCTCCACCAGCTTCAGCTTGGCGAGCGGCTGGGTCGCATCCTGAATGGCGGTGTCGAGCTCGGCATAGAGCTGCTTGATCCGGGGCAGGCGCGCATCGAGCGCCTTGCGCACCGCGTCTTCCGTGCCCGATCCCTTGGCGACGAACACCTCGTGGAACAGCCCGTCGATCTCGTTGCGCAGGTTGAGCACATTGTCGATATGCTTGCCCTTGAGCGATTCAAAGG
>JAPUEF010000092.1 GCA_027492655.1 Alphaproteobacteria bacterium | reverse complement strand
TTCTGCATGGCCGCCGCGATGGTCTCCAGCACGCCGCTCGCCTGCAGCAATTCACCCGCCGCCGCGAACTGACCGGCATCGCCATAGACGACCGAGACCTCGGCGGTGGGCGCTTCGCCGTCCTCCAGCATATTGTCGCCCAGCAGACTGTCCCACGTCTCGTGGGCGCGCTCGTATTCATACTTGCAGCCCTGCTGGCGATCCGCCGGCATGCCCGCCTCGTCGGCGACCGCCTTGTAGCCTTCGGGGTCAGCGCCGACGAGCAGACAGATGACGGCATAGCCGCGCTGCTCATCGATGGAATGCTGGCCATAGGTCAGGTTCGCGTACAGCCCCGCCTCGAACCAGGCGTCCACGACATCCTCGATCATCGTATCGAGCGCCGGATCGTCGTCCTCCGCGATCATGTTGATCGTCGCGAAGCTGTCGACCGCGTCTTCTTCCTTGCCCAGCACTGGCAGCTTGTATTCGTAGATCAGGCCATGGCCGAACTCGTGAAACACAAGCCACGCGATATTGCCCGCGAAGAACAGCGATTTCTGATTGATGTCTTCCGCCGTCGCGTCGCTGCCTTCGGGCTCGTGCCAGGCGGCGTTGGTATTCGCGATCACCTCCCCGAAAGTCGGGCTGTCGGTCGCCTCCTCCTGCGCCGTGGCAGGCATCAGAAAAAGCGCCGCAACGGCGGCGGCGGTGGCGAGCTTGCGCATCGATGATTCCCCAAAATCTTCGGGCCGAACCAGATACCGGCGCGGGAACTTTCGCCAGCGGCGAAACGGCGCAGCCGCCTTAAGGCGTCGCCGCCTGATGCTTCAGCGCATTCTGACGGAAGAACTCGACATACTCGTAACAAAGCCGCGCCGTACGGGTCTGCGGCGTCCAGTCGGCCATCATCTCGCCGCAGGAATAGAACTTCAGCGTGATCGGATTGGGCAGACGGAATTGCGATTCGATGTGCTGGGCGATCGCTTCGCCGAGGCCCGCCGCCTCGATCATCGCCGCCACCGCCGCGTGCTCGGGCAAGGGCTCGTCATACTCGACGGTGATTTCGGCGGGCGACAATTCGCCCGGCTCCAGCTCATGGCCGCCGAGCAGCGCATCCCAGCCCTTCTCGGCCTTGGCGTATTCCCATTTGCAGTCCTTCTGGCGCTGCTCGGGCATTTCCGCCTCGGTCGCGGTCTGATGCCAGCCGTCATAGTCGGCGCCGATCAGCATACAGAGCACCTGATAGGCGCGCTGCTCGCTGCCGGAATGGGAATCCCACCCCGCGACGAACCCGCCCGCCGCCGCGTCCTGATCGAAGCGCGCTTCCACGACCGACCCGATCATCGCATCCAGAACCGGATCGTCCTCCTCCGCGATCATGTAGATCGCCGCGAAGATATCGACGGAGTCTTCCTCCGTGCCGATGACCGGGATCTCCAGCTCCTGGATCAGCGCATGGCCGAACTCGTGATAGACGACATAGATCGACATGCCGGCGACGTAGTTGACGATATCGATCACCGCCTGATCGTCGGCCGATCCGCCGGCCGCCTCGGCATAGGCGGTCAGCGCCGCAGCCTGCACATAGGCGAAATCGACAGCCGCAGGCTCGGGCGCAGCTTGCGCTTCCTCGGCCTCGACCGCGATGTCCGGCGCGTCGCTGGGCTCGTCCTCAGCCAGCGCCGCTCCCAGCGCCAATCCCGCAAATGCGGCGACACATATCGTCCTGAACATGGCGGCGGCCCCTCGTCGTCCCGCCACAGACATAGCGCGCAGCCCGGAACCTGCGCCGTGGCATCGCGCCGCGCCCGGCCGTCAGGGGCGTGCCGTGCGATGCCGCCCCGGCACGACCGCCAACCGGCACGGCAAGGCGTTCAGGCGCATCGCGATCTGATTGCCCTCATGCCAGGAGACGCATAGCGCACGTCGCCGGTCTCGATCGGCCGCGGCCCGGTCAGCCTGTCGATGATGCGGTCATCCGCACTTGAACGGCGCGTGCCGATCCCGGTGCAGGCCGCGTTGAGCGTCGCCGCCATGGCCTCGCCGCCGGCCCACGCGTCCGGCCCAGGCTTCAGCACCAGCACAAGGAAATCGCCACTCGGCTGCTTGCCCAGCAACAGCAACGGCGCGTCGCCCGAACGCCGCAGCATGCGAACGAGGCCCGGAGAGACTTTGCTCATCCGGGCCTCGCCATCGCCTAGTGGACGCGCCGGCTGGCCGGCGCCGTCGGCGCGCGGCCTGCGGCTGAATCTTCGTCGGCTGCGAAGCTGACGCCGTTCAGCGTCAGCCCATGCTCACCGGCCGAGACCTCGACCTTCGAACCGTCGGCGACTTCGCCCTTCAGGATCAGCTGCGCCAGCGGATCCTGCAGCGCCTTCTGGATCACCCGCTTCAGCGGGCGCGCGCCATAGACCGGGTCGTAACCAGCGCTCGCCAGCCAGGCCCGTGCCGTCTCGTCCAGCGTCAGCGCGATCTTGCGGTCGGCCAGCAGCTTCTCGAACCGGCGCAGCTGGATTTCCACCACGCCATCCATCTGCGCGCGGCCAAGCCGGCGGAACAGGATGATCTCGTCGATGCGGTTCAGGAATTCGGGCCGGAAGCGGCCGCGCACCTGCTCCATCACCTCCGCCCGCACCGCCGACGTCTCCTCGCCCTCCGGCTGGTTCGACAGAATGTCGCCGCCGATATTCGAGGTGAGGATGATCAGCGTATTGCGGAAATCGACCGTGCGGCCCTGTCCGTCGGTCAGGCGACCGTCATCCAGCACCTGCAGCAGCACGTTGAAGACATCCGGGTGCGCCTTTTCGA
>JAPUEF010000091.1 GCA_027492655.1 Alphaproteobacteria bacterium | reverse complement strand
GTGCCGACGGCCAGCATCGGATTGGGCTTGCCGGCGATGGTTTCCGGCTGCTTCTCCAGCCGCACCAGACGGGCGGACGGCAGCGCGGCGCGGATGCGCGGCCACAGCGCCTTCATCTCCTCAGGCGTCGGCAAGGCCGGCCCGGCGACCGGCGCGTTGTTGTCGCTGATGCCGGCATCGGCGAACGCGATCACGCCGTCGCTCAGCGCCAGCGGCAGCATCAGGGCAGGGGCCTCGCCGCGCATCGCCTCCACGATCACCGGCGTCATGCCCGCGCGCGCGCCATAGCTCGCATACCAGGCGTCGAGAAAACCGGGCGTCTGGAACGGCGTCGCCCCGCCGCCGGCCGCCAGCGCGCGCCAGACTGCGCCGACCGCGCGCCAATCCTTGTGGACGCGGATCTCGAAACCGGAGGCGGCGCTCACGAAGCGGCCGGATCGATCGGCAGCACGCCGCCGCGTATCGCGGGGTCCAGCCTGAATTCCACGGCGCGCTTCGCCGAACGCTGGCTGGTCAGCCATGTCGATTTATGGCTCAGCTTCTGCAGCGCCGCCTTGGCGAAATAGGATGGCCCGCTGATCGACCGGCTCCGCGCCGTCCAGCCATAGCGGCGGCGCAGCAAGCCATTGCCCATATTCACATGGTGTTTGCGCGCGATCGACCGGCTCCAGTGCTCGGAGGTGATCGAGACGTTCAGCACGTCGTAGTTCTCCACCCGGTGCGGCGCGTTCAGCGGCCAGTGCGCCATGTCGCCGCCTTCCAGATCGAAGCTCTGCGCGTAGGCGTCGAACCAGTCGTGATAGGGCATGTCCACTTCGACGCCGAGGACCGCGATGTCCTCCAGCATCCACGGCTCCAGGAACGGAGCCGTATTCGGATAGATCAGGATCTTCTTCTTCCCGTGCACCTGCCACAGCGCCTGGCCGGGCAGATCGCAATGGTAATAGACCTGCGCGCCCGGCGACGAGATCAGAATGCCCATCGAGACATTGTCCATCGCCTCGCCGGGCGCGTTGCGGGCGATCTCGTCATAGGCGGCGCGCAGCAGATCGCCGTAACGGCCGTCCACCTCGTCCACACGGCGCAGGTTCAGCCACATCCGGCCCGCGGCGATCCACGCGATCACGTCCGCGCCCTTCATGCCGGCGATGTCGCCTTCTTTCCAGAAGCGCCTTTCGCCGCGCGCGCCCATATTGATCAGGCTGTAATGCGAGCGCGGATAAGCGTCGATCAGCTCGGCCAGAGCCTCCATCGACAGCAAAGCCGAGCGATGCAGATTGTGCCGCACCACGGTCGGCTGACGGCCCCACACGTCTTTCACATGGGCGGGCCACGGCTCGAACACCGTCAGGGGAGAAAGATTGTGCGCGTTCATCGCCTGCGATCCCGGCATCCATCGACGACTTCCAGGCCGTCCGCCCAGTTAACCGTGTGCAGTCCCGATCCGGGCCAGTTCGCGCCGCCCGCCCGAAGAACCGCGCCGATTTCCTGCGCGAAGCCCTCGTCATCAAGTTTCGTCACGCGGCAAAGTGCAAGCCCTGCGCCATAGCCGGTCGTGCAATCCTGGGCCGGACGCCACAATTCCCCGCCGCGCCGGTAGAACGCGCCCGCCGGACGTGCGCCCAGCGCATCCAGCAGGACCGGGTTTTCGCTATGCGCCGTCCACGGCCCGTCCAGTTTCGGGGCCGACCACAGATGCAGCGCATCCCATGTCGAAGCATCGCCGCCGCCCACCGTGCCGAACAGCCACAGCCGCCCGCCGTGATCGGCGATCGTGGCGTCGCCCACCTCGGCGCCGCGGATCAGGGTCGCGGCATGCACCCAGCCGCCCGGAAAATCATCGGCGCGGTAAAGCTCGACCGTCCCCGCGCTGGAACTCTCGGGGATCATCCACATCGCGCCGTCGCGCTCGAATACGAACGGATACGAGACATGTCCCCTCGCTTCGAACACCGGACGCGGCGTTCCGATCGGACCGTCCGGCCCGATCTCGACCACCGACACGATCCCTTTCGAGGTCGCGTAGGGAAACTCCTCCACGAAGACGAAGCGGCGGCCCTGCCAGCTCACCACCATCGGGTCGGCATAGAAGCGCTGTCCGTCATCGGGCAGCACGTTCCAGCCACCCTCGGGGATCGCCATCGTTTCGGTGAGGCGATCGACGCCTGCCCGCCGCCAGCCGACATACCAGTGCGGCGCCCGGCGCAGCAATTTCGCCAGCATATGGCGCGCCGCATGCGTCAGGGTCGAGAACGCGCCGCTCGCCGTCCACGCCACCGCGTCGCGCAGAGACAGCGACTCCTCGCCCGCGAGCTTGCGTCCCCGCGCCGCCATGTCCACAGCGCGCGCCAGGATCGAAACCAGACGCGCATTCAGATTGTCGAGCGAGCGCCCCAGATCGTGCAGATGCTCCACCGCCGGCCGCGTCATCATCGGATGGTCGGGGGCCTCACTGTCGCTGACCCCGATGGCCGGAATACGCCCCGCCAGCAGCGAGGCCGCCGCCGCTTCCTCGACCAGAGCGTCCTCATAGACCGGACGCAGCGTCCGCGGATGCGCCGCGCCGTCCGTCCGGCCCGTCAGGTCGATCTCCAGTTCGGCGTCCTTCGCGCCGTCGGCCAGCCGGGTCAGATCGCCGCCGTCCCACGCGCCGCTGGCGTGGCTGCCGCGCGCGCGGCCGGTCAGCCGCTCCAGCATCAGCACAAGCCCCAGCGAGGCCGGCGGACGCGGCCCGCCGGGGCGCAGGGCGATCGACACCTGATGCCCGCGCCGCCGCAGCTCGTCGGCCAGGCCGCG
>JAPUEF010000090.1 GCA_027492655.1 Alphaproteobacteria bacterium | reverse complement strand
ATCGGGCCGCCGGTCGCGTTCAGACGTCTTGGCCTCAGCCGCGCACGACCTTCAGCGCGTTCTGCGCGCCGCCGCGCACCATCAGGCTGTCATTGATCAGCGTGATGAAGCCCCAGCCCTCGGCCGCCAGCTCCTTCGCCCGCTCCGGGCTCGGCGCATAGCAGCCGGTGAGCTTTCCGGCCTTCTTCGCGGCCGCCATGATCCTGGCGAAGGCGTCCTTCACCACCTGGTTGTTCGGGTCGAGCTTTTCACCCTTGAGCAGGGTGATCGACAGGTCCGAGGGGCCCGCGAAAACGCCGTCGATGCCCGGCACCGCCAGGATGTCGTCGACAGCCGCCAGCGCCGCCGTCGTCTCGATCATGGCCAGCGTCACGGTCATCTCGTTGGCCTGCCGCAGATAGTCCTGCGGGTTCATGCCGGTCAGCTGCTGGAAGCGGTTGCCGCCCCACGAGCGACCGCCGAGCGGAGGGTACTTCACGGCCGACACGAATTTCTGGGCATCCGCGACCGAATTGATCATCGGGGCGATGATGATCTCGGCGCCGACATCGAGCAGCCGCGCGCCGTCGCCGAAGGCATCGAGCGCGATGCGCACGCCGGCCGGCTTGCCGGCATGGTTGACGGCGGAGATGCCGCGCATGGCCGACAGGAGGTCGATGGAGGAGTGCTGCATGTCGAAGGTGACGGCGTCGAAGCCCTCGCGCGCCACGTGATCGGCGATCAGCGGCTCGGGCATGCTCATCCAGGCGGTGAACAGGCTCTCGCCCGCGCGCAGGCGCTTGGCGAGCTCATACGGCTTCGGCGGCTGATGCATCTCTTATCCTCCCGGTATTTGAACGATTGAATGACCGGGAATCCCGCCCTGCGTCAACGGCGGATCGGCGCGTGGCAGCGTTGCCGCACGGTGCTTCGGCGGCGCGCCGGAGAGACTCGCGAAACCTTAACGCTTTGCCGCCAGAATTCCGCCGTTTGTTGCGTGAAGGTGCGTGATGCTCATTGCATTCGATCCCCTGGCCGGCATGAAACAGCCTCTCCATCCGCGCGCCGACCTCGCCACCCGCCCGCCGACCATCCTCGTCTTCGATTCCGGCCTCGGCGGGCTCACCGTCCACCGCGAACTCGCCAAGGCCCGGCCCGACGCCCGTTTCGTCTATTGCGCCGATGATGCCGCCTTCCCCTATGGCGGCCTGTCCGAGGATCATCTCGTCGCCCGCGTTCTCGCCGTCATGGAGCGCCTGATCGCGATCCACCGGCCGGACTGCGTGGTCATCGCCTGCAACACGGCATCGACGCTCGTGCTTCCGACCCTGCGCGCGCGCTGCGATCTGCCCTTCGTCGGCACTGTGCCCGCGATCAAGCCGGCCTGCGAGACGTCCGCGAGCCGCATGGTCAGCGTGCTGGCAACCCCCGGCACCGCCGCCCGCGACTATACCCGCGCGCTGATCGCCGAGTTCGGCGGCGGCTGCGCCGTGACGCTGGTGGGCTCGCCGCGGCTCGCCGCACTCGCCGAAGCCACCATGCGCGGCGGCGAGGCGGACATGGCGGCCATCGCCGCCGAGATCGCGCCCTGCTTCGTCACGGACGGCGAACGGCGCACCGACACGGTGGCCCTCGCCTGCACGCACTACCCCCTGCTGGTGGACGTCTTCCGGCAGCTCGCGCCCTGGCCGGTCCAGTGGCTCGACCCCGCCCCCGCCATCGCGCGCCGCGTCACCCAGATCCTCGGTCCTGGCACGGGCGCGGACGCCCCCTTTGCGACGGCCCTGCTGACCGGCGGCATGGCGCTAGCCAGCCTTTCCGGCGTCTTCGGCCGCTTCGGCCTCGCCGAAACGCGCGTCGAGCCGCTGCCGCTTCATTGACATCGGAAGGCGTCGCGGCTAAGGACGCCGCTTCCTGACGGATCGCTTGACTGCGATGCGACAGGTTCCACGCACCCGCGATCGGCTCTTGCAGTTGGTCTGTCGTATCTTCGGGCGCCAAAGGCATGGAAATGCACCTGCATTTCGCCTCTGGCACGACTCTCGGATTTTCGCCTCTCGAGGCGCGAAAATTCGAGATGGGATCTGGTCGGGAAATGCCTTGGCATTTCTTCCGACCAGCCAGATAAGAGGAGGGCGCGTCTCCTATCGATGAGAACGACAAGGGACACGCGATGTCGAAGCGTCATAATGCCAAGTACAAGATCGATCGCCGTATGGGCCAGAACATCTGGGGTCGTCCGAAGAGCCCGGTGAACCGCCGCGAATACGGCCCGGGCCAGCACGGCCAACGCCGCAAGCAGAAGCTCTCGGACTTCGGCACCCAGCTGAAGGCCAAGCAGAAGCTGAAGGGCTACTACGGCAACATCTCCGAGAAGCAGTTCCGCGCGACCTATACCGAGGCCGTCCGCGTGAAGGGCGATACCGGCGAGAACCTGATCGGCCTGCTCGAGCGCCGCCTCGACGCGGTGGTCTACCGCGCCAAGTTCGTGCCGACCGTCTTCGCGGCCCGCCAGTTCGTCAACCACGGCCACGTCAAGGTCAACGGTCGCCGCGTCAACATCCCCTCCTACTGCGTGAAGGTGGGCGACGTGGTCGAGGTGAAGGAAGCCTCGCGCCAGATGATCCTGTACATGGAGGCCATCCAGTCGGGCGAACGCGACGTGCCGGACTACATCAGCGCCGACCATCACAAGGGCACCGCCACCCTCGCCCGCGTTCCGACGCTGTCCGAGGTCCCCTACGCGACCCAGATGGAACCCTCGCTGGTCGTCGAGTTCTATTCGCGCTGATCCCACGCGCATCGCAGAATCAGAAAAGG
>JAPUEF010000089.1 GCA_027492655.1 Alphaproteobacteria bacterium | reverse complement strand
GTCCCGCCGGTCGGGGTGTAGTTGATGGCGTTGGTCAGCAGGTTGAACATCACCTGCTTCAGACGCGCCGGGTCGGCGTTCAGCGGCCCCAGCGTCTCCGCCGCCACCATCACCAGCTCCAGCCCTTCCTTGTTGCAGCGGTCCTGCACCATGGCTTTCAGCGCCAGAAGAAGCTCGCCCGGCTCCAGCGGTTTCAGATCCAGCTTCAGCTCGCCCGCATCCAGCGCCGCCAGATCGACCATGTTGTCGATCTGGGTCTTCAGCTCGGCCGACGCGGCCAGCACGTTACCCAGATAATAGCCCTGCCGCTCGCTCACCTCGCCCGCGATACCGGCCTTCAGCGCCTCGGCGAAGCCCATGATCGACGTCAGCGGCACGATCAGCTGATACGAGACATGGCTGATGAAATCGGTTTTCAGGCGCGCCGCGGTCATCAGCGCCTCGTTCTTCTCCAGAAGGCTCTGCTCGGCGCGCAGCGAATCCGTCATATCGACGAAGCTCATCAGCGTCGCGCCGTCGGGCATCGGCACGGCGGCGAAGCGCAGCGTAACGTCGTCGCTGCGCTGCATCTCGCCCATCACTTCGATGCGCTCCATCGCGCCCGTCACCTGGCCGCGCACCTTGTCCCAGTCTGCGCTGTCGCCGCCCAGCGCGGCGCAGAGCAGCGCCACTTTCTCGAAATGCGGCTCGCCCTCCAGCTGCTGCGGCTCCAGCCCCCACAGATCCGCGAACGCCAGATTCCACAACTTCAGGCGGCCATCCGTGCCGAAGAATGCGACGCCTTCGTGCAGGTGATCCAGCGTCGAACGCTGCACGTTGAACAGGTCATTGTACCGGCGCTCCAGGCTCAGCTGCTCGGTCATATCTTCATAGAGATACAAAAGGCCGCCGAATGGATGCGGCTGTCCCGCGATGCGCAGGGTCGCGCCGTCGGGAAGGTGCCACACCTCTTCCTGCGGCCCGGTCATCGAGGCGTACAGCTCGGCCCGCGCCCGTTTGAAGACCGCGAAGCTCTTCTCCTCGGGCAGCCGGCGTCCTTCGCGCAGCTTCTCAAGAATCTCGCCCTCGGTCGGCCTGGTCTTCAGCCACTGGGCGTCCAGCCGCCACAGCGTCACATAGGCCTTGTTGAAGAAGCTGATCTTCTGGTCCGGGCCGAACACCGCCACGGCCGTCTGCAGCCGGTTCAGCGTGTCGTCATAGGCGTTGATCGTGCGCTGCAGCCGGTCGCGCGCTTCGGCGGCAGCGCTCTCGTCGGCGACGGTGATCGCCACCGTGTCGCCGGCGGGCGAGGCTGTCACTTCCAGCGCCTTGCGCTGGCCGTCGATCACCGCGAAGCGCCGTTCCGTCACCGGACTGCCGGCCGAGAAGGCGGCTTCGGCGATCGCCGGTTCGTCGCTGAACAGCTTCGCCTGCGCCGCCAGCGCCGCCGCCGGGCTCGCCGCCCCGGCGGCCTCGGCATAGGCGGGGTTCACATAGATCAGCTTGCCGTCCCGCGCCCGCGCCGCCAGAGGCTGCGGGATCGCGTCGAACATCTGGGCCAGGCGCGTGTCGTCGGCGATGCCGTTCTCGGGCGGCGGCGGCGACACCAGCGGATCGCCGGCATAGCTGCCTTCCAGAAAGATCGCGCTCTCGCGGCCTGCCGCGCGGCCGCGCGCCCGCAACGGCCCCTGCTCGGGATCGCGCGCGCTCATCGTGAACGGCTCTCCCGACTGGCGCAGTTTCTTGATCGCGTCGGCCAGCGCCAGACCGTCCGGCCCGCGCAGCACGCGCTCCAGCCGGCCCTGATCGGGGCCGTAGATGCGCGGACGCGCGGCGCCCGGCGGGTACAGATAAAGCGGCGTGTCCGACGCCAGCAGCAACGCGCTGCGCTCCGCCGCGATCTGCCGCGCCTTGTTCACCTCGGCCATCAGCACGGCCTCGCGCATGCGCCCGCGCTGGATCGCACCGATGGCGAAAAACACGCCGCACACCGCCAGCGCGACGAGGCCGGTGACGGCCAGCGGCATCACGAGCCCGGCCGCGCCGGCATCGGCCGCGTCCTGCGCCAGCGCAGCCGGCGCTGAGGACAGCATCGCGGTCAGGAAGACCCCTGACCGCCGCCGTCCCGGCGTCTTCACATGCTGGACCATGAGGCCGCGTTACCCTCGTCGATTCGCGCGATTTTGTTGAAAAGTCGAAGCGCGAATCGTCCCCCGGCCACGATAGGCGCGCAAGACTCACGGTTAAAGAGTCCACAGGAACGGATTCGCGAGTCCAAAACGAAAACGCCGGCCACGAGGGGCCGGCGCTCGTCCTATCCTGATGCGCGCGATCAGTAGCGGTAGTGATCCGCCTTGTAGGGACCGGCGACCGTCACGCCGATATACTCGGCCTGGGTTTCGCTCAGCTTGGTCAGCTTCACGCCGATCTTCTCCAGATGCAGGCGCGCCACCTTCTCGTCCAGATGCTTGGGCAGGGTGTAGACCTGCTTGGCGTATTTCGAGGTGTTCGTCCAAAGCTCGATCTGCGCGATCGTCTGGTTGGTGAACGAAGCCGACATCACGAAGCTGGGGTGGCCCATCGCGTTGCCGAGATTCACCAGGCGGCCTTCCGACAGCAGGATGATGCGGCGGCCCGAAGCCAGCTCGATCTCATCGACCTGCGGCTTGATGTTGTTCCACTTGTAGTTCTTCAGGCCCGCGACATCGATCTCGTTGTCGAAATGGCCGATATTGCAGACGATCGCCCGGTCCTTCATGCCGCGCATGTGGTCGATCGTGATGATGTCCTTGTTGCCGGTCGCGGTGACGAAGATGTCGGCGCGGGGCAGGGCGTCCTCGATGGTGACGACTTCATAGCCTTCCATCGCCGCCTGCAGCGCGCAGATCGGATCGACTTCCGACACCATCACGCGACAGCCGGCCTGGCGCAGCGAGGCGGCCGAACCCTTGCCCACGTCGCCGAAGCCCGCGACGAACGCCGTCTTGCCCGACATCATCACGTCGGTGCCGCGGCGGATCGCATCGACCAGCGACTCGCGGCAGCCATAGAGATTGTCGAACTTCGACTTGGTGACGCTGTCGTTCACGTTGATCGCCGGGAACAGCAGCTTGCCCTGCGCCGCGAGCTGATACAGGCGGTTGACGCCCGTGGTCGTCTCTTCCGAAACGCCCTTGATCGAGGCGGCCAGCTCGGCGAACCAGCCCTTGGGCTTCTGGCTAAGCGTCTTCTTCAGCAGCGCGAAGAAGATTTCCTCTTCTTCCGAATGGGGGGTGTCGAGGAACGCCGTGTCGCCCTGCTCGGCGCGGAGGCCCAAATGCACGAACATGGTGGCGTCGCCGCCATCGTCGAGGATCATGTTGGGCATGCCGCCGCCGTGCCAGTCGAACAGCTTGGCGGTGTAGTCCCAGTATTCGGTCAGCGTTTCGCCCTTATAGGCGAAGACCGGCGTGCCGCCGGCGGCGATGGCGGCGGCGGCGTGGTCCTGCGTCGAATAGATGTTGCACGACACCCAGCGGACGTCGGCGCCCAGCGCCTTCAGCGTCTCGATCAGCACGGCGGTCTGGATCGTCATGTGCAGCGAGCCGGCGATGCGCGCGCCCTTCAGCGGCTGCTTGGCGCCGAACTCTTCGCGGGTCGCCATCAGGCCGGGCATTTCGGCTTCGGCGAGGGCGATTTCCTTGCGGCCGAACTCGGCCAGCTTGATATCGGCGACGTGGTAATCGTGGGCGGACATGGGGCCTCGCGGCATGAAAAAGGGCGGCTAGAGGCCGCCCGAATCCCATGGCGCCCCGCCGCAATGCGGCAGCCTCTACCAGCCCCTCCGCACCCGCGCAAGCGCTATATAAAGATATCCTTATGTCATATGCGCGGGGCGCGGCCTTACGGCCCTTCAACCTCTACGCCCGCATCGCGCAGCATGGCGATCACGCTGTCGTCGCCGGCCAGATGCCCCGCGCCCACGACGATCAGATAGGAATTGCGGTCTTTCAGGAAGAACGTGCGGATCACCGTCGCCCAGCGTGCGTTGCGGTCCTCCAGCAACGCCTTGGCGACGCCGGGCGAGCCGTCGAGCCCCCGGTTCATCAGCTCGTCGATAGCGGCCACGTCGCCCCGCGCCCACGCGCCGATCAGCGATTTCAACTCGTCCGGGCGTTCGAGGATTTCCTTCGCGCCCAGCACCAGAAAGGCCAGCTGTTCCTCGTCCGGCAGGTCGATGAACATATCCAGCTGTTCGCGCGCCTTCTCGAAATAGGCGATCGCCTTGCCGTCGGCGCGGCCTTCGCTTTCCAGCGCCTTGTCCACGCCCTGATCGGGATGGAAGCCCTGCGTCACGGCATACGAAACCGAAAGCTGCAGCGCCGCGAACCACGGCTTCAGCCCGTCCATCGCGCTGAAGCTCAGCCCCGCCGCATCCGCTGCCTTCGTCAGCGTCGCCTTGTCCTCGGCGCTCAGCAATCTGGTCAGCGTGACGCCCGGCGCGTTCAGGGAATGCTTGCTGAGATAAGTCCGCATCTCGCGCGTCGACAGCTCGCCGACATCGGTTTCCAGCACGATCACGTCCGCCGCCGCATAGGCATCGGTCAGCGCCTTGGTGCGCCAGGCATCGCCCTCGGGCAGAAGATGCACGCTGCCGAACAGCGTGATGGTGGTGCCGTTCGGCTTCTGGATCGTCCAGATCGCCGGCTCTTCCTTCTTCGCTGCGGCGAAGGCGCAGCTTGCGGCCAGCGCCGCGGCGCCGGCCAGCGCCGCAAGCCGTCTCATCAGGCGCATCGGCTCAATCCCATTTCAGGTGACGCACCGAGCGGCCGTCGTCGCGGATTTCCTTCAGCGCCTCGATGCCGATGCGGATATGCGGCTCGACATACTGGCCCGACACGCGTTTGTCGCTTTCGCTGGTCTTCACGCCCTGCGGCACCATCGGCTGATCGCTCACCAGCAGCAACGCGCCGGTGGGGATGCGATTGGCGAAGCCGACGCTGAACAGCGTCGCCGTCTCCATGTCGATCGCCATGGCGCGGATCTTCCGCAGATAGTCCTTGAACGGCAGATCGTGCTCCCACACCCGGCGATTGGTCGTATAGACCGTGCCGGTCCAGTAATCGTGGCCCAGATCGCGCACGGTGGACGACACCGCGCGCTGCAAGGTGAAGGCGGGCAGGGCCGGCACTTCGGGCGGGAAATAGTCGTTCGAGGTGCCTTCGCCGCGGATCGCCGCGATGGGCAGCACGAAATCGCCCAGCTGGTTCTTCTTCTTCAGCCCGCCGCATTTCCCCAGGAACAGCACGGCCTTGGGCATGATCGCCGTCAGCAGATCCATGATGGTCGCCGCCATCGGGCTGCCCATCGAGAAATTGATCATGGTGATGCCGTCCGCCGTCGCCGAATGCATCGCGCGGTCCAGGCCCTGCACCTCCACGCCATGCCACTCGGCGAAGCGCTGGACATAGTTCTCGAAATTGGTCAGCAGGATGTATTGGCCGAACTGGTCCAGTTCGAGGCCGGTATAACGGGGCAGCCAGTTCTTTACGATATCGTCTTTGTTTTCCATGGCACGGGAATGTAGGGGCCCCGGCGCGCGAAGTCAGCCCTCGCTGTGTCGCAGCCGATAGCCCATGCGCTGCAGGCCCTTCAGCAATCCGTCCGCGCCGCCCAGATGCGCGAACCCGACGGCGACGAAGCAATTCCGCTTGCCGGCGTCGCAATACTGGCCGATCCGCGACAGCCAGGCGTCCTCGCGGCCTTTCAGGAACAGCTTCATCCACGCCGGATTGATCGCGCTCTGGTCTTCTTCCATCCAGCGCCGCGCGCCTTCGACATCGCCGGACAGCCATCTGTCCAGCAGCTCGCCATAGAGATCGATCATCCGCCGCTTTGCGTCGGGGGCCAGCGCCCGCGCGGCGCTTTTCGCGGCGCAGTCGATCGCGTCGGCGTCGGACAGGCGGCTGAAATTCGCTGCCCGGTCATACTCGCTTTCCAGGAACATCGCCGGAATGCCGTTCGACACGGCGAACAGCTCCACCTTCAGATCCGGCGGCACCGGGTCGGGCGCGCCGAAACGAGCCGTCATGTCTTTGATCAGCCGGCGGTCGTCGTCGGTCATCGCCGCCGCGCTGCTGCCGGGCGGCAGCTGTATGTCGCGGCACGCGACCCAGGGCCGCAGCGCCGTATAGGCCGAGGCCGAAAGGCCCTGCGCCGTCAGGCCGTCGCGGATGCCCTGCGCCTTCGCTCCTGCGATCGCCCACAACGTCTTGCCCGGCGGCAGCAGCATCGCGCCCGACAGATCGTCCGTCTGGGTCTTCGACAGCAGAACCTCGTCCAGCCGGGTGATGCTGGTCTCGGTCAGCACCAGATCGGCCCCGCTCAGCATCGTCTCGGTGGTCGCCGACATCCATTGTAGCCGCTCGGGCGTCAGATGGACGGTGCCGAACACGGTGACGGTGCGCCCGTCCTTCTCCATCACGAAGGCGTGCGGGGTCAGAGCCCCGGCGTCGGGCCGCTCCTCGGTCAGACGATAGGGGCCTGCATCGCCGCCGCCCGGCGTGGCGCAGGCCGCCAGCGCCAGCAGCGACAGCACGCCAAGACCGGGCGCAACCCACCGCCTCATATCGCGCCCCCCACGCGCATCCAGCCCATCCGCTCCAAACCCTTCAGAAGGCCATCTTCGCCGCCCAGATGCGCGAAGCCAACCGCCACCGCGCAATCGATCCCGGCCGCGTCGCAGCGCTGGGCGATGATCTTCAGCCACGCCGCTTCGCGCGCCTGGAACAGCCGCACGGCATAGGCCGGCGACAGCGCGCCGATTTCGGCCAGCGTGTCGCGCCGCGCGGTCTCGGTGTCGCCCTTGCGCCAGCTTTCAAACGCGGCATGGAAACGCGCGGGAAAGGCGCGGACCTCGGCGTTCGACATCATCTGCCGCGCGCGGGCGCGGATGCAGTCGATCGCCTCCGCATCGGTCATGGTCGCATAGATGCGCGCCCGCGCCGCGAAATCTTCCAGCGTCTGATATGCCAGCTCATGGCTCAGGCGGAATCGTTCCAGCCGCGCGTCCGGCGACACCCGGTCCAGCGGCCCCACCGCTTCGGCCGCCGCATCGCGCATCCGGCGCGCTTCCACGCTCAGCCGCTGCACGCCGCTCGGCCGCTCGCTGCGCTGCAGATCGATGCACAGCGCCCAGGGGCGCGCGTTCGCCGCTCCCGCCGCCGCGATTCCCACCAGATCCAGCGCCGCCTCCAGCACTGCGCGCTCCGCCGAACCGGGGGCCGCGACCGCGTCGCGCGTATCGATGCCGTCGCTGCGCACCGACAGCGGCAGCAGTTCGGCATAGTCGCTTTCGCGCGGATTGTACTGGCCGGCGTCGGTGGTGCCCACTTCGGTCAGCACCAGATCGGCTGCGCCGAACGCCGCCTTCGCCTCGGGGCTCAGCCAGCGAAAACCGCGCGGCGTGACGTGCATCGTGCCGAACACCCACAGCGTCCGTCCGTCCTTGGTGAAGCGGAACAGGCGTGGCGCGCCTTTGGCCGAGGCGGCGGCCACATCGGACAGATCGTCCAGCGCCGGGCGTTCGGCGACCTGCGGGGCATCGTCGCTGAGAAACGGGGCCGGGGCGGGCGGCGTCGCACAGCCGGCCAGCGCCAGAGCGAAGGCGGCTGCGGCGCGCTTCATTCCTCGTCGAACTTGGCGCAGATCATCGCGTTGATGGCTTCCAGCGCCTCGCGCGCATCCGGCCCGTCGGCTTCCACCAGGATGGTCGATCCGGGGGCGGCGCCCAGCGTCAGAAGGCTCATAATCGAGGTGCCGTGCACGGTGTCGTCGCCGCGCGTCACCTTGATCACGCTGTCGAATGTCGAGGCCAGCTTCACGAACTTGGCCGACGCGCGGGCGTGCAGGCCGCGCTGGTTTACGATCAGCATCTCCTGCGCCAGCTTCGGCATGCCGTCAGACGCTGCCCGCGAGCTCTTGGCTCGCGACGATGATGTATTTGCGGCCGGCGTCCTGCGCCTTCACCACCACTTCGGACAGTTTGCCCGACACCCGGCACGAGGCCAGCTTGATCAGCATGGGCAGGTTCACGCCGGCGATCACCTCGCCCTTCACCTTGTCCATCACCGAAATCGCCAGATTCGAGGGCGTGCCGCCGAACATGTCGGTGAGCAGGATGACGCCGTCGCCCAGATTGGCGGCCTTGGCGGCCTCAAGGATTTCCTTGCGGCGGCTGTCCATATCGTCGTCCGGCCCGATGCACACGGTCTTCACGTGAGTCTGCGGACCCACGACGTGCTCCATGGCGGCGATCAGTTCGTCGGCGAGCCTGCCGTGCGTTACCAGTACGAGGCCGATCATCGAAACTTTACGAGGCGGCGAGCCCAAAGGCCCTGACAAGGCTGGGGGTTCTAGCAGGAAGCGTGCGGCGGCAGAAGAGGCCTCAAGGGTTATCGCCGCCCCGCGCCGCTCAAGGCCCGCCCAGCGCTTTCGTGGCCACATAGGCGGCGACCGCCAGGATCATCAGGGCGAAAATCCGCCGTGCCGTCCCGGCCCGCCCGGCCAGCGCCCGGCTCGCCGGCGCGCCCAGCGCGGTGCCGAGCAGTCCGCCCGCCACCAGAGCGGCGAACAAGGCCCCGTCGATATAGCCCGACGCGGCATAGGAAAGGCTGGTCGCCGCTCCGAACAGCGTCACCGAAACCAGCGAGGATGCGGCGGCGTTGGCCAGCGTCATGCCGGTCGCGGCCATCAGGCCGGGGGCGATCAGAAAGCCGCCGCCGATCCCGAAAAAGCCCGCCGCCAGCCCGGTCGCCAGCCCCACCGGGGCGAGGCGCAACGTCAGTCCCGGGGTCAGCCGCACGCCGGGGTCGCCCTCGTCGCGCTTCGGCAGCAGCATCGACAGGGCGATCGCCGCCATCGCCACCGCGAACCACAACAGCAACCTGTGCCCGTCGATCGACTTGGCGATCTCCGCCCCGGCCAGCGCGCCGATCAGGCCCGCCCCGCCGAACACCAGCGCGCAGGGCCATTTCACGCGGCCGGCGCGCGCCTGGACGGCCAGCCCGCCCGCCGCGTTCACGGCCACGGCGGCGGCCGCCGTGCCGATCGCCACATGCGGATCCGTCACGCCCGCCGCCGCCATCAGCAGCGGCGTCGCCAGAACCGATCCGCCGCCGCCGAACACCGTCAGCAGCCACGCGACAACAACGCCGGACGCCGCCGCGCCGGCCAGAGGCCACAGCTCTTCCATGGGAACCGCCCTGCGTCAGGCCGCGGCGCGGCGGTTCCAGGGCATCAGCGCCAGCACGCGGGCCATCCCGCAGAAGCCGCTGACCCCGGCGAAAGTCAGGCCCGCGCCGACGAAGGCGGCGAGGCCGAACCCTGCCGGATGGATCAGATATCCCAGCAGCACGCCGGTAAGGACCAGCGATCCGGCGGCGATCTGCACCTGACGCATCATCTCCAGCGGGGCTTTGGCGTCGGTCGTCACCGGCAACCCGGCCTTCGTCCAGTTGTCCAGACCGCCTTCCAGCACGAAGGCCTCGCCGTCGATCCGGGCGGCCAGCCGGTCGCAATTCGCGCCCGTCCGCATGCCCGACCGGCAGGCGAAGATCGCGTCCTTGCCGGCCACCAGCTTCAGATTGGCCTGCTCGAACGACGACAGAGGCCGCGACAGCGCGCCCGGCACATGGGCGCGGGCATATTCGTCGGCCTCGCGAATATCGATCAGCACCGCGCGTCCCGCCTTCAGGCGGGCTTCGACATCGGCGGGTTTCAGGGCGGTCAGCGTGCTCATGCGGGTTTCCTCATGCCTGGGGGACAGAAGATCTCCGCGAGCGTCGACACCAGTTTCACGGCGGCGTCATTGGCGATCCGGTAGCGGATGGACTGGCCTTCGCGGCGGGTCGCCACGATGCCTTCGCTGCGCAGCACCGCCAGATGCTGCGACAGCGCCGATTGCGACAGGCCGGACCCGGGCAGCAATTCGCCCACCGTCATGTCGCCGTCCACCAGCTGACACAGGATCATCAGCCGCCGTTCGTTGCCCAGCGCCCGCAGAAGCTTTGCGGCTTCAGCGGCGCTGGCCTCGAAGGCCGAGATGTCGAAGGTCGCGAGATCGAACATGACGGTAATATATTAGAACTTGCTAAATTAGCAATAGCTAATATGTAAGGGGCAGGAGGCCATCGCCATGAAACTCATCATTCGTCCTTTCTTCGACACCGCAACCAACACCGTCACCTATCTCGTCGCCGATCCGGCGACCCGCCGCGCCGCCATCATCGACCCGGTGCTCGATTTCGACCCCAAGTCCGCGCGCCTGTCCACGGCCTCCGCCGACGCGGTGCTCGACGCAGCCCGCGCGGACGGTCTCGTCCTCGACTACGTGCTCGAAACCCATGCCCATGCCGATCACCTGTCGGCCGCCGATCATATCCGCCGCCTCACCGGCGCGAAGATCGTCATCGGCCGCCATATCGAAACCGTGCAGCAGGCTTTCGGCGCCCTGTTTGAAACAGAAGCGCCCACCCGCGTCTTCGACGTGCTCGTCGATGAAGGCGATACGCTGAAGCTCGGCGATCTCGACATCGGCGTGCTGCACACGCCCGGCCATACGCCGGCCTGCGTCACCTATCTCATCGATGATGCGGCTTTCGTCGGCGACACGCTGTTCATGCCCGACTACGGCACCGCCCGCGCCGATTTTCCCGGCGGCGATGCGGCGACGCTCTATCGCTCGATCCGCAAGATCCTGGCGCTGCCGCCGGAAACCCGCATCTTCGTCTGCCACGATTATCTGCCCGAAGGCCGCAGCGCCTATGCCTGGGAAACCAGCGTCGCCGCCGAACGCGCCGGGAACGTCCACGTCCATGACGGCGTCGGCGAGGCGGATTTCGTCGCGATGCGTCAGGCCCGCGACAAAACCCTCGCCGCGCCGGTGCTGATCCTGCCCTCGCTCCAGGTGAACATTCAGGCCGGCGCGTTGCCCGAACCCTCCGGCAAGGGCCGGGTTTTCCTGAAGCTGCCGGTGAACGCGCTCTAGCTTTCGACGCGCCCCGTCAGCGCCAGCGTGATCCTGGCGGTGGCGGAGGCTTCGAACGGGCTCAGCGCATAAAGCGGGATGCGCAGCGCGCCGCCGCGGGCGCGGAAGGTCTGCGGCGGCTGATACCAGCGCCGCTCCGGCAGGCGCTCGATCGGCGCCCCCGGCGTCAGATCGAACACCGCCGAGATGCGCGCGCCCGGCGCGTGGGGCAGGCGCAGAAGCCCGATGCCCCGCGCCTCGATCAGCCCGGCGATCTTGGCCGGGGCGGCGCCCCACAATCCGCCGTGATTGAAGCTCACATCTACCTGATCGTCGGCGACCAGCATCGCCCCTTCATGGATCAGCCGCAGCGCCAGATCGGATTTGCCGCTGCCCGGCGGCCCGATCAGCAGCGCGCCCTGGCCGCCGCCGTCGCGCTTCAGCGCCACCAGCGTCGCGTGGATGCGAATCTGTGTTTCCGCGCTCATGCGCCTCTCCCGCGTCACGGCAGATTCAGGCGGATGGTGAAGATCGCGCCGCCATGCGTGTCCGGCGTCGGGCCGGGCCGGTTGGCGGCGCGGATCGTCCCCCCGTGAACATCGACGATCTGCTTCGAGATGGAAAGCCCGAGGCCCGAGTTCTGGCCGAAATGCTCGTCGGGGCGCGAGGTGTAGAAGCGTTTGAAGACGTCCTCCAGATGCTCCGGCGGAATGCCTGGCCCGTCGTCCTCCACCTCGATCACCGCATGGCGCGGCTCGCGACGCAGCCGCACCCGCACCGTCCCGCCCTCGGGCGAGAACGAGACTGCATTGTCGATCAGATTGCGCAGCACCTGTCCCAGCGATCCGTCCAGCCCCGTCACGACCAGCCCGTTGCGCTGCGTGGGCAGATCGCTCTCCACGCCGATGGCCGGCCCGGTCTCCTTGCGGCAGATCGCGGCCACCTCGTTCGCCAGCCGCACCAGATCCATCGGCCCCGCCTTCTCGCGCGCCAGCTCGGCGTCCAGACGCGAGGCGTCCGAAATGTCGGTGACGAGCCGGTTCATCCGCGTCACGTCGTCCTCGATCACGCTCAGCAGACGCTGCTGCTGCTCGGGATTGGCCCGCCGCATGGTCTCCACCGCGCTCTTCAGCGAGGTCAGCGGGTTCTTGATCTCGTGCGCCACGTCGGCGGCGAACTGTTCGATCGCGTCGATGCGGTCATACAGCGCGTCGGTCATCGCGTTCAGCGACCCTGAAAGATCGCCGATCTCGTCGCGCCGGCCGGAGAAATCGGGAATCGGCGCGCGGCCCTTCACGCGGGTGCGCGCCGTGTCGGCGGCGTCCGCCAGCGCCCGGATCGGCCGCGCGATATTGCGCGCCATCAGGATCGAGGTGCCGACCATCACCGCGATGGCGATCAGCGACAGCTGCAGGATCGCGATGCGCTCCTGCCGCAGGATCAATCCGATGTCGCCGCCCTCGTTGGTCAGCTGCAGCACGCCCAGCACCAGCTGATAACGCTGCACCGGCACCGCCACCGACAGGATCAGATCGCCCGTCGAATTGGTGCGGATGGCGCTCGACGGCCGCGCCTGCAGCGCCTCCCCCACCTCGCCATAGAAGGTGCCGTCGCTGCCCTGCAGTTCCTGATAGGGCGGATAGTCCGCGCCGGGGGCCCAGCGCGCCAGCCACTGATAGATGCCGTCCAGGCTCTCCGACCAGAACCACGAATCCGGTTCGGGCAGGCGCATCGCCACCACCTCGTTCGAGGGCACGATCACCCGGCTGTCGATCTGCAGCTGGCCCCGTCGGTCGAACAGGCGCACGCGGGCGTTGGTCTGCGCGATCAGCCGCCGCATCAGCGGGATCGCCAGCTCGTTGTCCACGCCCATCGCCTCGGGCCCCAGCGTCGCGGTCTCGGCCAGCGCCGCCGCGATGATCGCGCCCTGGGTCTTCAGGCTCAGGATGCGTTCGTCGATCATCCCGACGCGCCGCATGTTCAGCCAGAACGACCCGGCGATCAGCACGAACAGCGCGATGAGGTTCAGCGCGATGATCAGCCGCGTCAGCCCGCGCCTGCGCCGCCGTGGCGCTTTATCGGCGGGGCTGGCCATGGCGGTCTTCAGGCTTCCTTGAAGCGATAGCCGACGCCGTACAGCGTCTCGATGGAATCGAAATCGTCGTCCACCGTCTTGAACTTCTTGCGCAGCCGCTTGATGTGGCTGTCGATGGTGCGGTCGTCGACATAGACCTGATCGTCATAGGCCGCGTCCATCAGGTGATCGCGGCTTTTCACGAAGCCGGGGCGCTGCGCCAGCGCCTGCAGGATCAGGAATTCGGTGACGGTCAGCGTCACGTTCTTGCCGCCCCACAACGTCGCGTGGCGCTGCGGGTCCATCATCAGCTTGCCGCGCGTGAAGGCGGCCTGCGCCGGATCGGCCGCCGCCCCGTCCTTCGCGCCGATTCCGGCGCGCGCCTCGGCGCGGCGCAGCACCGCCCGCACCCGCTCCAGCAGCAGACGCTGCGAGAACGGCTTCTTGATGTAGTCGTCGGCGCCCGCATTCAGCGCCATCAGCTCGTCGATCTCCTCGTCCTTCGAGGTCAGGAAGATCACCGGCAATTCGCTTTTCTCGCGCAGGCGGCGCAGCACTTCCATGCCGTCCATGCGCGGCATCTTGATGTCCAGCACGGCGAGATCGGGCGGGGTGGACGAGAACGCCGCCAGCGCCGCCGCCCCGTCGGTATAGGTGCGGACGTGATAGCCCTCCTGCTCCAGCGCGATGGAGACCGAGGTCAGGATGTTCTTGTCGTCGTCGACGAGGGCGATGGTCGGCATGAGATCCGGATTCTGGCGCGCCGGACCCGTCCGGTGCAGGGAAAGCGCGACCCTAGCGAAGGGCGCAAGCAAGGCCAAGTCTTTGAACCTGACGCCTTATGCCGCCCCTTACGCCGCGTCGTCCAGCGCTCGCCCGCGCCGCCAGTATCCCATCAGCGTCATCGCGCGGCGATCCACCCCGCGTTCCTTGATCAGCAGGCGGCGGATCGTCATCACCGCCTCGCTTTCGCCGGCCACCCAGCCATAGAAGCCGCCGCCGGCGCCGTCGCCCAGTTCCCACAGGATTTCGCGGTCGATATAGACCTCCGCCAGCGCGTCGTCATTGGCCGCGCCCAGCGTCGGCACCAGCGCCCGGGCGGCGGCTGCGGCGATCAGCGCCCCCTCGCTTTCGCCGCTCTCGCGCGGCAGCCAGGTCAGCCGCAGGCCCGGCCAGTCCGGCAGGGCGATGCGGTCCGCCGCGCTCGGCACCTCCAGGAACGCCTGCGTCGCGGGTGGGTTCGGGCTCTGCGCCAGCTCTTCCAGAATGCCGGCGACGGCCGGCAGCGCCGTCTCGTCGGCGATCAGCAGGACGTGGCGCACATCCGCCGGCGGCCGCCACTCATAGCCGCGCATGTCGCCCTGATGCGCCGCATTGGGCGCGATGATCTGGACGGGCGCGCCGGGCAGGGCGCTCATCGCCCAGGCCGAGGCCGGCCCGGTCGCCCCGTGCAGCACGAAATCGACATCGACCTCGCCCGCCTCGGCGCGCAGATGGCGGATCGTATAGGTCCGGCGCGGCGGCCGGGCGGCCGGGCTCATCGCCTGATAGGCGGCCTGCCAGCCCTCAACCGGCAGGGCCGGGGGCTGCCCCACGCTATCGGGAAAGAAAATCTTGATCCGCTGGTCGGGGGCCCGCGTCGCCATCGCGCGCACCTCCTCGCCCTTGAAGGTGATGCGGCACAGCGCCGGCGACAGCGCCTTCTTCCGGGCGAGGACAGCGTTGAACAGACGATAGGGGGCGATGTCGGACATGGCCCGAACATAGAAAGTCTGTAATTGCGAATCAATCGCAATAACGCATCAGCGCATCAGATGCCGGGTGAACCAGGCGGCGGCTGCGGCGCTGGCGGTGGCGAACCCCTCCCGGCTTTCGCTGCGATACGGCATATAGTGCCCGCCTTGCATCTTCAGCAGTGATTTCGGCTCCCCTGCGCGCGCGAAGGCTTCCAGCGCCAGATCGGGCGGGGTCAGTTCGTCGTCTTCCACCACGATCATCAGCAGCGGCGTCGGCGCGATGCGGTCGGCGATCAGGCCCGGCGCGTATTCCAGCAACCGCTCGAACGAGGCCAGCGTGATGGTGTTGCCGAGCTGGGGCAGTTCGGCCATCGCGCGCTCGCGCACCGCGCGGTTATGCGCGCCGGGCAGAAGACAGGCCTCGCCATCGGGCGCGACCACCGGCAGCACCGCGCCCTCGCCGCCCGCGAAGATATGCGCCCGGTCCGCCGCGAAGGCGGCGCGGATGCCTTCGATCGCTTCCGGCGGCGAAACCTGTTTCAGGTTCCGCAGGATATCCACCGCCGGCACCTGCGACACGACACAGCGCACGCGCGGATCGAACGCCCCAAGATGCAGCGCATGGCCGCCCGCGAACGACGTTCCCCATACGCCCAAC
The DNA here is from genome assembly GCA_027492655.1 of Alphaproteobacteria bacterium. GTDB lineage: Bacteria > Pseudomonadota > Alphaproteobacteria > Micropepsales > Micropepsaceae > JADZAI01. The sequence continues at coordinate 6,611 of JAPUEF010000089.1, read as the reverse complement.
CGCCCGGCATCCACCGCCTCATGCGCGCCGAGGAACGACAGGGCGTTGCGGAAATCCTCGATCTGCTGGGCCGGAAAAATCTGGTGGCGCGGCGCACCGGCCGATGCGCCCCAGAAGCGATAATCGAACAGCAGCACCGCGAAACCGGCCTCGGCGAAGGCTTCGGCGAAGGCCGGCACGTCCAGCAATTCCTTCACGGCCGCGATGCCGTGCGCCATCGCGATGCCGGGGACGGGGCCTTTGGCCCCGGTGGGCAGATACAGCCAGCCGGCGCAATCGATGCCTTCGCTGCGGAACGTGACGTCCTGACGCTCGAACGGCATGGCGCTCTCCATAAATAGAACGATGAAGTTCTATTTATTCCGGCGCGGCCTCGCAAGGGGCGCATGGGCCGCCATGAAAATCTCGACCGCCCGGGCGATCACCGTCTCGGGTTTCAGCAGCACCGGCGAACGCGGGCCGACCACCAGACGCGGCCAGAACAGCGCCTCCTTGTAGAGGCCGAGAAACTGGAAGGCCGCCATCGTGGGGTCGGGTACGGTCAGCCGCCCCTCGGCGTGAAGCCGCGCCAGATAGGTTTCCAGCCGCCCGATCATCACGCCCATGGCGCGCTGATGGAAAATCTCGCCGATCGGCGGAAAGTCGTGCGACGCCCCGATCACCAGCCGGAACAGCTCCAGGCCCTGCTCGCTGCCCATCAGCGACAGAGACAGCCGCGCGAAGGCCGCCAGCCCCTCGGCCGGGGGCAGCGCGAAGGCGGCCGTCAGCCCGGCTTCGTCGGCATGCGTACTGACCAGATCGCTCACCACGGCGGCGAACAGCCCCGGCTTGTCGCCGAAATGACTGTAGATGGTCGCCTTGGAGACGCCGCCCGCCGCCGCGACGGCGTCGATGGAAACGCCGCGATAGCCGTGCTTCAGGAACATCGCGGCGGCGATCGCGATGATGTGGCCGGCGCGGGGCGGCGCGTCCTTCGAAGGGCGGCCGGCGCGGATTTTGGCGGGCTTCGTCACGTCGCTCCGGAATGGCTGTGCGCGGGCCGACTGTCCTCCACGGGCCCGCCGCTGTGAAGCGCCTGAATCACGCTCGCCTCGATCACGCCCGCCTCAGGCCCGCGCCGCGCCCCGCCGCGCCACCACGCGGAAGCGCGCCAGCAGCACCGCCAGCCCCAGCAATATCCCGGTCAGCAGGCCATAGATCAGGCCGGGCGCGCCCAGCTTCAGCGGGAAAGCGAACACCCAGGCCATCGTCGCCCCGATCAGCGCATAGCCCAGCGCATAGGCCAGGATCACGATCATCATGTCGCCCGCGCCGCGCAGCGCGCCCATGGCGACCGCCATGCTGCCCGAAAACACGATGAAGACGCCCGCCGCCGTCAGCGTCGCGGCGACGATGTCCATCGAGTCCGCGGCCCCGTGCAGGAACAGATCGCCGATCGCGCGCGGGAAGATCAGGAAAACGATCGAGGCGATCGACATCAGCCCCGCCCCCAGCGCGATCCCCGTCCAGCCCGAAAGGGCGAGCCCGTGCCGGTCGCCGCGCCCCACCGCGTTGCCCACCCGCACGCTGGTCGCCGCCGCCATACCGTTCGCGCCCATATAGGCGAGCGTCAGCACGTTGATCGTCACCTGATGCGCCGCCAGCGCCGCCGCCCCGATCAGGCCCGCCATCTGCGCCAACGCGGCATAGGCCCCGTTCTCGCAGGCCCCCGTCACCGCCACCGGCGCGCCGATCTTCCACAACCGCCGCGCCACCGGAAAGAACGGCGTCCGCGCGCCGGTCACGCCATAGACGGCGCGGTCCTTCATCGTCAGCACGACGATCAGGATCGCGAAGAAAATACCCCAGCGCAGGGCGCTGGTGGTCATCACCGCGCCTTCCGCGCCCATCGGCTCGACCAGGCCCCACCAACCCAGCGCGAACACGCCGTCGGCGAAGACGTTCAGCACGTTCGCGGCCAGCATGATGATCATGCCCGCGCGCGGCCGCCCGATCCCCTCCAGCAGATAGCCGGTCGCGACATACAGAAGAACGCCCGGCATACCCCAGGCGAATTGCCGGGTGACGGCCGCCGCCCCTGCGGCGAGTTCGGCGTCGTGGCCGATGGCCAGAAAAATATCCTCGGCCACCACGCCGATCAGCGCGAAGCACGAGCCCAGCAGCACGGCGTGGATCAGCGCCACGCGCCATACCGCGCCGCACTGGGCATAGTCGCGCGCCCCGTTGGCCTGCGCGATCAGCACCATCGAACCCTGCAACAGCCCGACGGTCGCCAGCATGAAGACCATCACGGGCGAAAGCCCCAGGCCCAGTTTGGCGATCTCGCCCGCGCCGGCCTGCCCGGTCATCAGCGTATCGACGGTCAGCATGACCACCAGCCCGGCGCGGGCGACGATCACCGGCCCGGCCAGCCGCAGCATCGCCCAGGCCTCGGCGCGCGGCGTCGCGGCGGGCGCGACCCGCGCCGGCGGCAGCACCGGCGGTTCCTGGATGTCAGACATGATGGGCAGGCGATGGCGTCACGACGTCTGCCTAGCATCGCGGCCGGGCCGGCGCGATGCTGACGCCACGTCGCCTCGGCGGCGGAGCAGTCTGATGTGACGGTTAAGCGTCGGCCCTATGACGCGCCGACGCCGGAAGCGGGGCCTGAAACCGCTTGCGCATCAACGCCTTAACTGCGGCGGCCTGCCGCAGCCTTCGCAGGTGCAGCACGGTAAGCCCCTCATTTGAAACAGGAATTCCCGAGATGCCGCCGATTGCGGACCCCTCTCCGGCCCTGTATGAGGGCCTTGCCCTTTCCCTGAAAAGCGGTGGCGGCGCGTGAAAGCCGCCCAGAAGAGACACCCGACCCGGCGCGCCCCACGGCGCGCGGCTTTGCGTAAGGAGCGACCCGCGTGGAACAGACCGGCCCGAAGATTTCGCGTCAAGGCCTGGAAGCCCAGGGCTTCCGCAACCAGGCCGCGGCGCACAGGAACTACGGCACGGCCGTTCTGGTCGAAACCGCCGTCGCGGCGGGCGAGGGCGATCTGTCGAAGGACGGCGCTCTGGTCGTACAGACCGGCGAGCACACCGGCCGCTCGGCCGGCGACAAGTTCACGGTACGCGACGCCCTCACCGAGAACACGATCTGGTGGGACAATAACAAGGCGATGAGCCCCGCCCATTTCGACGCGCTGGAGGAAGCCTTCCTCGCCTACGCGCAGGGCAAGGAGCTGTTCGTGCAGGATCTCCACGGCGGCGCGGACCTGCGCCACCGCGTGAATGTCCGCATCGTCACCGAACTCGCCTGGCACTCGCTTTTCGTGCGCCACCTCCTGATCCGTCCGGAAATGGAAGCGCTGGAGGATTTCCTCCCCGAATTCACGATCATCGACTTCCCGGGCTTCCGCGCCGATCCCAAGCGCCACGGCACCGCCGGCGGCACCGTCATCGGCGTGAACTTCACCAAGAAGCTCATCCTCATCGGCGGCACCTCCTATGCGGGCGAGATGAAGAAGTCGGTCTTCACGATTCTCAACTTCCTGCTGCCGGCCAAGCGCGTCATGCCGATGCACTGCTCGGCCAATGTCGGCAAGGACGGCGCGTCCGCCATCTTCTTCGGCCTGTCGGGCACCGGCAAAACCACGCTCTCGGCCGATGCCTCGCGCACGCTGATCGGCGATGACGAGCATGGCTGGTCGGAATCGGGCGTCTTCAATTTCGAAGGCGGCTGCTACGCCAAGATGATCCGTCTCTCGCCTGAGGCCGAGCCGGAAATCTACGCCACCACCCAGCGCTTCGGCACGGTGCTGGAGAACGTGGTGATGGACGAGCTGACCCGCGAGCTCGATCTCGACGATGCGACGCTCGCGGAAAACTCGCGCGGCGCCTACCCCATCCACTTCATCCCGAACGCCTCGGACACCGGCCGCGCCGGACACCCGAAAAACGTCATCATGCTCACGGCAGATGCGTTCGGCGTGCTGCCCCCGATCGCCAAGCTGACGCCCGACCAGGCGATGTATCACTTCCTTTCGGGCTTCACCGCCAAGGTCGCGGGCACCGAAAAGGGTCTCGGCAAGGAACCGCAGCCGACCTTCAGCACCTGCTTCGGCGCGCCCTTCATGCCGCGTCATCCGTCGGAATACGGCAATCTGCTGAAAGACCTCATCGCCGAACACAAGGTCGATTGCTGGCTGGTCAACACCGGCTGGACGGGCGGCCAGTTCGGCACCGGCAGCCGCATGCCGATCAAGGCGACCCGCGCGCTGCTCAACGCTGCGCTCGACGGTTCGCTCGCCAAGGTCGAGTTCCGCATCGATCCGAATTTCGGCTTCCAGGTACCGGTTGCGGTGCCGGGCGTCGATACGGCCATCCTGAACCCGCGCGACACCTGGGCCGACAAGGCCGCCTATGACGCACAGGCCGCGAAACTGGTCGATATGTTCATCAAGAACTTCGCCAAGTTCGAAGCCCACGTCACCGAACAGGTCCGCGCCGCCGCCCCCGGCCTCAAGCTCGCAGCGGAATAACCCTCCCTTGATCCTCCCCCGTTCACGGGGGAGGGGGACCATGCGAAGCATGGTGGAGGGGGCGTGACGCAAAGCGCCGGAGCAACCCATGGCCCGCCACGAACTCGGCGAGATCATCGCGACACGTGAACTCGTCTTGCGCGATGGCACGCCGGTCATCGTGTCGATCGGGAAGCCGCTGCCGTTTCCCGACGATCCGCCGCCCGCCAATTATTTCTGTCCCTACAGCATTACCGGGCTGAAGGAACCGCGACACAGCCACGTCGGCGGCGTCGATGCCGTGCAGGCGCTTGAGCTGACACTCAAGCTCATCGGCGTTCTTCTCGCCGCCTCGGAAGAAGGCAAGCGCGGCGACATTCGCTGGCTTGACGGCGCGGCCCGAAACTACGGCTTCCCGCCTGTGCCTGGTCTACAATCCCATCCTCCACGCTGGCGTCCCATGACGCGCGCCGATCTTGCCGCCGTCGCGCATATCGCCGCGATCGTCCACCCGGATTACCCGGAAGATCCCGCCATCGCCGCCGAGCGCCTCGCGCTCGATCCCACAGGGTGCTTCGTCTTCGACGGCGCGGATGGTCCCGCCGCCTATCTCCTCAGCCATCGCTGGATCGACGCCGCGCCGCCCGCGCTCGACACCCACCTCCACGCGCTCCCCGCCCATCCGGACGTCTGGTACATCCACGACATCGCGCTTCTGCCCGAAACGCGCGGCCGGGGCGCGGCCCGCGCCATCGTCGAGGAACTGGATACGCTCGCGCGGGCGCACGGCCTGCACCGCATCGCCCTTGTCGCGGTCAATAATTCTGTCCCCTTCTGGACGCGCCACGGCTTCACCGACGCCACCACGCCCGCCCTCGCAGAAAAGCTCGCCACCTATGGCGGCGACGCCCGCTACATGACGCGCGACCTGATTTAGGTCGCGGCGGCTTTGTCCGCCGCCATCGCGTCATCCACGCGCTTCTGAATAGCCGCCTTGATGCCATCGTACAGTCCTGCGGGCACTTTAGGCCCGACGAGGAAGGCAGCGAACATGCTTCCCAGCAGAAGTAGCGTAGCCAGCAGGATATCGACCCACGCCAGATCGCCGGAGAACCCGAAATACACAAGCGCCAGAAAGCCGATCAGGTTGACGTAGGACAGAATTCTATGGGTCGTCCTGTTTTCCGGACTTGAATATGTCGTTGTGACGAACGGCTGGATACGGTTTTCAAAGATGCGGCTCTTGCCGGTGTCATGGTTGGACAGCGCCATCGGCTCGTCGCCGATTTTGGGCACGTAGACGATGGAGACGCGATTGCCCTCGCGTATGCCGACTCCGGCGCGGATAAATCTCTGCGTGAACTCCTTGCCGTCGTCACGACGTATGAACAGCTGCAGCTTTTCTGTGGTCGTCGACGAGATAGAGACGGCGGGCGCCGAGACGTGGCCGCCTTGTGGTCCGACAAAACTGCTTTGCGAGGAAGAACTCCCATGCACGTGGGTTTCAGACCAGATCTGGCACGAAACCACGGTACCCGTCAGCGTCTCCATGGGCAGGTCTTCGACCCGCAGAACTTTCAACGTCATCCGCCCCTTCGCTTCGCGTTACCTCGAATGTCGGCATGAATCATACCCGTCGATCCACATCGCGCAAGCCGGACTTGAAAGTATTCCTATATCGTGCAACGTCGTCGCGGCGGGTAAAGGGCGAGCTACGAACTTTGCGGAACCTCGCACGGCCCGGATACAATCGCCAAAATCTGCAAATTTAATTAGCCCCGGCATTACCACCCAGGTCATGAATGAGCCTCACGCCAGACCTCATCACCCGCTTCGCCGCGCTGGTCCCGCCGGACCAGGCGCTGGCCGAGCCCGCCGACCAGGCCGCCTATCTCACCGAATGGCGCGACCGCTGGACGGGCCGGGCGGCGCTGGTTCTGCGCCCCGGCACGACGGACGAGGTCGCCGCCATCGTCCGCCTCGCCGCCGAGACGCGCACCGCGCTGGTGCCCCAGGGCGGCAATACCGGCCTCGTCGGCGGCCAGATTCCCGATGACAGCGGCGACCAGATCGTCGTCTCGCTCACCCGCCTCAACAAAATCCGCGCCGTCGATGCCACAG
>JAPUEF010000088.1 GCA_027492655.1 Alphaproteobacteria bacterium | reverse complement strand
AGGTGATGCGCGCGCAGGCATAGGGACGGCCGGGCCGGTTGTCGGCCTCGATCGCGGTGCCCGGCCATTCGCCGTCACCCCCGGACGACCAGCAGACGATCGCCTCCGCCTCCGGCCTTGCCTCGATCGCCGCCTGCTCGTCGGCGGTCAGCGTCGCGGGCGGTTGCCACCCCAGGATCGCACGCTGGGTGAATCCCTTTGAGAACAGCGCATGGCGGAACGGGCTCCGCCGTTCCTGCAACAGCGCCGACACCCGCTCCCGCTCCGCCGGAGCCAGCCATTGTCCGCCGAGCAGCGGCGCCCATTCGCGTTCGTCCTGCGAACGCAGCGCGGGCAGCAGCTCGTCGGCCGCCGCCGCGAAGCGCGCGGTCCACGGCGAGGCGGGCGCCAGCGGCACCAGCCGGGCGGGTGCGGACGCTTCCTCGGGATCGACTGGGACGAGCGGATCGCCGGCCATCGCCGACGTCGAGGCGAATGCGACGGCAAGCGCCGCGGAAATCAACAGGGTGCGCATGGCCGGAAGCTTATCATGCGCGGCTGCATCTGTCATGAACCGGGGGCGGTCAGTGCCGGGCGCATCCAGTCGGGCGCGGCGGCGGGGTTGATCGCCTCGACCCGGCGATGCTCGACCGACCAGCCGAGTTCGGGATAGGCGATAATCTGTCGCTTTTCGTCGGCATCGGCGATCGGCACGACGACGATGCGGCGGTTGATCTTTTGCCGCCAGTTCATCCGTGCCGTATTTTCCTGGCCCACATAACAGCCCTTGCTGAAGCTTACGCCGTTCAGTTCGGCGGCATTGCATTCCAGCCACAGTGTCGCGCCGTCGCCCAGTTCCGCGCGGCCCTCCGCAACGCCCAGCGCCAGGCGATGCGCCGTCCACTCGGCGTCGACGCCTGCATCGCCGTCCGCGGGGGCCAGCCAGCGCTGGCCCAGGCCGGACAGGCGGGGATCGACGACGCCCAGGTCGCCCTCACGCGCCCAATGGACGCACAGGTCGGGTTCGGGCTCGATCGTGATCGCGCGGCGCAGGCGGTACAGCGTCAGCCGCTTGGCGATATCGGCCGCCTCCGCGCGCTAGCAATCGATCAGCACGTCCTCCTCGTCGCCCCAGACCAGGAAATCGAACAGCGCCTTGCCCTGCGGGGTCAGCAGCGCCGCCCAGACCGGCAGGTTGCCCGCCATGTCGTTGGTGACGAGGCCCTGCAGAAAGCCGCGGACGTCCTCTCCCGACAAGCGGATGAGGGCACGATCGATGAGGGTGGTATTGGCCATGCCGATAATCTAGGGACGCCCCAGCCAAAGCCAAGCCCGCTTGTCGCAACAACGAGTTTTCGCATGACCGATCGCCTGACAATCCGCCGCCCCGACGACTGTCACGTCCATCTGCGCGACGGCGCGATGCTCGACCATGTCGCGCGCTATACCGCGCGCCAGTTCGCGCGGGCGATCATCATGCCGAACCTGTCGCCGCCGGTAACGACCGCCAGCGAGGGCGCCGCCTATCGCGACCGCATCCGCGCGGCGGTTCCGGCCGAATATGATTTCACGCCGCTGATCGTCGCCTATCTGACCGACCACAGCGACCCCGACGAAATCGCGCGCGGCCATGCCGAGGGCGTGTTCACCGCCGCAAAGCTGTATCCGGCGCACGCCACGACGGGCAGCGCGCATGGCGTCACCGACGTCGCGAACATCATGGGCGTGCTCGAACGCATGGCGGAAATCGGCATGCCGCTGCTGATCCATGGCGAGGTGACCGACCATGACGTCGACATCTTCGACCGCGAGGCGGTGTTCATCGACCGCACGCTCGCCCCGCTGGTGAAAAAGCTGCCCGACCTGAAGATCGTGTTCGAACATATCACGACGGCCGAGGCGGTCGAATTCGTGAAGAGCGCCCCGGCAAACGTGGGCGCGACGATCACGCCGCAGCATCTGCACATCAACCGCAACGCGATGCTCGTCGGCGGCATCCGCCCGCACGCCTATTGCCTGCCCGTCGCGAAGCGCGAGCAGCACCGGCTGGCGGTGCGCGCCGCGGCCGTGTCGGGCTCGCCCAAATTCTTCCTCGGCACCGACAGCGCGCCGCACGCGGTGCACACGAAGGAAGCCGCCTGCGGCTGCGCCGGCATCTTCAACGCGCCCTATGCGCTGGAATCCTATATCGCGGTGTTCGATCAGGAAGGCGCGCTCGACAAGTTCGAGGGCTTCGCCAGCGAGCATGGCCCGAATTTCTATGGCCTGCCCCTGAACGGCGGCACGATCACGCTGGAACGCGGCGAGACCGTCGTGCCCGCCACGATCGGCGAGGTCGTTCCGTTCCACGCCGGCGAAACGCTGGGCTGGCGGATCGTCTAAGACAGGCGCCCTGCCCCGCGGCGTCAGGCGATCTCGATCATCCGGTCGGCGCGCATCTTGCGCCACATGTCGAAACTGAAAACAGCGATGCTCGTCCAGATGAGCAGGAAACAGGCAAGCTGCGCCGGCTTCAGCGGCTCGTCGAAAATGAACAGGCTGAGCAGGAACTGCAGCGTCGGCGCCAGATACTGGACGAAGCCGAGCGCGGCATAGCTCATCTTGCGCGCGGCGGTCGCGAACAGCAGCAACGGCACCGCCGTCACGATCCCGCCCGCCGCCAGCAACAAGCTGGTGGACATATCCGATACGAAACCGCGCCCGTCGGCGATCAACAGATACCAGGCGGCAGCCGCCAGCGCGGCGGGCAGCAGCACCGTCGTCTCGATCGCCAGGCCCGGCAGCGAGCCGACCGGCACAACCTTGCGGATCAGGCCATAGATGCCGA
>JAPUEF010000087.1 GCA_027492655.1 Alphaproteobacteria bacterium | reverse complement strand
GCCCTGCGAGTCGAAGGTGAACGACACCACCGGCTTGCCCGAGCGCTGATCGACCGATTGCTGCGCATTCACCAGCTGGTCGCCGGTCACGATCACGCGCTTCTCGATCAGATAGGGAATCTGCTGCCCGTTCGGCCCGACTTCATAGAGGAGCTCCGAGCCCACCGGCACGCGACCCTGCAGGGCCGCCTGCACATCGCCTTGCTCGTCCACCATGCGGAATTCCAGCTTGGCGGTCTTGCCGATCAGTTCCTTCAGGCGCGCCGGATCGGAAAGCCCCGGCACCTGCACCAGAATGCGGTCGGCGCCCTGCTGCTGGATCGTCGGCTCTTTCGTGCCCAGTTCGTCCACACGGCGGCGCACGATCTCGATCGACTGGCCCAGCGTCTGCGTCCGGTAATAGGTCGCAGCGCCCTCCGTCATCTTGAAGGTCAGCGTGCCGTCCCCGGCCGACGAGGTCAGCGTGTAGTTATTCGCACCGCCGCCAAGAAGGCCGGCCTCGACCGACTGGATCAGCGGCTTCAGCTTAGCTTCCGCCGCCGCCAGATCGGAGGGGTCGGTCAGCTTCACGATCAGCGAGTCCGCGCCCTGAACGGTGATGGTGTGACGGATATTCGCTTCGCGCAGCGCCCGCCGGGCGTCTTCGCGCATCGATTCCAGCCGCTCCTTGTAAACCGCCGTGACATCCACCTCGAGCAGCAGCTGCGATCCGCCGCGCAGGTCGAGACCAAGGCTCAGCGTGTTCTGCGGAAGCCAGCTCGGCATCTGCTCGCGCCAGGCCTGCGGCAGGACATTGGGCAGCGCGATTAGCACGGCCACGATGCAGATCAGGATCGAGGTCCAGATCGTGCGGCGACTGAAATAGATCATGTAGGACTACTCGGCCTTCTCGGCGGCTTTGCCTTCGCGCAGCGGCTCGGTCTTGGACCGCACGTCCGAAATCGATGAGCGGACCATGCGCACTTCCACGCCTTTGGCCAATTCGACGGTCACTTCGTCCTCGGGATCGTGCACCGTCTTGATCTTGCCGATGAACCCGCCGGCCGTGACCACCACGTCGCCGCGGCGCACGGCGGCGACCATGTCGCGATGCTGCTTCATGCGCTTCTGCTGCGGACGGATCAGCAGGAAATACATGATGACGAAGATCAGGATGAAGGGGACGATCTGGATAAAGATTTCCAGACCGCCGGGCGCGCCCGCACCCTGGGCATACGCCGGCGTCACGAACATGGGAAACTCCAAAGAAACCCGCGCCGGCGAAGCACCGGCGAAACCGCGCGGAATATAGCTATCGGGGGCGCTTTTTCAAACGCGGATGAAGGCGTATAGCGGCAAGGCAAAAACACCGGAAATTCCCATGAATTCAATGGATAGCGACCAGAGCCTCCTGCTCGCGCGCATCGCCGCCGCTCTGGAACGCCTCAGCCCGGCCCCGCCCGCGGCCCCCGATTGGGCCCTCGCCGATGCCTATGTCTGGCAACCGGACGATACCGGACTCACCCCCGTGCCGCAGGTTTCGCGCGTCGAAATCGGGCTTCTGAAGGGCGTCGATCGCGTCCGCGACCAGCTTGTCGAGAACACCCATCGCTTCGCCGAGGGCCTGCCCGCCAACAACACGCTGCTCTGGGGCGCGCGCGGCATGGGCAAGTCCTCGCTGGTGAAGGCGGCCCATGCCGACATCAATCGTGGCCGCGCGCTGCCGGTCATACTCATCGAAATCCACCGCGAGGACATCGAAAGCCTCCCCGCGCTTCTCCGCGTGCTGCGCGCCGCCGCGCCGCGCCGCTTCATCGTCTTTTGCGACGATCTCTCCTTCGAGGCGACCGACCAGTCCTACAAATCGCTGAAAGCGGTGCTCGACGGCGGTATCGAAGGCCGCCCCGCCAATGTCATCTTCTACGCCACCTCCAACCGCCGCCATCTCCTGCCGCGCGACATGATGGAGAACGAACGCTCCACCGCGATCAATCCGCACGAAGCGGTCGAGGAGAAAGTTTCGCTTTCGGATCGCTTCGGCCTCTGGCTTGGCTTCCACAATTGCAGCCAGGAGGATTTCCTCGCGATGTGCGCTGGGTATGCCGCGCATTACGGCCTGCCCGAAGGCGAGGCGCCGAAAGCCGCCGCCATCGAATGGACCGCCACGCGCGGCAGCCGCTCGGGCCGCGTTGCGTGGCAGTTCATCCAGGATTACGCAGGCCGCAACGGCCTCGCGCTGGGCTGACCCGGCGGCTACCGCTTCGCGACAAGCATCTTCTTGGGGTCGATCGATTTCGTCCCCTTGCGAATTTCGAAATGCACCTGCGGCGATTTCACGTTGCCGGTCTGCCCGGCGCGCGCGATCACGTCGCCGCGCGCGATCTTGTCGCCGCGCTTCACGGTCAGCGCCTGATTATGCGCATAGGCGGTCACATACCCGCCCGCATGCTCGATCAGCACCAGATTGCCATAGCCGCGCAGCTCGTTACCGGCATAGCGCACCGTGCCTGCAGCGGCCGCGCGCACCGGCGTTCCGGCCGGCACCGCGATATTGATGCCTTCGTTGTACAGACCGTCGCTGCCGGAACCGAAGCTCGAAATCACCTTGCCCGATACAGGCCAATCGAAGCGCGGCCCCTCGGAGGATGCGGTCTCCACCGGCTTCGGCTCGGCCTTCGAGGGCTTCGATCCGACCGCCGGCTTAGGCTGCGGCACCGCCACCTCGCCCACCTTCACATAGTCGCCCTCGCGCGGCGCTTCGGCACGCGCGCGCCCCGGGATCGTCAGCTTCTGCCCGGCTTTCAGCGTATAGGGCGGCTTCAGGCTGTTCGCCTTGATGATATCGACCTCGCGCACCCCATAGGCGTCGGCGACATCGCTCAGTTCCTCGCCGCTCTTCACCTTGTGCGTCGCGCCGGCCGGTTCGGCCGCGGCGGTATCGCCGCCCGAGCGCGAGGTGGTCAGCGTCCGGTCCGCCTTGTTTCCGCCCGAGCGCGGCTCGTCATACGAGCGCGGGTCATAAGCCCGCTCCGGGGCGCGCGCCGTCTCGCGATAATCGTCCGGCGGCGGCGGCAGCTCGGATTGGTCGATCCGGCCGGTGCCGTAATTGTCGTCGCGCGATCCGCGCGTCACCGGAGCCTTGGCGATCCGCTCGGACGGCGCGCTCACCGTGCGCGTGACGCGGCCGTCGCTATAGCCGGCCTCGCGATACGGGTCGCGCGCGGCGGCATCGCCGGCATACGCGCCTTCCCACATTTTCGGAGCAGGCGGCGGGCCGTTCGGGTCGCCATCGAAGGGATTGAAACCGGAATAGCCGGTCGACGAACACGCGACCGCCATCTGCGCGGCGGCGGCGATGAAAACCAGACGGAAAAGCACGACGGGGCGCATGGGGGCTTCCCTCAAATTGACCAAAGGCCCGCTCAGCCGTCGCGCGCCACCCCCTGCATCATCGGCACAAACGCGACAAAACCGAGGCTATCGACCTCTTTGTGTCCGCCATCGTGCTTGGTTAGCCTTAACAAAACCTGACTGGCATCCGGCGGCCCCACCGGACACATCAGAATTCCGCCCGGCTTCAGCTGGTCGATCAGCTTCTGCGGCAGCTCCGGCGCGGCCGCCGCCACTAGAATGCGGTCGAACGGCGCCTGCTCGGCCCATCCGTCATAGCCGTCGCCGTGCTTCGTCACGATGTTGGACAGCTGCTGATCCTTGAAGCGCTGTTCCGCCATTTTCATCAGCGGCCGCAAGCGTTCCACCGTGTAAACCCGCAGCGCCAGCTTCGACAGGATCGCGGTCTGATAGCCCGAGCCCGTGCCGATCTCCAGAACCTTGGCCCGCTCGCCCAGCTTCAGCGCATGGGTCATCAACCCCACGATGAACGGCTGGCTGATCGTCTGCCCCCAGCCGATCGGCAGCGACCGGTCCTCATAGGCGAACGGCCGCTGGCTCTCCTCGACGAAAGCGGCGCGCGGCGTCTTTTCGATCGCATCCAGCACCCGCGCGTCTGTCACGCCCTGACGCCGCAGATCCATGATCAAGCGAACGAGGTCGGGCGATGGCGCGTCGGTCATCCTGGATCAGCCGATGATCGCCTTGGGCTGAGGCTTGCCCTTGCGCGGCGTCTTCGAGGCGGGCTTCCCCAGAACGGTCTCGAACGCCTTTACGGTCGCTGCTTCCGTCAGGTTCAGATGCAGCGGCGTCACCGAGACGAAGCCGTCATAGATGGCGCGCAGATCGGTCCCGGCCGGCGGGTTCGACAGGATGCGCTTGAAGCCCAGCCAGAAATAAGGATTGCCGCGTGCATCCACCCGTTCATCGACATGCAGGATCGCCTGATCGCGCTTGCCTTGCGACGTCACCTGCACGCCCTCCACCCTGTCCGGGCTGCGGTCGGGGAAGTTGATGTTGACCAGAACCTCCTTGGGCCAGCCCGCCGCCAGCAGCTTGCGGATCACCGGCGGACCGAACGTCTCGGCGGCGCTCCAGCGCACCTGCACATGCTGGTCGAAGCTGAACGCCTGGCTCAGCGCGATCGACGGCACGCCCAGAACGGTGCCCTCCATCGCGGCCGCGATGGTGCCGGAATAGGTCACGTCGTCGGCGATGTTCGACCCGCGATTGACGCCCGAAATCACCAGATCGGGGCGATGATCCTTCATGATGTGCAGCACGCCCATCATCACGCAGTCGGTCGGCGTGCCGTCCACGGCATATTTCTTGGGCGAGATTTTCCGGATGCGCAGCGGGTGCGACAGCGTCAACGAATGCGACGCCCCGCTCTGCTCGGTCTCCGGCGCGATCACCCACACATCGTCGCTCAACGCCCGCGCGATCTTCTCCGCGATCTTCAGCCCCGGCGCGTGGATGCCGTCATCGTTAGAGACCAGAATGCGCAACGGACGCCAGCCATCCTTGTCCGCCGCCTTGATCTTGCCCGCCGCCTTCTTCGCCGCCATCAAAAACCCCTGCGTATCGCCAAATCGTATCTCCCTGCTCACGGAGGGAATCCGGCCCGAAGCCAGGCGGAGGCTGGCGCCGCCGCCCGGCCTACCCGCCGATAATTTCGATCCCGCCCATATAGGGCTTCAGCGCGTCCGGCACCGCGATGGTGCCGTTGCCCTGCTGGTAGTTCTCCATCACGGCGATCAGCGCGCGCCCGACCGCCAGGCCCGATCCGTTCAGCGTGTGCACGAAGCGCGTGCCCTTCTCCCCGCCGGGGCGATAGCGCGCATCCATGCGCCGCGCCTGGAAGTCACCGCAGTTCGAGCACGACGAAATCTCGCGATAACGCCCCTGCCCCGGCAGCCACACTTCGATGTCATAGGTCTTGCGCGCCGAAAAACCCATATCGCCCGAACACAGCATCATCGTGCGATAGGAAAGACCCAGCCGCTTCAGCACGGTCTCCGCCGCCTGCGTCATACGTTCATGCTCGGCCTCGGAGTGTTCGGGCGCGGTGATCGAGACCAGCTCAACCTTCGAGAACTGATGCTGGCGGATCATCCCCCGCGTATCGCGCCCGGCCGATCCGGCTTCCGAGCGGAAGCACGGCGTCAGCGCGGTATAGCGGCGCGGCAGCTCGGCTTCCGACAGGATCGCCTCGCGCACCTGATTGGTCAGCGAGACCTCGGCGGTCGGGATCAGCCAGAACCCGTTCTCGGTGCGGAACAGGTCTTCGGCGAATTTCGGCAACTGCCCCGTGCCGAACACCGCCTCGTCGCGCACCAGCATCGGCGGATTGGTCTCGACATAGCCGAACTCGTTCGTATGCAGATCGAGCATGAAATTGCCCAGCGCGCGCTCAAGCCGCGCCAGCTGGCCGCGCGTAACGACGAAGCGCGCGCCCGACATTTTCGAGGCCGTCTCGAAATCCATCTGCCCCAGCGCTTCGCCCAGATCGAAATGCTCCCTGGCGGCGAAATTCGGCACGCGCGCTTCGCCGTGGCTGCGGATGTCCACGTTCTCGCTGTCGTCCTTGCCCGGCGGCACCTCGTCGGCCGGCAGGTTCGGGATCGCCGCCAGCGCATCGAACAGCGTCTTCTGATGCGCCTTCTCTTCCAGCTCCCCGGCCGCCAGCGCGTCTTTCAGCTCGGCCACCTCGGCCATCAGCCGCTGCGCTTCCGCCTCGTTCTTCTGCGCCTTGGCCGCGCCGATCAGCTTCGACGCCTCGTTCCGGCGCGCCTGCATCTCCTGCAACTTGGTCGTCACCGCGCGCGAGGCGGTATCCAGCGACAGGATTTGCCCCGATTGCGCCGCCAGACCGCGCTTGGCCAGTCCGGCGTCGAAGGCTTCAGGGTTTTCGCGAATGAAACGGATGTCGTGCATGGCGCAAAGCTCTGGAATGAAGCCGGCGAGTCGCCCCGATCCACCGGCGCGCAGACCTATAGGGCGCACCGCCCGCCTTTGGGAGCCTGAAAATACGCCGGCGCCCCCGGCGCCCCGGCGTGCCGACCTCAGCCTGCGGCCGGTGTCTCCGCCGCCATGGTCCGGCGCCTCTCGCTCAGCCGCACCAACCAGATCGAAATCTCGTAGAGCAGCAGCACCGGCACGGCCAGGGCGAACTGGCTCAAGGCGTCAGGCGGCGTCAGGATACCCGCCACGATGAAGACCCCCAGAACCGCATAACGCCGCGCCTTCGCAAGACCGTCACCGGTCACAATCCCCACCCGTCCCAGCAGCGTCAGCGCCACCGGCAGCTGAAAGCACAGCCCGAACGCGAACATCAGCGACATGGTCAGGCTGAAATACTCCGAGACCTTCGCCTCAAGCTGGATCGGCAGCTGGCCCGGCCCCGCCGGAGCCTGGAAGCTCAGCAGGAAGTGCAGCGCCATCGGCATGATCAGATACAGCACCAGCGCCGCGCCCATCACGAACAGCACCGGCGTCGCGAACAGATAAGGCAGGAACGCCGCCTTCTCGTCGCGGTAAAGGCCGGGCGCCACGAACAGCCAGATCTGCACCGCCAGAATGGGAAACGACAGGAAGACGCCGCCCCACATCGACAGCGTCAGATAGGTGATGAAAGTCTCCTGCGGGGCGGTCGCGATCAGCCTCTGGTTCGGCTGCCCTTCCAGCGCGTGATACAGCGGCTGGGCGAGAAAATTGTAGATCGGCTGCGCGAAAATATAGCAGACGATGAAGCAGACGAAGAACGCCACCACCGCCCACAGCAGCCGCTGGCGCAGCTCGATCAGGTGATCCATCAACGGCGCGCGGCTGGCCTCGATGTCGCTTTCGTCCCGCGCCGCGCTCATTCGTTCGCGGCTTTCGGCGGCAGGATTTTCGGTTCGACCGCTACGGCCTCCGCCTGCGGCGGCGCAGGGGGCGCAATCGGCCCTTCGATCGGGCCGGGCAGCGGCAGCGGCGCGGGCGTCTTTGCCTCCGCTTCGTTCTCGCCCAGCGACACCATCAGATTGTCGGGCGGCGGCGTGGTCGTGGTGCGCGGATCCATCGTCACCGGCGCCTTCAGATCGCGGCGGATGGTGTTCAGCTCCTTGCGCAGATCCTCCAGTTCGGCCTGACGGATCATTTCATCGACCCCGGCCTGGAAATGCGAAGCCATGCGGCGCGCCTTTCCCATCCACTCGCCGGCGGTCTTCATCAGACGCGGCAAATCCTTCGGGCCGACCACCAGAATGGCCACGACCGCGATGACGAGGATTTCGCTCCAGCCGAGATCGAACATCGGCGGACCGCCGTTTCCGGTTTACTGGACCTTGGTGGCGTCGGGACGGGCCGCCGTCGCGTCCAGCGGCGGCTGGGCGGGCTTGGCTTCCAGCTGCGCAGGCGGAGTGGGCTTGGGCTCATCCGCCATGCCCTGGCGGAAATTCTTGATGCCCTTCGCCACGTCGCCCATCAGCTCGGAAATCTTGCCGCGGCCGAACAGCACCATGAACAGCAGCGCGACGACCAGAATATGCCAGATGCTGAAAGAGCCCATTCGCTCATACTCCTGAAGGCCCGCGTCGGACGCGCACGGCCACTGAAGGCTATTTTGGCATTTGCGCGGGTGCGCCGCAACGAATCCGGCGCAGGAACTTAAGCGGGGAAGACGAATCCTCGCCCGGCCTTGGCGCGCAGCCGGATCACATCTCCGGCACGCACCCCGGCGGCCTCCTCCAGCACGCACACCACGGCGCCGCCGGCATCCCCTGCGAGCATGCCCTCGACATGCACCCCGTCCGATGCCGTCACCGCCGAGACCACCCGCACCGGCACGCCCTCCGGCGACACCTCCAGGTCACGCGGCCGGAAAACCACGACAACCCCGCCGTCAGGCACTCCCGTCCCCGTCGGCACATCGCCGAACGGCGTCGCCGCCACGCCCGCAACGGCCTGCGTCGGCACCCGGTTGAGCGCCGAAAAGAACCCCGCCGCGCCCTCGTCCGCCGGCGCGTTCAACAACGCCGCTGGCGTCCCGATCTGCACGATCCGCCCGCCCCGCAGCAGCACGATCCGGTCGGCGCTCTGCAACGCCTCATCGGGGTCGTGCGTGACGAACACGGTGGCCGTGTTTTCCGCCTTCAAAAGGGCCAGTACGTCGCGCCTGACACCGTCCCGCAGGCGGTCATCCAGCCCCGAAAACGGCTCGTCCAGCAACATCGCACGCGGTTTGGGGGCCAGCGCCCGCGCCACCGCCAGACGCTGCTGCTCACCGCCGGAAAGCTGGTGTGGAAAGGCTCCGGCATGGCCGCTAAGGCCCACCAACGCCAGCAATTCCGCCGCCCGCGCCTGGGCTTCGGCCCTGGGCGCACGGAAAAGCCCGAACGTCACATTGGCGGTGGCGTCCAGATGCGGAAACAGCGCCAGATCCTGGAAAACCAGCCCCACGCGGCGCTGCTCCGGCGGCACGATGGCCGAAGCCCCGTCCACCACGGCCCCGCCGACCGTCACCTCGCCGCGATCCGCCCGCTCGATGCCGGCGATAATCCGCAGAATCGTAGACTTTCCCGAGCCAGAGGCTCCCAGAAGGCACACCACCTCCCCGGCTCCGACTTCGAAGGAAATGCTATCCGCAACCGTGCGCGCACCGAAACGCTTGCCGACCCCGCGCAGGGAGACTGTGGGCATGCCGCTCATGGTGCGGAAACTAGCTGCGACCGGCTCGCAAATCCAGCCGTCACGCCTCGTCGTCGGCGGAAGGCGCCAGCAGTTCCGCCAGATCCGCCTCGTCCAGCGGGTCTTCGTCCGGCGACAGCTGATCAGACGGGCTCGGCATCGCGAACCCGGCCGGCACCGACGAATCCAGCAGCCCAGCAGCCTTCAGTTCGTCCATACCCGGCAGATCGCCGACCCGGTCCATCCCGAAATGCTGCAGGAAGGCCTCGGTCGTCCCATAGGTCACGGGCCGCCCCGGCGTCTTGCGTCGACCGCGCGGCCGTACCCAGCCGATCTCCAGCAGCAGGTCCAGCGTTCCCTTGGAAACGCCGACGCCACGAATTTCCTCGATTTCAGCGCGAGTTACGGGCTGATGATAAGCCAGAATCGCAAGCGTTTCGATGCCCGCGCGCGACAGGCGGCGCTGCTCCACCGTCTCCTTGCGCAGCAGGAAGGCCAGGTCCGACGCCGTCCGCATCGCCCATTTTCCACTGACTTTAACAAGATTTACGCCGCGTGGCTCATACGCTTTCTGAAGATCGGCCAGCAACGTCGGCAGGTCGGCCTCTTTCGGCAGCCGCGATTTCAGCGTGTCCTCGTCCAGCGGCTCGGCCGCCGCGAACAACAGCGCCTCAACCATCCGCAGATGCAGCCCGGCATCGACGATCTCCGCCGACGCAGCCTCATCGGCCGCCGCCTCGTCAGCCGTCGCCCCCTCAGCCGCTTCGGCTTCGGCTTCGGCTTCGGCTTCCACAACCGGCTCCTCGCCCTCGGTCACGATGGCGGTTTCTTCGGTCTCGATTTCGATTTCGTCAGGCTCGGTCATGGACTTCAACTGCGCGGCCACTCGGCTCATTGGCGGGACTTTCCTTCCGGGTTCGCCGGGGCGGCGTCAAGTATTGTCCTGCACCAGCCGCGGACCCGGCGCGGCAGGCTTGCGCAGGAAAATCGGCCCGAACGTCGCCATCTGGCGCAATTCCAGCCGCCCGTCCTTCGCCATCTCCAGGCTGGCCGAGAACATGCTCGCCAGCGCCGACCGCGACAGATCCTCTGCCGCTTCCGGCACGAAACTGTCGAGCCGGCTCCAGTCCACCGCCATGCCGATCATCCGCTCGAGCCGCTTGCGGGCCTCGTCGATCGCATAGACCGGCGCGCGTTTCACCGACATACGCACGCCCAGCGTGCGCGTGCGCTGCTCGGAATAGGCTTTCAGCAGGTCGAAGATCGTATCCGACCATTGCGGCGTCCGAACGATCCGCACGCCCTCCGGCTCGCCCCGGAAAAACACATCGCGCCCCAGCCGGTCGCGCGCCATCAGGCGGCCGCCGGCCTCGCGCATCGCCTGCAGGCGCTGCAGACGGAACGCGAGCCGCGCCGCCATTTCCTCGCCGCTCGGCTCGTCACCCGACTTTTCGGGCTTCGGCAACAGCAACCGCGACTTCAGGTAGGCCAGCCACGAGGCCATCACCAGATAATCGGCCGCGAGGTCCAGATCCTGGCCCTTCAGCGCCGCGATGAACTCCAGATACTGATCGACCAGCCTGACGATTGAGATGCGGCGCAGATCCACGCGCTGCGAGCGCGCCAGCGTCAGCAGCAGGTCCAGCGGACCCTCGAAGCCATCGACATCGACGATCAGCGTTTCGCCCGCCGCGGCGGCCGGCAGCGTCAGGTCGAAGACCGGGTCTTCGCCCTGCCCCTCCGTCTCAACCGTCTGGTTCATACGATCGCGGTTCCACCACTGAGAAGATGGGCAAGACGCGCGCCACCCTGTTCAGGGTCGAAATCCGACGGGGGGGCGATTCTGTCAAGCGCCGCCGCCGCCCGGCGAGCGGCGTCGCCCTCAAGCGCCCGGCTGCCCTTGGCCACTTCCTGCATCTCCGTCAGGTCGCCGGAACAATGCAGCGCCACATCGCAGCCCGCCACCAGCGCCCGATAGGTTCGCTCGTCGAACCCGCCGGTCAGGGCATTCATCCCCACATCGTCGCTCATCAGCAGGCCGTCGAAACCGATCTCGCCCCGGATCACGTTATGGATCAGGCGCGACGACCAGGTCGCGCAGCGCTCGTCATCGATCGCGGAATAGACGACATGCGCCGTCATCGCCATGGGCATGTCATTCAGGCTGCGGAACGGTACGAAATCGCTGCGGCTCAATTCCTCATGTTCGGTGTCGAGCACCGGAAGCTCCAGATGGCTGTCGCTTCTGGCGCGGCCATGCCCCGGAATATGCTTGATCACCGGCAGGACGCCGCCGTCCAGCAGGCCCTGCGCCACCGCGCGAGCCAGCGTCGAAATCTGGTGCGGCTCGCGGCCCAGGGCACGGTCGCCGATGATGTCATGCCCCTGCTCGTTCAGCAGGTCGATGCACGGGCTGCACGAGACGTTGACGCCGATCTCAGCCAGTTCGGCGGCGATCAGGCGACTGTTCAGCGCAGCGGCCTCCTCTGCCGTCTCGACATCGCGCTCGTAAATCTCCGCGAAGCTCCAGGCCGGAGGAGGAAGTCGCCATACCGGCGGCCGCAACCGCGCCACCCGGCCCCCTTCCTGATCGATCAAGATCGGCACATCCGCCCGCCCCGAAACCGCCCGGAGCTGGTCGGTCAACCGCAGCACCTGCGCCTTCGAGGTGCAGTTCCGCTTGAACAGGATATAGCCCCAAGGCTGGAGCTCGGTGAAAAATGCGCGCTCGTCGGGCGTCAGCTCAAGCCCGGCGAGCCCCAGAATCAGGGCAGAGGTCATAGGGCGCTTATACTACCGTTCAGGGCGCGGTGACGTTGCAGCCGCCACCCCGGGTCTTCACCACCTCACAGAACGCCACGGCATTCTGTTTGGTCTCGAACGGCCCGACGCGCAGGCGATACCAGACGCCCTTGGCGCCGAGGTCCACGCGCTTGATGTCCGGCTTCAGCGCGCCGGTCAGGTCGGTATTGCGCTTCTTGAAAGCCTGCCACTGACCGGCGGCCTCGGCGTCTTCCTTGAACGCGCCGATCTGCACCACGAAAGCGCCCGAGGTCGCCGCCGCCGTCTGCGCCGCCGCATCGGCCGCGCCCGGATCGATCTGGTCGATCTCCGAGGTCAACGCCGCTGCCTGTTCCTTCGCGGCCTTTTCCGCGCTGACCTGTTCGGCCGAAGGCTCCGCGTCGGCGGCCAGAACCGTATCGCCCTCCTCCGCCGCGCCCGGCGTCTCGACGCCGTCGTCTTCCGCGACCGCCGGGCCTGCCGTCACCGGTGCCGCCGGCTGGGGCAGATCCTGCGGCGTCTCCGGCGGAGCCGCGAGGCCGCTTTCGGTCGGCTCCGGATTCGCACCCGCGATGCGCTCATAGATCAGCTTGTCCTGGTCGGGCACCGTCACGCCGCCGGGGTTCTCCGGCTCGACCCGGATCGGCCCTTTCTCGGCGGTGATGATCGGCGGCGCGCCGCGATCGCCCTGCGTCTTGCCCTGCTGGTAGGCGACGTAGATCACCGCGCCGAACGCGGTCAGCACCAGCGCCGTCAGGATGACGAAGAGCGGCGAACGGGTCGAACCGCCCTCTTCGTCCTCAAGCGTCGCGTCATACATGAAATCGCCGTGGAAGCGGCGATCGTACTCCGCCTGGTCGAATGCGCCGCGATCGGTCGTGCTCATAAGCTCATCCCCTGCCGGCGCCGCGTCCCGTCAGAGACTCGATTCGCCCTCGCCGCAGAGTAGCAGGACAAAGGCGGCGAAATGCGGGCGGCAAGCCGGACGCTTGCGCCGCAATGCCTAACGACCCGTTAACGGCCCGGCGGCGCGCACAGGGTCGAGCGCACGAGGAATCTCCGCTCCCGCCCGTTATCCAGCGAGAACATTCCGCCGCGTCCCGGCACCGCGTCGATGATCAGATCAGTCCCCGACCAGGCGGCGGCCTGCGCGCCGCCGATATAGAACGGCGCGCCGTCGATTTCGCCCAGCTTCACGTCGTGGTCGCCCAACACGAACTCGCCGGCCGGATAGCACATGGGCGAAGACCCATCGCAGCATCCGCCCGATTGATGAAACATCACCGGCCCATGATCGGCGACGATCTCGCGCAGCAAGACGCGCGCCGCTTCGGTGGCCGTCACGCTCGATGCCATACCGCTCCGCCTCCTTACGAAAAAAATGGGCGACCACCTCTTCGATGGCCGCCCAGGATCCGCATGCCTGTCGACGTGCGGGAGGAGACCCTCAGAAGAAGCCCAGCTTGTTGGCGCTATAGCTTACCAGCAGGTTCTTGGTCTGCTGATAGTGATCCAGCATCATCTTGTGGTTCTCGCGGCCGATGCCCGACTGCTTGTAGCCGCCGAACGCCGCATGCGCCGGATAGGCGTGATAGCAATTCGTCCACACGCGACCGGCCTTGATGCCCCGGCCCATGCGGAACGCGCGATTGCCGTCGCGGGTCCAGACGCCAGCACCAAGGCCATAGAGCGTATCATTGGCGATCTCCAGCGCCTCGTCCTCTGTCTTGAACGTCGTCACCGACACGACGGGGCCGAAGATTTCTTCCTGGAAGATGCGCATCCTGTTGTGGCCGCGCAGCACCGTCGGTTTGACATAGTAGCCCTGCGCCAGATCCCCGTTCAGTTCGGCGCGCCCGCCGCCGGTCAGCACTTCCGCGCCTTCCTGACGGCCGATATCCAGATAGGACAGGATCTTCTCCAACTGCTCGGAGGACGCCTGCGCCCCGATCATCGTCGCCGGGTTCAGCGGATCGCCTTGCACGATCGCCTCCACCCGCTTCACCGCCTTCTCCATGAAGGCGTCGTAGATGTCTTCCTGGACCAGCGCGCGGCTCGGGCAGGTGCACACTTCGCCCTGGTTCAGCGCGAACATGGCGAAGCCTTCCAGCGCCTTGTCGAGGAACGCATCGTCCTCGGCCATCACGTCCTTGAAGAAGATGTTGGGCGACTTGCCGCCCAGTTCCAGCGTGACCGGGATCAGGTTCTGGCTGGCGTACTGCATGATCAGCCGGCCGGTCGTCGTCTCGCCGGTGAAGGCGATCTTGGCGATCCGGTTCGACGACGCCAGCGGCTTGCCCGCCTCAAGACCGAAGCCGTTGACGATGTTCAGGACGCCCGGCGGCAGCAGATCGCCGATCAGCTCCGCCAGCACCATGATCGAGGCCGGCGTCTGTTCCGCCGGTTTCAGCACCACGCAGTTACCGGCCGCCAGCGCGGGGGCCAGTTTCCACCCCGCCATCAGCAGCGGGAAATTCCCCGGAATGATCGGCCCCACCCCGCCCAGCGGTTCGTGGAAATGATAAGCGACCGTATCGTGGTCGATCTCCGAGATGCCGCCTTCCTGGGCGCGCACGCACCCCGCGAAATAGCGGAAATGATCGATCGCCAGCGGCAGGTCCGCCGCCATCGTCTCGCGGATCGGCTTGCCGTTGTCCCAGGTCTCGGCCTCGGCCAGCGCGGCGAGATTATCCTCCATACGCTGCGCGATCTTGATGAGGATATTGGCGCGCTCGGTCGTCGAGCTGCGCCCCCAGGCGTCCTTGGCCGCATGCGCCGCATCCAGCGCCTTCTCGACATCGGCGGCGTCCGACCGCGCGATCTCGCACAATAGCTGGCCGTTCACCGGCGAGTGGTTCTGGAAATAGCGCCCGCTTGCGGGGGCGACCCATGCGCCGCCGATGAAGTTCTCATAGCGCGTGCGGAATTTCGGCGTGATCGAGCGAATGAACGCGGGCTTGTTCATCGTAGTCTCCTGATGGCGTTTCCTCGACGCGCCCTTCTGCGGGCGTCGTACTGGACACAGCCTTGCCCCGGCCCGCGTCGCGCGCCAGTCCCGGCCGGCTTGTCAGGAAAGGAACCTGTCGCAGCCTTGCGACAGCTCAGGCCGTCAATGCAGCCCCAGCCGGTTCAGCTTGCGGTGCAGCGTCGCGCGGCTGATGCCCAGACTGCGCGCCGCCGCCGAGATATTCCCGTCGGCCCGCGCCAGCGCCCGGCGCAGCGCGCCCCGCTCGGCATCGGCCAGATCGCCGTCATCGGCTGCCGCGCGCGCCGCCAGCACATCGGACGCGGGAAGCTGCGCCGCGATGCGGTCGTCGGTGATCGCGAAGTTCAGCCGCGCCTGCCGGGTCGCACCGACCACCAGATCGTGCCTGTCCACCGCCAGCAACGATACGCCCGCCTTCTCGCCGCCTGCCGCCAGCACGATCCGCGCTTCAGGGAATGCCCTGTTGAAGTTCTGCGTCTCGATCGTCCGCACCGCCTCGGCCAGCGCCGCCGCGATCAGCCCCGCCATGCCCGGGTTCATGTCGTCCCGCGCCGACGAGATATCCAAGGCTCCGGCCAACTGTCCCAGATGATCGTAGATCGGCGCATCGATGCAGGTCAGGCGCGTGTTGCGGCTGTGGAAATGCTGGTCGCGATGAATGATCAGCGGGCGGTTCTCGGCCAGCGATGTGCCGATCCCGTTCGTCCCCTCACGCGCCTCGCTCCACACCCCGCCCGGCCAAAGCCGCCATTCGCGGAACGTCGCGTCATCCGCCGCGGCCCCACGCCGCTCGATCCCGACGCCATTGCGGTCCGTCAGCAGCAGACAGCACCCGGCGTCGCCGACCGACTGGAACAGACGGTCCAGCACCGGCTGCGCCACTGCGATCAGTCCGCCCATCGCCTCGCGCCGCGCCGAAAGTTCCGCCGCACTCACCGTTTCCGGCATGCGCCGCTCGGCCGGGTCCAGACCGTGCAGCTCCAGCGATCGCCGCCAGGATGCCGCGATAGGCGATGTCGCGGGCGCCCGCGCATCCGCCGCGACGGCGCGCACATGCTCGGTGTGATGGGGCGATTTCGATCCCATGCCGCATGGGAACGCCTGTGCGCCGCCCAAGTCAAATCAGTTCAGATAGAACGTCACCGTCGTCACCACGCGCACCTGCTTGTCGATGCTGCGGTCGTCGGTGCCGTATTCGCCCGAGTTCATGTCCCGCACCTCGAACCCGCCTTGCGTGGCCGAGCGGATCGAGCCGACCGTGATGCCCGCATTCTTGGCGAACTCGTCCGCCGCGATCCGCGCGTTCTCCGTCGCCTCGCGCAGCATATCCGGCTTCACGCCGTTCAGTCCGGTGAAGATGTAACGCGGCTGGCTGTCGGTCAGAAGCAGGCCCTGCGCGATCAGCTCGCCCAGCTTTTGATAGGCGGCGTCCACCGCGTTCACGTCGCTGGTGGTCACGTTCAGATAGCTGACGATGTCATAGCGTTTTTCGGTCAGAACGCCGTTTCCGTCGCGAAACTCGTTCTCCGTCACCGAGGTCTGCCCGGCCTGCACCGCCGCGCCCTCAAATCCGTTCCGGCTCAGGAAGGCCCGGATCGCCGCCGCGTTCGTCTCCACCTCAGCATATCCCGCTTTCACGTCGGCGTTCGAGACCTTGAAACCGATCTGCCAGATCGCCTGATCGGCCTTCACCGCCCGCTCCGACAGACCCTTCACGGCGGCGGCGTTGACATGCTCGCGATTGACCATGGTCTGCCCGACGAAATAGCCGCCTGCGGCCATCCCGCCGCCGAGCGCCAGCGCCGCCACGATCGCCGCCGCACCTGAAATCTGAGACATCGCTGAAACTCCCCGAATGGAACGGCGGCCAGCATCGCGCCGCCATCATGGCGAAATTGCGGGCGCGGCGCTCAGCGCTTCATTTTGCGCCCGCCATCGCCCTCACCCGCCTGTGCAGGGTCGTAATTGGGATCGTCGGAAAAGATATAAGTACCGTCCGGCATCGCCCACACCGCCGCGCCCTGCGGCAGTTCGATTTCGCTGCCGGTCGCCGGGTCGGTATAGACATCGACATCCCGGATCTGCCGGGAATGCGCCGCCGCCACGCGGTCATAAGCCTCCTGAGCATTGGCGTAGACTTCGGCGATGATGGCGCTGATCTCGGCCTGGGCCTGCCGCCAGATCGCCGCGCGGTCCATCACGCCTTTCAGCGCGATCGCCTGCATCCGCTCCTGAAACGCCTGCACCAGCGCCACATAGCCGGGGACCGGCAAAAACGTATTGGCGAAAGTCTGGAAGCGCGCCGGATCTCCCCCTTCCGGCGCGCGCAACGATACGCCGCCCGTCACCGTCACCGACACGGCGGCATAACCGCCGGGGTTGCGCGTCACGTTGAACACCGCCACCAGACCCACCCGCTCGCGGATCGTGCGGCCCTGCCAGGTCCATTCGAACGTCGCCTCGCCGGCCTCGGCGTAGGTCGCGATCTCGCCGCCCAGCGCCGTCGGCACGCGGCTCGCCGATTTGTTCAGCTCCTCGGCGAATTCAGGGCGCGGCGTGTAGGCATAGTTGCGGATGCCCTGCCGATAGCGCTTCAGATACCACGGCATGAATTCGCTCAGCGATGTCGCCATCACCTGCGGACAGCCATTCTGGTTGGCGGCATAGCTCATGCCGCCCCAGCTTTCCGACGGCACGATCTGCACCGCCGAAACCCCGTCCGGGCCTGTCGCCGTCCAGTTGATATAAGGCATGCCGAGGCCGCAGCCCGCACCGTTATACGCCCAAACGATCCCGCCCTCGGTGCGCCAGTCGGTCGGCACCAGAATCGTGAACGCGGGTAGCGGCCTGTCGAAACCCTGCGCGTCCGCCACGTCCACGCGCTTCAGCCGGACTTCACCGGCAAACGCGACGCCTGAAACGATCAGCGCCGCGACGACAGCGGCGAACATGCGAAGATGGCGCACCCCGAAACCCTCCCCGGCGCGAGACTCTCAGTCTGCGCTGCAGAACGGGCTTGCGCCATTCCCTCGTTTGGAGGATGCGGCGGTTACAGCGGGTCGATGTCCAGCCCGAACAGGCGCTTGTGTTCGACCAGCGCGAAGCGGTCGGTCATCCCGGCGATATAGTCCGAGACGGTCCGCCCCGTCCCCATGCCGCCCGGTCCGTCTGTCTGCTGCTTCCACTCGTCGGGCAGCAGGCGCGGCTCGTCGATGAACGCCTCGAACAGGTCGTGCACCACTTTGTGCGCTTTGCGCACCATCCGCATGACTTTGTAGTGGCGGTACATGTGCTGAAACAGGAACGCCTTCAGCGCCCGCATCGCCATGTCCATGTCGGCCGTGAACGCCGCCAGCGGACGCCCCGCCGCCCGCACCTCTGCGGCGGAGGCGACGCCCACCATCTCGGCCCGTCGGCGGGTTTCGCCGATCAGGTTTCCGATCATCCGTCCGATCAGCTCGCGGATCGCTTCCTGGATCACCCGCTCCTGCGGCACGCCGGGGAAACGCTCTTCCATCTCCCGGAACACCTCGCCGACCAGCGGCAACGCATGAAGCTGTTCCACCGTGAACAGCCCCGCCCGCAGACCGTCATCGATGTCGTGGTTGTTATAAGCGATGTCGTCGCTCAACGCCGCGACCTGCGCTTCCAGACCGGCATAGGTCGAAAGCTCCAGATCGTGACGCGCATTATATTCCGAGATCGCCTCGGGCAGCGGCTCGTTCTTCAGGCGCGGCATCAGCGGCCCGTTATGCTTGGCGATGCCCTCCAGCGTCTCCCAGGTCAGGTTCAGACCGTCGAAGGCCGCGTAGCGCGCCTCCAGCTTCGTCACCAGGCGAATGGCATGGGCGTTGTGATCGAACCCGCCGAACGGCTTCATGCACGCTGAAAGGGCGTCCTCGCCCGCGTGACCGAAACAGGTGTGGCCCAGATCGTGGGCCAGCGCCAACGACTCGGCCAGATCCTCGTCCAGGCCCAGCACGCGGCTGATCGAGCGCGCGATCTGCGCCACTTCCAGCGAATGGGTCAGCCGCGTCCGATAGTAATCGCCCTCGTGATACACGAAGACCTGCGTTTTGTGTTTCAGCCGCCGGAACGCGCCGGAATGGATGATGCGGTCGCGATCGCGCTGCAACGGCGTCCGCGTGCGGCTTTCCGGCTCGGGATAAAGCCTTCCGCGGGTCTCGAAAGCCCGCGTCGCATAGGGCGCTAGTCCGTCAGGCGTGTCGTGAACGATGACCGAAGGACGCGCCATCTGCGCTGCTCCGTTTGTAATCGGGCGTTTCGATGCCCATTATAGACGGTAAATCACGACCGGTTTAAGGCATCCTTTCCCAATGTCCGCCGCCGCAGACACCTCGTCCGTCACCATGTCCGCCGCCGCAGCGCGGCAGATCGGCGCAATTCTGGCCCGCGAGGCCCCAGGAACCGTGCTGCGCGTCGCCGTGAACGGCGGCGGCTGCCAGGGCTTTTCCTACGAATTCGGCTTTGCAGCAGCCGCCGAGGCCGACGATTTCCTGCTCGAGCATGACGCCGCGCGGGTCGTCATCGATCCGGTCAGCCTGGAATATCTGCAAGGCTCGGAACTCGACTGGGTCGATGCTCTGATCGGGGCCTCGTTCCAGATCAGGAACCCGAACGCCAAATCGTCCTGCGGCTGCGGCACGTCCTTCGCGCTTTAGGCTGATTGGCCGGCCTTCCGTGGCCCCGGCCTTTCGCGCTAGCCTGCCGCCATGAAAATCGCCACCTGGAACGTGAACTCCGTGAAGGCCCGCATCGACGCGGTGCTCGGCTGGCTGAAGGAAGCTTCGCCCGACGTGGTCGGCTTTCAGGAGCTGAAATGCCTTGATGAGGCGTTTCCCCGGCTCGAAATCGAAGCCCTCGGCTACAATGTCGAGACCTTCGGCCAGAAGACCTATAACGGCGTCGCCATTCTCTCCAAACATCCCATCGAAGATGTGACGCGCGGCCTCCCCGGCTTCGAAGATGTCCAGTCCCGCTATATCGAGGCTGTCATCGCACCCAAAGGCGGCAAGGCCGTCCGCTTCTGCTGCCTCTATCTGCCCAACGGAAATCCGGTCGCCAGCGAGAAATACCCCTACAAGCTCAACTGGATGGCGGCGTTGCAGGCGCGCGTCGAAGCGCTGCTCCCGCTTGAGGAAGCCCTCATCGTCGCCGGCGACTACAACGTCATTCCCACCGGCGCCGACGTGCACGATCCCGCCGCCTGGGCCAGGGACGCGCTCTTTCTGCCGACCAGCCGGGCTGCATTCCGCCGCCTCGAAAACCTTGGCCTTACCGACGCCATCCGCGCCTGCAACACCCTCCCCGGCCAATACACCTTCTGGGATTATCAGGCCGGGGCCTGGCCCAAGAATAACGGCATCCGCATCGACCATCTGCTGCTCTCGCCGCAGGCCGCCGACCGGCTCGCCTCCGCCGGCATCGACCGCCATGTGCGCGCCTGGGACAAGGCGTCCGACCACGTCCCCGTATGGTGCACGTTCAACTGACGGCCGCTGCCGCGCGGTGCGGGAAGCGCATCTTCCAAACGTCACAATAACGCGCGATTTGACGCAGCTGTTGCGTCGCTTCGGCATGCCACCGTCCATGCGACACGGGGCCATGCACGGAGATTCCAATGACCAGACTTTCCCTCATTTGTCGCCTCGCCGGCGGCGCCGCGGCGATGGCGCTGCTGGGCCTGTCGGCCGAGGCGGCGGAACTTCAGCTGAAGCGCGTCATGCTCTCGGCCGGCGGCGTCGGCTATTTCGAGTATCAGGCCGACGTGACCGGCTGGGAAACCCTGAACATTCCCGTCCGTCTCGATCAGGTCGATGACGTCCTCAAGAGCGCCGTCATCTTCGACGACGCAGGCGGCAGCGGCACCATCGAGCTTCAGGGCCGCGACTCCCTGAACGAGATCTTCCGCACCATGCCCATCGGGCCGGAAGCCTTCGACTCGCCCGCCGCGCTCTACGCCGCGCTGAAGGGCGAGGAGGTGACGGTCTCAGATCCGGTCAGCGCCCGTGGCAAGATCGTCTCCGTGGTCGAGGAGGAAGCCGAAAAAGACGGCGCCACCATCACCCGCCACCGCATGGCGATTATGACCGATAACGGCCTTGTCCAGTTCATTCTGGAAGAAGGCCGCGACATCCAGTTCACCAACGAAGCCCTGAACGCCAAGGTCAACGAAGCGCTCAGCGCTCTCGCCGCCAACCGCCAGCGCGAGCTGCGGACGCTTAAGATCACCGCACGCGGCGAAGGCACGCGCCAGGTCACGGTGGGCTTCGTCATCGAAGCGCCGCTGTGGAAGACCAGCTACCGCATCGTCACCGCACCCGACGGCAAGGCCCGCATGCAGGGCTGGGCGGTCATCGAAAACGCCAGCGGCGCCGACTGGAAGGATGTCGAGCTGACCCTCGTCTCCGGCAACCCCGTCACCTTCAGACAGGCGCTCTACGACAAATACTATGTCGATCGTCCTACCGTGCCGGTCGAGGTGCTGGGCCGCGTCACGCCCCGCCGCGACGACGGCAGCACCGGCGGCGAGGCCACCGATTGGGGCCAGAACGGCCAGGGTACCCCCGTTGAACCCGCCCCCGCCCCGGCGCCCGTCGCGCTCGAACCGGCCGGCCCCGCACCGGCCCGGGCGCCCCAAAAAGCCGACGACGCGATCTCTGTGACCGGCTCGCGCATCTCGAACGAGCCGGGGCAAGTCGCTGCGGAAAGCCAGGAGGCCGCCACCTCGGTGATCTTCACCCTGTCCAACGCCGTGACCGCCGGCTCCGGCCAATCGCTCGCCGTGCCGATCCTCGATCGTCAGGTGCCGGCCCAGCTCATCTCGTTCTATCAGCCTTATACCCATCCGACCCATCCGCTCTCGGCGGTAAAGCTCTCGAACGATACCGGCACCGGCTTACCGCCCGGCATCGCCACCTTGTTCGACAACACCGGCGATCGCACCGTTTTTGCGGGCGACGCGGTGCTCAGCGTGCTTCCCGTCGGCGAGGACCGCATCCTCTCCTTCGCGGTCGATCAGAAGGTCAGCATCGACGCCTCGGACACGCGCGACGACACGGTCGCCGGGGCCAAACTCGCCGACGGCGTCCTCCAGATTACGGTGGTCCAGCGCAAGACGAACTCCTACGCCATCAAGGGCGCGGCGAACGAGGATCGCACCGTCGTCATCGAAACCCCGCGCTATAACTGGGAGCTGAAGTCTCACGATCTCGCCAAGACCGACGCCACCTACAACTATCTCCGCATCCCGGTCAGCGTCGCCGCCGGCAAGAC
>JAPUEF010000086.1 GCA_027492655.1 Alphaproteobacteria bacterium | reverse complement strand
GTAGGCAACCGCCGGCTCGATCACCCAGCCTTCGAAACCTTCGCCCCATTGATAGGCGACGCGCGCCGCCAGGCTCACTTCCAGGCGCTGCGTGCCTGTCGCGAACAGCGCGAAGGTGATCTGAGGACCAATCTCCAGCACCGGATCGATGTCGGGCAGGCCGTAGTCGTCTTCCCTGTCCACTCCGCCGCTGCCGTCGATCGAAACGCCCAGCGTGAAGCGGTCGGTATTGCCGGAGTCGACATCATAAAGGCCGTTCGACAGGATGGAGAAACCATCGCCCCGATAGATGAAATAGATCACAGGAAAGCCGCTGAACTCCTCATGGCTCGATCCCCAGAAGTCGGCCCCATAGGTAGCGAACCCGCCTACCCCGACTTCCCATTTGGGCTTCGGCGCGGCTTCGGCAGTCGTCAGGGCGAGGACGGAGGCGGCGGCGAGGCAGGCGAGGGCGGTTTTCATGGAGACTCCCCAAGGATCGTCTGTCGAAGCGGTATCGCGTCGCAATCTAACGCTCAACCCGCCCGGCGGTTGTGACGCACCCCTTGCGTCCCGGCGTTTCCGCCCCGACTGTGGCGTGGAGGCCGCACCAGACGGGCCGTCCGAGGGAGACCCATGCGACTGACCCGCCGCTCGCTGGCCGCTTACGGCCAGATCGCCCTGCCGCTGTCCATCGCCGATCTGCCCCTGGTGATCTATCTCACCGCCTTCTACGGCACCGATCTCGGCGTCTCGCTTCAGGATATGGCCTGGGTTCTGCTCGTCGCCCGGCTCGCCGATTTCATCATCGACCCGCTTATCGGCATCGCTTCCGACAGATCCACGCGCTGGTCGCTCGGACGCCGCAAAGCCTGGGTGCTGCTGGGCATCCCGCTGAAGATGGTCGGCATCTACATGATCTTCTTCGCCGCCCCCGGCGTCGGCCCGCTCTATCTGCTGGGCTGGCTGATGCTGCTCTATCTGGGCTGGACGATGATCCAGATCCCCTACGGCGCGTGGGGAGCCGAATTGTCCACCGACTATGTCGAGCGCACCCGCATAACCGGCTGGCGCACCATGTTCGCCTTTGTCGGCATCATGGTCGCGACGCTCGCACCGCTGATTACCGGCGGCGGGGCGGGCGCACCACAGGGCCTCACGCCGGTCATGCAGGGACTCGGGCTCTGGGCGCTGGTCCTTTTCCCGATCAGCGGCGTCCTCATCTGGCTCTTCGTGCCCGACAGGCAGCCGCGCGGGGCTCATCGCGGCACGGGCTGGCTGGAAGGCATCAGGATCGCGATGCGCAACGGTCCTTTCATGCGCATCCTCGCAGCCACCACCATCGGCCGCATCGGATCGGCCATCAACACGACCGTCGTGCTGTGGTTCTTCATCCACGCGCTTGCGTTGGGCGAGAAGGCGGGCCTGCCGGTCATCGTCTACCTGCTCGCCGCCGTGTTGGGCGTGCCGCTCTGGGTCTGGGCCGGGGCGAAATTCTCGAAGCACAACGCCCTCATCGTTGCGGTGCTGTCGTCCATCACCGCCTTCGCCTGCCTTCTGCTGGTGTCCAAAGGCGATGCCAACATGGCGATGCTGGTCATGGCCATCGCCGGCCTCGGCGGCGGCGCGGCGGCGACGCTGGGCCTGTCGATCTGCGCGGACGTGATCGACCTTGACGAGTTGCGCGCCCGCCGCTCGCGCGCCGGTCTTCTCGTCGCTTTCTGGAATATGGGCGGCAAGCTGGCCGACGCGCTGGGTGGCTTCATCGCCCTCACCATCCTCGCCGCGGCGGGCTTCGACGCGACGTCATTCGCCAACCCGCCCGAGGCTGTTGAAGCGCTGGTCTTCACCTATATCTGGATGCCGTGGCCGTTCTTTCTCATCGCGGTGCTGTTGCTCTGGCGCTTCCCCATCGGCGCGGATCGTCAGGCCCGCATCCGCCGCATGATCGAACGTCGCGCGGCGCGCGCCGCCGCCGCATAAGCCCCTTGCGCCGGACCCAGGGTCCGGCTCCCAACCCTCATGCATCCGATCGAGACGGATGCATGAGGACCAGATGACCAAAGCCGGAGACAACGCCGCCGCCTTCGCCGCCCGCTTCGGCGTGACGGTCAAGGCGCTGCGTGTTTACGAGCGCGAAGGGCTGATCAGCCCGGCGCGTTCAGGCAGCAACTGGCGCGCCTATGGCCGTGCGGAGGAAGAACGCCTGACCGCCATTCTGGCGCTCAAGCGGCTCGGCTTGCCGCTCGCCCGGGTGCGCGAGCTGCTGAACGGCTTCAAGGGCAGTCTCGACGCCGTCCTCGCCCTGCACGAGCAAGTCCTGACACAGCGTCAGGGCGAATTGGGCACGGCGCTGGCGATCGTTCAGGCGGCCCGCGCACGTCTGGCGTCCGGCACGTCGCTCTCGGCGGATGATCTGACCCACCTGGTAAGGACGACCGCGATGACCCGGACGACATGGACGCCCGAGCTGCAGGCTCTGGCCGAAACGCACTACACCAAAGATCAGCTCGACGAGCTGAAGGCCCGCAAGTTCGATATGAGCGACCGGCAGGCGATCGCCGCCGAATGGGCGCAGATTTTCGCCGATGGCGAACGTCTGCGCCTCGGCGATCCCGCATCGGCCGATGCGCAGGCGTGGGCCGCGCGCTGGAAAGCGGCGATCGACAAGTTCACGCTGGGCCGGCAGGATCTCCACGATGCGGCGGCCAGATTCAACGCCGACGCCCGCGCCGACCCGAAGACGGCGCCGCAGATGCCAGGATCCCCCGAAGTGTGGGCATTTGCGTCAAAGGCGATGAAAATCCTTCTCGGCAACAAGTCGTGACGAAATGCCTTAGCGG
>JAPUEF010000085.1 GCA_027492655.1 Alphaproteobacteria bacterium | reverse complement strand
TCGGGACGCGGCAAGTCGCTGAAGATTTCCACCCCGCCCACGGTCCCGATCACGCGCAAACGGGGCTGATACCGCGATTTTAGCCATGCAGGCCCCGGCTGAATCGGGTAGGGGCTAGGCTATGCTCGCCGTCATCGACATCGGCTCGAACTCCGTGCGTCTCGTCGTCTTCGAAGACGGCGCGCGCAACCCCGTGACGCTGTTCAACGAGAAGGCGATCTGCGCCATCGGGCGCAACATGGTCTCGACCGGCAGACTGGACGCCGCCGGCATGAAGCTGGCGCTGGCGACGCTGCGCCGCTTCCGCGCGATCCTCGACGGCATGGGCGTCAGCAAGGTGCAGGTGGTCGCCACCGCCGCCGCGCGCGACGCCAGCAACGGCCCCGAATTCGTCCGCCGCGCGCAGGACGCCTGCGGCCGCCGCGTGCGCGTGCTGACAGGCCCGGAAGAGGCCGAGCTGGCGGCGCAGGGCGTCGTCTGCGGCTTGCCGGATGCCGACGGTCTGGTCGGCGATCTGGGCGGCGGCAGTCTTGAACTGACCGCCGTGAAGGACGGCGCGCTGGGGCAGGGCGTGACGCTGCCCTTCGGCCCGCTGCGCCTCATCGACGCCTCGCGCGGGCGTCTCGACCGCGCCCAGCGTCTGGTCGATCAGGCGCTGATGGCGATGCCGGGCATCGAGAAGTTCAAGGGCCGCGATCTCTACGCGGTCGGCGGCGTCTGGCGGAACATCGCGCGCCTCCACATGGCGCGCACCGGCTATCCGCTGAACGTGCTGCACGGCTACGAGATCACGCGCGGCGAAGCGCTGCGCATCGCCGAATTCGTGATGGGGCAGAGCCAGCGCACGCTGGAGCGCATGGCGGGCGTGCCCAAGCGCCGCGCGGAGTCGCTGCCGTTCGGCGCGCTGGTGCTCGACCGGGTGATCCGTCTCGGCCAGCTCGATCGCGTCATCGTCTCCGGCTACGGCGTGCGCGAAGGCGTGCTGTTCAAGACCCTGCCTGCCGAGGTGCGCGCGCTCGATCCGCTTCTGGCGGCGTCGGGCGACACCGCCGAGCGCTTCGGCCGGCGCAGTTCGCAGGTGAACGAAGTCGATGCCTTCACCGCGCCGCTGTTCGCAGGCGAATCCGCCGAGCTTCATCGCCAGCGCATCGCCGCCTGCATGCTGTCCGACAGCGCCTGGCGGCAGCATCCCGATCACCGCGCCGATCTCTCGTTCAACTACATCCTGCAGGCGCAGATCGCCGGCATCCGCCACCGCGCGCGCTCCTATCTCGCCCTGACCCTGTGGCATCGCTATGGCGGCGACGCGCAGAGCCACGTCATCGCGCAGATCGAGCGTCTCGCGGGGCTTGAGATTACGCTGCGGGCCGAGCGCATGGGGCGGGCGCTGCGCCTCGCTTATGTGCTGGCGGGTTCGGCCAAGGGGCTAGGCACCGATTTCCGGCTGGAGCTGAAGCCGCATCAGCTGGTGCTGCGCATCGCCCGCCGCCGCGCCGACATCAATGGCGAAACCGTCGCCAAGCGTCTGGAAGACCTCGCCACGTCCTTCGCCCGCGAGGGCCGGATCATCGTCGGCCGCTGATTTCCGTGCCCGTGCGGCGACTGTGGCGCGACGCTCTGCGCCGCTGCGTCAGC
Source organism: Alphaproteobacteria bacterium (assembly GCA_027492655.1). Taxonomy (GTDB): domain Bacteria; phylum Pseudomonadota; class Alphaproteobacteria; order Micropepsales; family Micropepsaceae; genus JADZAI01. The sequence goes on along the minus strand of JAPUEF010000085.1, from coordinate 1,190 downwards.
CGCGCTCCGCCTTCAGGCGACCGCCGACGATCTTCAGCGCCAGCTTGCCGGCCTTCATCTCCATCGCCGCCGCGCCGAACACGTCGCGCCGCCAGCCCTGCATCGCCGCGACGTCGGGCTCGGCGAAGGCGGCGATGCGGTCGATGTCGGACGCATTGGCGATCAGGCGCGGCGCGACCTCGGCCTCGTCGGCCTTCAGCTTCAGCAGCAGCTTCAGCGCATCGACCAGACTGGATTCGGTTTCCGGCAGGCGCTCGCCGCGCTCCAATTGCGGCGTCTGCTCGGCGGGCAGGGCGAGGCCGGCATTCACCGCCTCGATGATCGCCGCGCCGCTGCGCGACTGGGCGAAGCCGCGCGGCATCGACCGCAGCCCGTCCAGCTCGGCGACGGTTCTGGGCGCATTGCTGGCGACATCCAGCAGCGCGTCGTCTTTCAGGATGCGCTGGCGCGGCACGTCGCGGGTCTGGGCTTCACGCTCGCGCCAGGCGGCCAGCGTCTTCAGCACCGCCAGGAATTTCTTTGAGCCCGAACGCACCTTCAGCCGCCGCCACGCTTCGTCCGGCGCGACGCCATAGGTCGCCGGGTCGGTCAGCACCGCCATCTCCTCGGCGATCCAGTCGGCCCGCCCGCGCGCGCCGATCTTCGCCGCCAGCCAGCGATAGGCGTCGCGCAGATGCGTCACGTCGCCCAGCGCATAGACCAGCTGCTTTTCGCTCAGCGGGCGGCGGCTCCAGTCGGTGAAACGCGACGACTTGTCGACCGCATGGCCGGTCGTCTCGCGGATCAGGTTTTCATACGAGATGCTCTCGCCGAGGCCGCACACCATGCCGGCGACCTGGGTGTCGAACAGATTCCTGGGCGTGCGTCCCGACAGGTTGAAGAAAATCTCGATATCCTGCCGCGCCGCGTGGAACACTTTCACGATGTCCGGCCGGTCCAGCAGGGCGATGAACGGCGCGAGGTCCAGTCCCGGAGCCAGCGGATCGACCAGATGGCCGCCATCCTCGTCGGACCCGGCGAACTGCAGCAGGCAGAGTTTCGGCCAATAGGTCGATTCCCGCATGAACTCGGTATCGACCGTGACGAAGGGATGAGAGGCCAGGCGGGCGCAGGCGTCGGCGAGATCGGCGGTTGTGGATATGAGGTTCATTAAGGAGGCTCATAGCAGACACAGGCGCGTCATGTCGCGG
>JAPUEF010000084.1 GCA_027492655.1 Alphaproteobacteria bacterium | reverse complement strand
CTATTCCGACTTAGCGCAATTGCTGCTAGAGCCTACCGACTGCCTGACGCTGCAGAACGGGCGGACGCCCGATGCCGTCTTCGACACGCTCAAGACTTTCCTGTCGGATGAGGAAATCCTCGAATTCACCTACATCGTCTGTCTCTACGACATGCATGCGGTGATGAGCCGGGCGCTGCGCACGGAATTCGACGACCGCGACGAGCCCATCGTCGAGATCGCCGCGCCCGGCGATTTCTCCGCCCGCGACTTTCTCGACATCGGCCGCCGCCCCGCCGAAGGCTGAGCGGCGCGCGATACCCCGCCCGCTCAGCCCCGCGCGACGAGAGACGGCATGACGCCCGCAGCGGCGATAGGCGGCTTCACGAAGACGCCGCGACCGATCCGCTCCGGCACGAAGGCGGCGCTTTCCTTCAGCACGGTCTCCGAACTGCCCAGAATCAGCACGCCGTCCTGCGGCAACAGCCGCGCCATCGCCGACAGGATCTGCGCCTTGGTCGGATCGTCGAAATAGATCAGCACGTTGCGGCAGAAGATGATGTCGAACATCCCCAGCCCCGCCAGACCGTTCAGGATGTTCACCTTGCGATAGTCGATCGCCGCCATCAGCTTCGGCTGCGCGCGGTAATTGTCGCCCAGCCTGGTGAAGTGGCGCTGGATGCGTTCCGGCGTCAGCCCGCGATTGACCTGGAAATCGCTGTAAACGCCGGTCCGCGCCTTCTCCAGGATCTGATCCGAAATATCGAACGAGACGATGGAGATCGGCCGCGGCCCGGCCAGCATCCCCATTTCATCCAGCAGCATCGCCAGCGACAGCGGCTCCTGACCGCTCGAACACGCCGCGCACAGAAAGCGCAGCGGCGTCTGCGGCGAACGCGCCCGCGTCAATGCGGGCAGAAGATCGTCCTTCAAACGCTGGAACGGCGCGCCGTCGCGAAAGAACGAGGTTTCGTGCGTCGCCATCGCTTCGATGGTCAGCTGCACCGCCCGTTCCGACGGCGCGAGCGCCAGATGATCGGCGAACGCGGCGAGGTCGCGAAACCCCAGCAGCTCGGCCACCGGACGCAGCCGGCTCTCCACCAGATACAATTTGTCCGGCGTGATGATGAGACCCGATTTCTGCCGCAGCAGCGTGATAAGCGACTGGAACGCCGCTTCGCGAATGGTCATGTGCCGGTACCGCAAACGCGTGTGATGAACGGCGCGATCTCTTTGAGCGGCAGAACGCCTTCCGCCAGACCCGTCCGCGCCGCTGCGCCGGGCATGCCCCAGACCACGCTGGTTTTCTCGTCCTGCACGATGAACCGCCCGCCCGCGCGCGACAGCGCCTCGCAGCCCTTCGCGCCGTCCTGGCCCATGCCGGTCAGGATCACGCCGAGCAGCGAACGGCCATAGGCGTCGGCCAGCGTGCGGAACATCGGATCGACCGCTGGCTTGCAGAAATTTTCAGCCGGCCCGTCGTTCAGGCGCAGGAACACTTTCGCGCCCACCCGCTCCGCCGTCAGATGCCGGCCCGCCGGCGCGACATAAATATGGCCGTTCTGCACCGTCTCGCCATCGACCGCTTCGGCCGAAGGACGCCCGGTCAGCCGCCCCAGCGAATCCGCCAGAAGCGTGGTGAAGGTCGCCGGCATATGCTGGGTGATGAAGATCGGCTGGCGCACGCCGCCCAGCGCCCCCAGCACCTCCATCAATGCCGGCGGTCCGCCCGTCGAGGAGCCGATGGCGATCGCCTCGGGCGCCGTCCCGACGATCTGGCGCGGCGGCGCCGCCGGCACGATGCGCGGCGCGGCGGGTTCGCCGTCGCGGCGGGTGATCGCCAGAATGCGCGAGGCCAGTTCCGCGCCATAGGCGGCGGCGATCTGCGGCTCGAACGCCTTCTCCGGCTTCGAGACGTAATCCGAAGCGCCCAGCCGCATCGCATCGAGGCTGATCGCCGCATTGCGCTTCGACAGCACCGAGGCGACCAGAACCTTCAGTCCCGGCTGCGCCTTCAGAAGCAGCGGCAGGGCGGTCATTCCGTCCATCACCGGCATTTCGATATCGAGAATGACCAGATCCGGCTTCAGGATCGCCACCGTCTCGACCGCCTCCTTGCCGTTTCCGGCCGCGCCGACGATGGCGATCCGCGCTTCCGGCTCCAGCACGCGCCGCAGGAAGCCGCGCATGACGGCGGAATCGTCCACCAGCATGACCCTGACGGGCGCAACAGCGCCCGCTCCTGCCTTTATCGCCGCCGCGTTCATCGCCACGATGCCTGTCTTCGCTCCGCCGTCTGCGTCAGGCGATGCGGCGCTTGGGCAGGAAGCGATCCATCTCGGTGCGCAACGCCTCGGCCTGCCGCGCCAGCTCGCTGGACGAGCTGAGCAGCTCGGTGCACGCGCCGCTGGTCTGCACCGACGCCTCGTTGACATGGCCGATAGAGGCCGACACCTGCTGCGTGCCGTCGGCGGCCTGGGTCACGTTGGCCGCGATCTCGCGCGTCGCCGCCGACTGTTCTTCCACCGCGCCCGCGATCGCCGCGGCGATTTCGGCCACCTTGCGGATCGTCCCCGCGATCGACTGGATCGCCGACACCGAGGTCGATGTCGCCGCCTGCATCGCGTTGACCTGCGAGGAGATTTCGTCGGTCGCCTTCGCCGTCTGGTCGGAAAGGCTCTTCACCTCCGACGCCACCACCGCGAAACCCTTGCCGGCTTCGCCCGCCCGCGCCGCCTCGATGGTGGCGTTGAGAGCCAGCAGCTTGGTCTGCCCGGCGATATTGTTGATCAGCGTCACGACGTTGCCGATCTTGGAGGCCGCATCGGCCAGCGTCTGGATCGAGGCGCTGGTGCGGTCGGCTTCCTGCACCGCGTTCTGGGTGATGATGTTCGATTCCGTCACCTGACGGCCGATCTCGCCGATCGAGGCCGAAAGCTCCTCGCCCGCCGCCGACACCGTCTGCACGTTGCTCGACGCGACATGCGCCGCGTTCGACACGGCCGAGGCCATGCGGGTCGTCTCGGCGGCGGTCTGCGACATCGCTTCCGCCGTCGCGCGCATCTCGGCGGAGGCCGAGGCGACGATGCCGGAGATTTCCTTCACCCGCTCCGCGATCGACATCTGGGTGGAGATGTCGGTCGCATATTTCACCACTTTGAACGGACGGCCCGCCATGTCCATGATCGGGTTGTAACTGGCCTGGATCCACACTTCGCGGCCGTCACGCGCGACGCGCTTGTACTGGCCGGCGTCATATTCGCCGCGCCCGAGCTTCTCCCAGAACGTCCGGTAGTCGGCCGACATCCGCGTTTCGGCATCGACGAACAGCGAATGATGCTTGCCCTGGATCTCGCTCAGCGAATAGCCCAGCGTCTTCAGGAAGTTCTCGTTGGCGGTGACGATCGTGCCGTCCATCTTGAACTCGATCACCGCCTGCGCCTTGCCGATCGCCTCGAGCTGACCCTCGAAATCGGCCTGCTGCTGCTTCTGCGCGGTGATATCGACGGCGTACTTCACCACCTTGAACGGCTTGCCGTTCAGATCGAGGATCGGGTTGTAACTGGCCTGGATCCACACTTCGCGGCCGTCGCGCGCGACGCGCTTGTACTGCCCCGCATCGTACTCGCCGCGCGCCAGCTTGTCCCAGAACGCGCGGTAATCGCTCGAATTGCGCGCCTGCGCGTCGCAGAAGATCGAATGATGCTTCCCGCGGATTTCATCCAGCGAATAGCCCAGCGTCTTCAGGAAATTCTCGTTGGCGTGGAAGATCGTACCGTCGAGCCCGAACTCGATCACCGCCTGCGAGCGGTCCAGCGCCTTAAGCATGCCGGTGTTCATGCGGGCGGCGGTGACATTGTCCCACTCCAGCACGTTGCCGATATAATTGCGCTGGTCGTCGAACACCGCCGAGACGTTCAGCGCGAACTTGAAATCGCCGATCGTGATGTCGGTGCGATAGGGCAACCGCGACGGGTCCGACAGCATCTGGCGCTGATGCGCCGGATTCCTGTGGAACATGTCGATGCACGACCCGATGATCGCGTCCGGGTTGAAACTCGGCCAGACCTTGCGGAACACGTCCACATTGTCCGCGAACAGCCGCTTCGTCGCGGTGTTGACGTTGATGACCTTGAAGTCGCGGTCCACCATCATCATCGCGATCTGCGAGTCGCGCACCGCCGATCGCAGGAAGGCGAGATCGCGTTCCGCGATGGCGTCAGCCGCCGGGTCCGCAGCCGGTTGCTGCGCCGCCGGCGCCGATTTCGAGGCCAGACCGATCCAGGTACGCGCCATGACTTATGCTCCCCTCCGGGCGTCCCCGCGCCCGTTCGCAATGTTGAAAACCCTGACGCGCAGGCGCGCCCGGAAAACGGAAAGCGTCATCCGACGCCTCCCACGACCGCATCGACGTCGAGCGCCAGCATCAGCCCGCGCTCCAGCCGGAACAGGCCCGGACACAGCGACTGCCATTCCGCCGCCAGCGTCACCGGGCTTTTCTCGAAAATGTCGCTGCCCAGCGAGAGGACGTCGCCCACCTCGTCCACCAGCAGCGCGTAGTATTCAGCCTGTGCGCCTTCGCCCAGCTCGACGATCGCGCACATCACCTTCTCGTCGGCGCGGCGGCGGGGAAGACCCATCCGCAGGCGCATGTCGATCGCCGTCACGATGCGGCCGCGCAGGTTCAGCGATCCCGCGACCTCCTGCGGCGCCAGCGGCACCGGGTTGATCACCGGCGAGGCGATCACGTCGCGCACCCGCAGCACCGGAAGGCCGAATGTCTGATCCCCGACGAAGACGCTCAGCCACACGCTGGACGGGGCGTCGAGATCGGTGCTGCGGCGGCGGGCGGTCATCGCGTTCATGCCGCCCTCGTCGCGTCGGGCGTCACCGCGCGGATCGCCCGCAGGATATCGCGCCGGTCATGCTTGTTGGCGATGTCCGCGAAGCCGCCGGACGCCGGCATGACCAGCGCGTCGTCGGTGTCGGCCAGCGCCACCGCCGGCATGCGCTCGCCGGTCTCGCTCGTCGCGATCGTCTCGATATCCTCGTCCGCATCGGCCAGAATCACCTGGAACGGCTTGCCGTTGGCGGTCGCGCTGCGCGCGTCCTCGCACGATTCCGCCGCCGTCACCGCGTAACCGGCCGAAGCGAGCAGCGGCTGGAGGATGCGGCGGAAGAACGGATTGGGTTCGATCAGCAGAACGCGCTGCGGGCTGGCGGCAGCGTGCCGCGCGTGGGTTTTCCCCGCCGCCAGCGACCAGTAGTGCCCCACATCGATCAGATCGACGGCGCGGCCGTCGATGATCATGCTGCCCAGGTGCCCCGGCCCCGTCGGCTCCAGCTGCGCCTGCAGCGAGTGCTCGGCGATGTCGTGGATGTCGTCCACCAGCAGGGCGAAGTCCTTGCCCGCGTTCTCGAACACCAGAACGGATTTCGGCTTGCCGTCGGCGTTCAGCCCGATATCCGGCGGCGTGTGATCGATGGTCATCAGCGGGATCAGCGCCCCGCGATACTGCAGAACGCGCCGCCCATCGACGTTCTCCACGCGCGCCGCGTCCAGCTCCTCGATGCGCGCCACCAGCGACAGCGGCACGGCTTTCCACTGCGCGTCGCCGCAGCGCGCCACCAGAACCGACTGGCTCTCCGCCGCGCGCGTCCGGCGCTCCGCGAAGATCTGATCGGTGGCCGCGCCGGTATCGACCCTGCCGGTCGCCGCCGCGATGCCTTTCGGGTCCAGGATCATGATGACGGTGCCGTCGCCCAGGATCGTGTTCCCCGAGAACAGCGGAATATGCTTCAGCACCTGCGCCACCGGCTTCACCACGATCTCTTCGGTGTCGAAAACCCGGTCCACGATGATGCCGAACGAGAACGCGCCGATCTGGGTGACGAGGATGCAGCCCTCGCCCGACGGCTCGCCCGCCGCATCCAGCCGCAGCAGCGCCTGAAGCGAGGTCAGCGGCAGCAGCCGGTCGCGCAGACGCAGCACCGGCGCGCCGTTCAGATGCTCGATGAGATTGCGGGACGAAGGGCTCGTTCCCACCAGCTCCAGCACGCTCGATTGCGGCATCGCGAAGCGCTGGCCCGCGCTTTCCACGATCAGCGCCGACACGATGGTCAGCGTCAGCGGAATGCGGATCGTGAAGCGCGTGCCCGCGCCCTCGCGCGACGACAATTCGATCGTGCCGCCGATCTTCTCGATATTGGTGCGCACCACGTCCATGCCGACGCCGCGGCCCGACACGTTGGTCACGGCGGCGGCGGTCGAAAGACCGGCATGGAAGATCAGCTGCTGCAGCTGCGTATCGCTCGCCGCCTCCGCCTCGGCGCGCGACATCAAGCCGTTGTCCAGCGCCTTCTGGCGCAGCTTCTCGACCGGAAGCCCGCGTCCGTCGTCGGAAATCTCCACCACGATATGCCCGCCCTCGTGCCGGGCCTGCAGCAGGATGCGCCCGGTGTCGGGCTTGCCGGCGGCGCGCCGGTCCTCGGGACGCTCCAGCCCGTGATCGGCGGCGTTGCGGATCATGTGGGTCAGCGGATCCTTGATCAGCTCCAGAACCTGCCGGTCCAGCTCGGTCTCCGCGCCCAGCATCTCCAGATCGATCTTCTTGCCCAGCTCCACCGCCAGGTCGCGCACGATGCGCGGCAGCTTCGACCAGGCATTGCCGATCGGCTGCATGCGCGTCGTCATCACGCTTTCCTGCAGCTCGCTGGTCACATGGTTCAGCCGCTGCAGCGGGCCGGAGAACGGGCTGTCGGGAATCTGCCGCGCCGTCTGGAGAAGCTGGTTGCGGATCAGCACCAGCTCGCTGACCACGTTCATCAGCTGCTCCAGCGCATCGACGCTGACGCGGATGGTCTGGGCGCTCGCCGCCGCGCCGTCTTCGGTTTGCTTCGCAGGGGTCTGCGCCGGCGCGGCGGCGGCGCTCGCGACAGGCGAAGCCGGCGCGGCAGGTTCGGCGGCCGGCGGCGGCGCGACGGGGGCCGCAGACGCCGAAGCCGAAGCCGACGATGACGATGACGCCGACAGAAATTCGATCAGGCCCGCGCGGTCGTCCGGCGCGACCCCCAGTTCCTCCAGCGCCCCGTCCAGAGCGATCACGATGGCCGGCCCCGCCGAGGGGTCGGCCGCGCCGGGCAGGCCACGCCAGATCCCGCCGATAAACGCGGATGCCGGAATTTCCTTGCGCAGGATCGCCGCCAGCGCATCGCGCGCGAAGCCGGCGGTGAGATCGAGATCGTCCTGCGAGGCGCGCGCCGCGAAGAAGCAGGTATCGGCCAGCACCCGCACCATCACTTCCGACACCGCATCCAGCGTCGCAAGACCGCCCAGATCCTCCATGGACGGCAGCTGCGCCTCGGCGACGGGCGGCGCCTCGCCTGCGGGCTCCGCCGCGCCGGCCGCGTCCAGCAGCGCGATCAGATCGCCGTCGTCGCCCGGACCCTCTTCGCCGGTGCGGTCCAGCTGCACCAGCAGATGCTTGATCTGATCGATCGCCATCAGGATCGGCCCGACGCTCGCCGGGGTCGGGGCCAGCACGCGGTCGCGGAAAAGACCCAGCACGTTCTCGCCGGCATGCGCGATGCGCTCCAGCCGGGGCAGGTTCAGGAACCCGCACGTTCCCTTGATCGTGTGCATGACGCGGAAGATTTCGCCGAGCAGATCGGGATCGTCGGGCTGCCGCTCGAAACGCACGAGTCCGGCGTCCAGGGCCTCGATGCTCTCGAAGGCCTCTGTCAGGAACTCCCGCAGCACATCATCCATCAGCCGCCCCGTTATCGCAGATTCACGCGACTCAACGGTGCCGACCCTCGCCCAACATCGTTAATCAAAGCAGAATGAAGACCGGGATTATGAGTATAGATATGACCTGCACTTGAGAATTATTCGCTAGAATTCCACGTAATTTCCGAATTTTCGTGTCAACAATCCCTCCTACGCTCGGCGTGACGCGGAAAATTGCGCATTATACATAATACGTAAATTGCGTAAATTCGATCTATTCTTGCAGCGTTTCCCAATCATTAGCGAATGCCCGCTAATGTTCCCCCGAGGGTCGAAAGTCCGCGCTGAGCGCCTGAGGGGGAAACGAATGTCGGTCGATATGAATATGCCGGTGCTGATCGTCGATGATTACAAGACGATGCTCAGGATCGTGCGCAATCTGCTCATTCAGCTCGGCTTCACGAATATCGACGAGGCGATGGATGGCGACGAGGCCTTCAATCTGGTCAAGCAGAAGAAGTACGGCCTCATCATGTCCGACTGGAACATGCAGCCCGTCACCGGCCTCGACTTCCTCAAGCGCGTCCGCAGCGACGACGCCGCCAAATCCACGCCGTTCATCATGGTCACGGCCGAATCCAAGACCGAGAACGTCGTCGCCGCAAAAGGCGCGGGCGTGAACAACTACATCATCAAGCCGTTCAACCTGAACGTGCTGAAGTCGAAAATCGCCGCCGTTCTGGGACCGTTGCCGTGAAGAAGATCATCAGCGAACACCACCAGGACGTCATCGAACAACTGCGCAGCCAGCGCGCCGACCTGATTTCCTATATCCGCCGCACCCGCAAGGCGATCGAGGATTTCGCGCCGTCGGCCCTGCGCGGCGAGCGCATGACCCAGGCCAAGGCGCAGATGAAGGCGGTCGTCGAAACCACCGAGAGCGCCGCCGACCTCATCATGGCGCGCGCCGAGGATTGCCTGAACGCGCCGGCCGACGAAGCGCCCGACGCCTATCGCGCCCGCGTCAACGACGCCTGCCTGCAGATCATCGAGGCCTGCGCCTTCCAGGATCTCACCGGCCAGCGCATCAACAAGGTGGCGACCATGCTCTCCACCATCGAGGCGCGGCTTGCGGCCCTCGAACACGAGCTCGGCGAGCCGTTCGGCCTCGAAGTCGAAGACCCGCAGCTTGGCCTGGTCGACGATGTGCTGCTGCAAGGCCCCGCCCTGCCGAACGGCGGCGGCATCACCCAGCACGACGTCGACGCGATCCTCCGGCGCGGCTAAAGCGAATCGGCGAACGGCTGAACCGATCTAGGCGCCCGCCACCAGATGCGGCGCGCGTGCTTTCAGCGCCGCGCCGGTCTCCCGGCCCACCCGCACCGCGTCCTCGCGTGAGGGCTGCGCCGCCCAGCGCGCCACCGCATCCTCGCGCGCCGACCCGTCCGGCGCGAAGACCTGCGCGCGCAGCACATAGCCGCCCGCCTCCGCGCCGGCATGGATCGCGATGGCGCTGCGGCACGATCCGTCCATCGCCGCCAGACAGGCGCGCTCGGCCGCCAGCGCCACCGCCGCCGCCGCGTCATCCACCTGCGCCGCCAGCGCCAGCGTCTCCGCGTCGTCCGCCCGGCATTCGATCCCGACCACGCCCTGTCCCGCCGCCGGCAGGAAGTCCGCCGGAGCCAGCGGCGACAGCGCCGGCTTCAGCCCCAGCCGGTTCAGTCCCGCCATCGCCAGCAGCGTCGCATCCGCTTCGCCCGCCGCCAGCTTGTCCAGCCGCGTCTGCACGTTGCCGCGGAACAGAACGACCGACAGATCGGGCCGCGCGTTCAGCAAGGCCGCCGCCCGGCGCGGACTGGTCGTCCCCACCCGCGCGCCCTGCGCCAGCGCGGCGATCGAGGCTGCGCCCAGCAGCGCATCGCGCGCATCCTCGCGCGGCAGCGCGGCGGCGATCGTGAACCCGTCCGGCAGCACGCCCGGCACGTCCTTCATCGAATGCACCGCCAGATCGACGCGCCCGTCGGACAGCGCTTCTTCCAATTCCTTGACGAACAGCCCCTTGCCGCCCGCCGCCGCCAGCGGCCGGTCGGTGATGCGGTCGCCGGTCGTCTTGATGATCACGATCTCCAGCCGCGCGGCGGCTTCGGCGGCGCTCCAGCCCGCCGCCGCCGCGATGCGCCGATGGGCCTCGTGCGCCTGCGCCAGCGCCAGCGGCGATCCTCGTGTTCCGATTCTGAAAACGCGCAACGCCCGCTCCTTGCTTTGCCTCCGTGAAGCCTGACGCCGCCCCCGCCGTCAAGGCCGGGCCCGGCGCTCAACCGGCGTTCAACCGCCGTTCATCGCGGCCGCGCTTCCCTTCTCCCGCGACCTTGCGCCGCTTGCAGGAAACGCGGCGGCGCGCATTGTGTCGCCGTCATCGCCACGTCGTGCGGTCGTGGAACAGACGTTCCTGGAACCGGCGGGACGCGGATCAGGCTCGGGAGACGGACGCATGCGGCTGGGATGGATCGGCGCGGGACTTCTGGCGCTCACGCTTGCGGCGTGCGGCGACAGCGGCGGCAACCAGAACGCGAAAGGCCCGGCCCCGTCCGACGCCAACGCGCCCGCCGGCACCTACAAGGTCTCCTGCGAGGGCGCGAAGCTCGGCAAGGACGGCACGCTCACCGCCATCTGCGCCGATGCCTCGGGCAAAAAGGCCAGCACCACCCTCGCCGACATCTCCGACTGTCTCGGCGACATCGCCAACGACGCCGGATCGCTCGCCTGCGTCCGCCGCTCGGCGCTCCCGCCGGGCATCTGGACCAGCGCCTGCCGCGACTATGCCTATGACGGCCGCGTCCTCACCGCCGCCTGCCGCAATATCGCGGGCGACTATGTGAAAACCCGCGTCGCCGCCGGCGATTGCGGCACCGAACTCGTCGATCGCGACGGCCGCCTGTTCTGCGACGGCGAAGGCGTGCGCCCGGCCGGCGCGTGGGCCAGATCCTGCCGCGTGTTCTCGGTCGAGGCCGGCCAGCTCACCGCCGAATGTCTCGACCGCAAGGGCGCCTGGACCCTCGCTTCGGCCAGGCAGGCCGACTGCGAAACCGGCTTCGGCGTCGACGACGCCGGCAAGCTCGTCTGCGAGCGTCAGAAATTCGTGCCGCCCGGAACCTGGGCCGCCACCTGCTCCAGCTTCGACATCGTCGGCGACGTGCTCTCCGCGAACTGCAAGTCGTGGGGCAAAAGCGAAACCGCCAGCCGCATCGACTGGAAGAAATGCGCCGGCCCCATCTCGAATATCGGCGGCACGCTGGTCTGCGATTCCAGAATCGAGAAGACCGCCATCGCCATCCCGCTGCCTCTGCCGCGCGAGGCCGCGACCTACGCCCCCGCCGGCTCGTGGCAGCGTCTGTGCCGCAAGGCTTTCGTCACCGGCGGCGAGCTGAAGGCCGAATGCCGCGACTCCAAGAAGACGTATCAGGCCTCGAAGGTCGATTGGCGCAAATGCGACGCCGCCGTCGCCGTCAACGCTGCGGGCAAACTGATCTGCGAGCGCGACCGCGCCAAGGCGGACGACGAAATCGCCTATGTCCCGCCGCCCAAGGCCAAACCCCGGCCGCGCCCGCGTCCCGCCGATGACGACTACGACATCCCCGAAGGCGACGGCGGCTACGGCTATTACGACGACACCGGCTACGACGACTATTACGAGCCGCTGCCCGACGAATATTACTATCTGCCCGAAGGCAGCTGGTACGAATCCTGCCGCGACGCCTCGGTCTATGGCGACTGGCTCTATGCCTCGTGCGTCGACTGGCGCGGCGACTGGAAAGCCAATTCCGTCCGCTGGGCCGATTGCGACAGCGATATGTGGAACTATGACGGCACGCTCTATTGCGAGACGCGCCGCCGCGAGGACCGCTGGGACGTTCCCATGCCCGCCGGCGACTGGCAGCGCAGCTGCCGCGACGGCGCGTTCGACGGCTACAACCTGACCGCCGAATGCCGCAATCCGCGCGGCAGCTATCGCCGCACTTCGCTCGACGTGCGCTATTGCCCCTACCCCATCGACAATGATCGCGGCCGCCTCGTCTGCGGCGAAATCCGCCGCGACCCGCCGAAGTCCGATCTGGTCGATGGCTGCCGCGACGTGAAATTCGACGGTTTCTACATCACCGCCGAATGCCGCAACGATAATGGCCGCTGGCGCTATACCGAGATCGACACCCGCGCCTGCTCCTATCCCATCGGCAATCGCGACGGCCGCCTCACCTGCCTCGCCCCGTCGCGGCCCTGGCCGCCCGGCGCATGGGCGCGCTCGTGCCGCGATGCGCAGATGGACGGCGACGTGCTCTCCGCCCGCTGCGATGACGGGCGCGGCCGCTTCCGCGACGCCGCGCTCAACGTCTCGAACTGCGACCGTACGGTCGAGAACCGCAACGGCGTCCTCATCTGCGAAGCGCCCGAACCCTGGCAGCCGCCCCAGCAGGCCGACATTCCGGACGGCTCCTATGCCCAGTCCTGCCGCAATGTCGTGATGGCCGGCAGCCGCCTGATCGCGGAATGCCTCACCGAAGCGGGCTACTACGCGCCTGCGGGTCTCGACCTGCGCCGCTGCCGTGGCGACGACATCTGGAACGATGACGGCGTGCTGGTCTGCGACGGCGCGCCGCGCGCCACCCCGCGCCCCGAACCCGTTCGCCTTCCCGCCGGCTCCTATCAGGACAGCTGCCGCAATGCCGGCGTCGCCGGCATCTATCTCAGCGCCGAATGCGCGGCGGGGAACGGCGACGTCAACTTCACCTCCATCCCCTATCGCCAGTGCCAGGGCGACATCTTCAACCGGAACGGCGATCTGGCCTGCGACGGCATCACCGCACGCCTCGCCCCCGCCGTCGTCCCGGCGGTCGCGGCGGCGGTCGCCGCCGATGTCGCGGCGGAGGCTGAAGACAATGCCGGCGACACCACGGTCGAAAGCCCGCGTGGCCGCCGCCGTCTGCCGGACGGCAGCTGGGCCGGCACCTGCCGCAACGCCTCGCTGACCGGCGATGTGCTGACGGCGGAATGCCTCGACGGCCAGGGCAACTGGGTGCCGACGGCGGTGCCGGTCTCGTCCTGCAGCGGCGACATCGTGAACCAGAACGGCCAACTCGCCTGCGAAGGCTTCACGCCGCCGCCCGCCGAAGCCCCGGTCCCGACCCCGGAGGTGACGCCCACCCCCATGCCGACCCCGGAAATCGTGCCGGAAGCCGGCGACGCAGCCACGCCGCCCGAAACGCCGGCGACGGAACCTGCGCCCGAACCAACGAGCGAGCCGACGACCGAACCGATGACCGGGCCGACGCCGGAAGCCACGCCCGAACCTGCTGGCGAACCTACGGGTGAACCCACGGGCGAACCTGCGGCCGAGCCGACAGCCGAGCCGACGGCCGAACCAGGCATCGCGCCGACGCCGGAGCCGACCGAAGACCCCGCGCCGGAACCCACGGGCGAACCCACGGTCGAACCCACGGGCGAACCCGCCGCCGAGCCGACGCCGGAGCCGACCGTCGAACCGACCCCGGAAGCGACGCCGGAACCGGCGGAAGAGCCGGCCGCCGCGCCGACCGAAGACCCCACGCCGGCCCCCACGGTCGAGCCCACCGAAGAGCCGACGCCTGAAGCGACGCCCGAACCTGCTGCCGAGCCGATGACCGAGCCTGCGGTGGAACCGACCGAGGAGCCGACCCCGGAACCGGCCGTCGAACCCACTGAAGCGCCGACGCCGGAGCCGGTCGAGGAAGCCACCCCGGAAGCGACGCCCGAACCGACGCCCGAACCTACGGCTGCGCCCGAGGAGATGCGTGAGCCCGATCCGGCGCCGGAGCCCGAGACAGAGGCTCAGCCCGAGCCGGTCGAGGAGGCCGCGCCGGAACCCGAGCCGGAACCCGTCGCCGAGCCGACGCCCGAACCGACCCCCGAGCCGGAAGCCGCGCCCGAGCCTGAACCGGAACCGGCAGCCGCCCCGGAGCCGGAACCGCAGGCCGCGCCCGAACCGCAGGCCGAACCCGAACCGACGGCGGAGCCGGCCCCTGCACCCGAGCCGGAAGCTGCGCCCGCACCCCAGCCGACCGCTGAAATCGACTGCACGAACCCGGACGTCGCCGCGGAATATCCCGACGCCTGCCCGCAGCCCTGATCGCCCTCGTGCACGCGAGAGGGCGCGCACCGCCGTCTGAAAACAGAAACGCCGCGCCCGGAAAGGCGCGGCGTTTCGCGTTCAGCTCAGGCGCCGATGTTCAATGCGACAGCGAATTGTCCCGCGTCTGGTCCTGCGTCACGTCGCCCATGCGATTGACGCGCTCGTTCAGCAGGCGCTGCGCCTCCTGCTTGCGGATCTTCTCGTTCTCGAACGTGTGCACGTTCGCGGCGTAACGCTCATAGGCCGATTTATCCGCGGGCCGTTCCTCGGCGCAGCGGTCGGCGTCGAAGCGCGCGACATCGCTGCACCACACGCCGAAATCCAGCTCCTCAGCCGCCGCCGCGCCGCCCAGCGCGAGCGCCGCCGCCGCCATCATCGCCAACCGCTTCATCGCACTCGTCCTTTCACGCCGCCCGCGCATCCGCCGCATCTTCTGCCACGCGGATGTTTTCAGGCGGTAAAGCCGCCTTGCCGAGGATCATGTCCGAGGCCTTCTCGGCGATCATGATCGTCGGCGCATTGGTGTTGCCGCCCACCAGCGTCGGCATCACCGAAGCGTCCACCACGCGCAGGCCTTCGATACCGCGCACCTTCAGCTGCGCATCCACCACCGCCATCGCGTCGGTGCCCATCTTCGCGGTGCCGACCGGATGATAGATGGTCTCTGCGCTGCGTCCGATCCAGGCGTCGATTTCGCTATCTGTCTGGATATGCGCGCCGGGGGCCATTTCCGGCCCGCGATACGGGTCGAACGAGCTTTGCGCGAAAATCCGGCGGGCGATCTTCACGCCGGCCCGCAGCGCATCGCGGTCGCTCTGCACCGCCAGATAATTCGGCTGGATCAGCGGCGGCTGGAACGGGTCCAGCGACTTCAGCGCGATATAGCCCTTCGAGGCGGGGCGAAGCTGGCACACATGCAGCGTGAAGCCGTGCCGGTCGGGTTTGGCGCGGCCGTGGTCGTTCATGATCGCATTGACGAAATGCAGCTGAAGATCGGGGATCTCCAGATCCGGCCGGCTCTTCAGGAACGCCCCGCTCTCCAGCCCGTTCTGCGCGCCCGCGCCTGTCTTGGTGGTCAGATATTGCAGGCCCGTCTTCAGCTGGCGCAGCGGGCTTTCCAGCTGCGCATACAGCGTCACCGGCAGCACCGATTCATAGCGGATCATCACGTCCAGATGATCCTGCAGATTCTGCCCGACGCCCGGCAGGTCGGCCTTCACCGCGATGCCGAACTTCTCCAGATACGCCGCCGGCCCGATGCCCGACAGCAGCAGGGTCTGCGGCGTATTCACCGCGCCGCCCGAAAGGATCACCTCGCGGCCCGCGAAGGCGACGACCTTGTTTTTCTTCTGGGCGTATTCCACGCCCACCGCACGACCGTTCTCGATCAGGATCTGGGTGGTCAGCGCCTCGGTCTCGACCGTCAGGTTCGGCCGCGACAGCACCGGCGTCAGATAGCCGCGCGCCGCGCTCCAGCGCTGGCCGTTATGGATGGTCAGCTGATACGGCCCCATGCCTTCCTGGGCATAGCCGTTGAAGTCGGGGGTCGCGGGATACCCGGCTTCCTTGCCCGCTTCGATCAGCGTCTTGAAGACCGGACTGTTCGACTTGGGATTGCTGACCCGCAGCGGCCCGTCGCCGCCATGGAAATCGTCGCCGCCGTTCTCGTTGTTCTCGGCGCGCTTGAAATAGGGCAGCACGTCGCCGAAGCCCCAGCCTTCCAGGCCCAGCTGACGCCACTGGTCATAGTCGCGGGCATGGCCGCGGATATAGATCATGCCGTTCATCGACGACGATCCGCCCAGCGTCTTGCCGCGCGGCCAGTACATCCGGCGATTGCCCAGCGCCGTCTGGCCTTCGGTCTCGTAGTACCAGTTGAACTTGGTGCGCTTCGACAGCAGCTGCCCGACGCCCGCCGGCATGTGGATCATCAGCGACTTGTCGCGCGGCCCGGCCTCCAGCAGCAGAACCTTGTTCTGCGGGTCCGCCGACAGCCGATTGGCCAGCACGCAGCCCGCCGAGCCCGCGCCGATGATGATGTAGTCGAAATTCCTTGAGGCCGTTTCCGCCATGGCTTTGACCCGCGTTTCCTCTGAAAGCCTTTATGGAACGTGCCATTAGGCCAAACGCCTTGTCTTTTCCACCGCAATCCCGCAGCCGATACCGTCTCCGATCGCCCCGCAGGCAGCATTTGCGCCCTGTCACGCCATCATCGACAATCCCTGCCATAACGACATCGGAGGATTCCCCATGCTGACCCCCGGCGACGACTATCCGCTGCACCAGACGCCCGAGCCCATCGCCTTCGCGGGCACCGACCGGAATTTCTACGACCGCTATTTCTTCAACGGCATGTCGCCGGACGGCTCGGTCTTCTTCGCGGTCGCCTTCGGCATCTATCCGCAGCTCGACATCATGGACGGCGCCTTCTCGGTGCTGGTGGACGGCAAGCAGCACATCCTGCGCGTGTCCAAGCGCATGAACGGCGACCGCATGAACCTCTCCATCGGCCCCCTCTCCATCGATATTCTTGAACCTCTCAAGAAAATCCGCATCCGTATCGCCCCGAATGACGGCGTCCTCACGGCCAATCTCACGCTCGAAACCCGCCACGCCCCTATCGAGGAACCGCGCTTCACCCGCCGCATCCACACCCGCGCCTTCATGGACTACACCCGCCTCACCCAGAACGGCGTGTGGTCGGGCCAGATCGCCGTCGCGGGCCGCAAGATCGACGTGAAGCCGGATGAATATGCCGGCACCCGCGACCGCTCATGGGGCATCCGTCCGGTCGGCAAATCCGACAGCCAGCCCCCGGCGCAGGGCGCGTTCAGCCAGTTCTTCTGGCTCTGGACCCCGTCCAACTTCAAGGACCATGTCGTTTTCTGCCACACCAACGACGACGCCCACGGACGCCCGTGGAATCGCCGCGCGGTGATCGAAGGGGCCGGCGGCTCGAACCGTCCGGCGGTCGAGTTCGAGGATGTGACCCCGCGCTACACCTGGAAGCCGAATTCCCGCCGCATCGAAACCCTCAGCATCGCCATGAAAAGCCACGAGGGCGAGGCCGAACTCCGCTTCCGCCCCGGCGCGCATTTCTACATGCAGGGCATCGGCTACACTCACCCCGAATGGGGCCACGGCATGGATCGCGGCCCGCTCGATGTCGCGCACGAAACGCTCGACCTCGCCACGGTAGACGATGCCGACTCGCGCTTCCTGCACATTCAGGCCGTCTCGCCGGCCGAGCTCGAAACCGACGGCCGCATCCACAAGGGCGTCGGCGTGGTGGAGCAGCTCTTCATCGGCCCGCACGAAACCACCGGCATGACCGGGGCTCTCGATCCCATCCGCTAGAGCAAATACAGGAAAGTGCGCCGCGATTTCCCGGCCGGAAGCGCGGCGCACATCGCCGGATGTCGGGCGCGCCGAAAGCGCCTCTAAACCGCCGCCATCTCGATCAGCCAGTCGCGGAACAACTTGATCTTGGGCAGGCTCTCGCTGCCCGGGCGGCTCACAACATAATAGTCGAGATCGGCGTCCAGCTTCAGCCCGAACGGCGCGATCAGCAGCCCCGCCTCCAGATCGGCCTTCACCAGCGCCGAGCGCCCGAGCGCCACGCCCATCCCCGCCATCGCCGCCTGGATCAGCAGCGCGCTATCGTCGAAGCCGGGACCGCGCTCGGGCTCGACACCGCTCACCCCCGCCGCCTTCAGCCACAACTGCCAGTCCTGACGCATTTCGTCATGCAGCAGCGTGGCGCGCTTCAGATCGTCCGGCGTCTTCAGCCCCGTCTGCGCGGCATAGGCGGGCGCACACACCGGAAAAAGCTCCTCGTCCATCATGAACGTCGCCGAAACGCCCGGCCATTCGCCCCGACCGTAGAGGATCGCCATATCGACCTCGCTGTCGGTGAAGGCCGAGAGATCCTCGTCTTCCCCGAAATTCCACCAGGTCGACAGCCACACATCGATTTCGGGATGCCGCGCCCGGAAGGCCGGCAAACGCGGCACCAGCCATTTGGCGGCGAAGGACGGCATCGTCGAAACCGTCAACCAGCCCTTGCGCGGGTCCGAAGCCAGCAGCCGCCGCGTCGCGGCATCCAGCTGATCCAGCGCCGGAGTCAGGGCGTTGGCGTAGCGCTCGCCCGCATCGGTCAAGGCGATTCCCCGCCCCGATCGCCGCAACAGCTCGATCTGTGCCCAGTCCTCGAGCTGCTTGATCTGGTGCGAGACCGCGCCCTGCGTCACCGCCAGCTCGTCGGCGGCCTTCGACACGCTTTTCAGCCGGGCGGCGGCCTCGAAAGCCCTCAGCGCATTCAGCGGCGGCAATTTACGGCTCATGGCGAGGCCCCGGGACGCTGGTTCAAATCTCGACCGAAAACCCTGCAAAGCTGCGGAAATCGCACCTCTGCCGTCCCGGCAAGGCGCAGTTATACATCAAAATTCCTCATGCATCGAATGAGAACTGATCGTTTGTCATAACGGGGGCCGCCCCTCTATATCAACGCCATCGCAAGCGAATTGCTCGCGAACGAGTTTAGAAACCCAACCCGTGGAGATCATCATGTTTCGTGCATACGGCCATGTCTTCGCGGCGCGGGATGAGAAGCCCTCATCTGTCGTTGCCGCCGAGAACCCCTTCCGTTTCTTCCTGCATCTGTTCAAGCGGATGTACTGAAGCGAGCGACACGTCAGACGCAGAAAGGCCCCGGACGCCCCCGGGGCCTTTCGTCTTTTGCGGGGTCCGAACCTCGCCGCATCAGGCGGCCTGCGTTAGCCCGAGGGGCGCCGCGACGATCCGCTCGCGCGGTAGCGTGACGGTTACGGTCATGCCTTCGCCGAAGACGCTCCCGATCAACAGCGCGCCGCGTCCCGGCCGCCTCCCGGGCGCGACTCAAGAGCTCGACCGTCGTGTAGCAGGCGAACAGACACACCAGCGCCGCTAACGCGACGAGACGCAGATCATGGTCGCTGCCGATGCAGGAAATAACCTGAAGCATAGTCCAAAACTAGACACGCATGCCTGAAAGTCAGACTAAGCGCATATTTGCGTTTTGGAGAAGCCGTTTAAGGTTCGCTTTGCAAAGCCGGTCCGAGCGAAGCGTTTCGCCCTCTGTTTACATGAAATGAAAAAAGAGAGCCACCGGCACAACGGGCGGCGGCCCTGAATGACGCCGATCGGACGATGTCAGGTCGTCAGGACGACCTTGCCTTTCACCTGGCGGTTGGCCATGGCGTTCAGGGCTTCACCGGCCCGCTCCAGCGGGTAGGTCGCCGAGACCAGCGGCTTGATCTTGCCGCTGTTGAACAAGCCCATCAGCTCCTTCAGGTTTTCCTGATTGCGCTGCGGATTGCGCGCCGTGAATGCGCCCCAGAACACGCCGACGATCTGGCAGCCCTTCAGCAGCGCCAGATTCAGCGGGATTTTGGGGATTTCGCCGGCCGCGAAGCCGACCACCAGATAGCGGCCTTCCCAGGCGATCGACCGCAGCGCCGGCTCGGCATAGGCATCGCCCACGGGATCGTAGATCACGTCCACGCCCTTGTCCCCGAACAGCGCCTTCAGCTGCTCACCGAACCGCTTCTGGTCGTCGCGCGTCAGAACGCCGGAGGGATAGACCAGCCCCTTGTCCGCGCCATGGGCCAGACAGACATCGACCTTTTCCTGCGTCGAGGCGGCTGCGATCACCGTCGCGCCCATCGCCTTGCCCAGCTCCACCGCCGCAAGGCCGACGCCCCCGGCCGCGCCCAGCACCAGCAGCGTCTCGCCCGGCTTGATCTGCGCGCGATCCTTCAGCGCGTGATGCGAGGTGCCGTAGGTCATCACGAAGGCGGATGCGGTGGGGAAATCCATCTCGCCGGGGATGGGAATGCAGCGCCCGGCATCGACCGCCACCTCTTCGGCGAAACCGCCCCAGCCGGTCGAACCGATCACCCGGTCGCCGGGCTTCAGATGGGTCACGCCCTCGCCGATCTCCTTCACCACCCCGGCCACCTCGCCGCCCGGCGAGAACGGCAGCGGCGGCTTGAACTGATATTTGTTCTGGATGATCAGCACATCGGGAAAATTCACGCCGCAGGCCTTCACCGACAGAACCACCTGCCCCTTGCCCGGGGTCGGCGAGGGCAGCTCCTCCACCACCAGGGTCTCGGGCGGCCCATATTCCTTGCACAGCACGGCGCGCATCCCGGTGTCTCCTCTCACGATTTTTTGCGCGGGCACCCTAGGCGTCGCCGGGCGGAGACCGCAAGGAACGAAATTCGGTTTGGCGGTTTCTGGGTTATACTCGCGCCGACGGGGAATGCTGACTTAAGGACGCTCACCATGAGACTTCTCTCGCTCGCCGTAACCGCCGCTCTTCTCGCCGCGCCCGCGCTCGCCGCCAGCGGTGATCGCTGCCTGATGGGCCGGCAGATCGACGGCTTCAAGGACGCCAAGCGCGACGCCGTTACGCTGACGGAAGGCAACCACGACTACCGGGTCGAATTCATCGGCGCGTGCATCGGCCTCGATCAGGCGATCAGCATCGCCACGGTCACGGCCACCTCCTGCTTTGAAGCAGGCGATAAGGTCGTCTTCCGCGACGCGACCGGCTTTGAACAAAGCTGCATCGCCAGCACGGTCACGTATCTGCTGAAGGACGAAAAGCCGGACGCCGAAAAGACGCCCTGATCCCGCAGCTGGCGGCGCGCTAAAGCGCCGCCAGTTTCGGCCCCGCGCGGCGCGCGCCGCACAGATCGCCGCGCCAGTTACGGATCGGCGCATCCAGGAACGCCCGCGCCGCAGCCGAGCGCCTCGGCAGCGCTCCCAGTTTCACCAGCAGATGCGCCATCGCGGTCGCCGCGCCACGGCCCGCGCCATCGTCGATCTTCACGGCCACGCCCAGGCCCAGCGCCGGGATCGCAGCGGCCATCACGCCCTCCGCCCCCACTTTGGTCATCGTGCCGGGCAGGGCGTCGGCCATGAACGCCGCGTCCTCGCGGCCGGTGCCGGATTCGTAAAGCGGCCAGCGTGTCACCGCCTGCATCAGCCGCCGAACCGCCTCGGCGCGGACGTCGGCAAGGCACGAAGGGTCGGCCAGCCGGGCGAACCCCGTAGCCAGCGCCTTCAGCGGCACCGCGAAATTCGGGGCCGCGCAACCGTCGATCCCCACCGCCATCGCTCGCGGCTCGACCCCGCACATCGCGCCGATCGCCGCCCGCGCCGCCTTCTGCACCTTGTGCCCGACCCGCTCATACCCCTTCACCGGCGCCCCCATATGCACCGCGCAGCAAAGGAATCCGGCATGCTTGCCAGAGCAGTTATTGTGCAGCCGGGTCGGCTTCGCGCCCTTGCGCAACATCGTCTCCGCCGCCTTCGGTCCCAGCGGCAGATGCGGCCCGCAGGCCAAATCCCCGGCCTGAAGGCCTAGCCGCTTCAGCAATCCCCCCGCCGTCGTCACATGGAACAGCTCGCCGGAATGCGAAGCGCAGGCCAGCGAAAGTTCCTTCTGCGACAGGCTGAAAGCATCCGCCGCCCCGCTCTCCACCAGCGGCAGGGCCTGCATCATTTTGTAGGTGGAACGGGGATAAATCGGGCTCGCGATATCGCCCAGCGCCAGTTTCACCCGGCCCCTGGCGTCGCACACCGCCAACGCGCCGCGATGCACGCTCTCCACCAGCGCCCCGCGCGTCAATTCGACCAGCACCGGATTCTTCACCATCACCCCTCCGTCACGCGCTTGACGGCGCATCGTCACGCGCGCTTTTACAGATCGGCACCGGGGGAAGGAACCATGCGCGGCTATTTCGGGATCGGCGCTGAAGGCATCTCAAAGGCCATGAATCTGGGCAATCTCATGCGCACCGCCCATGCGTTCGGAGCCGGCTTCACCTTCACGATCGAGGCTGAAACCAAAGCCCGCATCGTCCGCCACGCCGACACCTCGGCCTCCGACGGCCAGGTTCCGCATTACCCCTTCGCCCGTTTCGAGGATTTCCTGCTGCCCAAAGGCTGCGATCTCGTCGGCATCGAGTTCACCGACGACGCCATTCCGATGCCGAGTTTCCGTCATCCGGCGCGCGCCGCCTATATCTTCGGCTCCGAGCGCGGCTCGCTCAGCCCGCGCGTGCAGGAACGCTGCACCTTCATCGTGAAGATCCCGACCGCCTTCTGCCTCAACGTCGCCACCGCTGGCGCGATCGTGATGTATGACCGCCTCATCACCGTCGGCCGCTTCGCTGAGCGCCCGGTGGCGGCGGGCGGCCCCCGCGAAGCCTTCCGGCCCAAGGCCGATCACGCCTGGGGCGCGCCGGTCCTGCGCCATCCCGGCCCCGGCGGACGGCCCTTCATCCAGCCGCTGAAACGCGGATAGGCGCATGCAGCAAGGCCTTGCCATGAAATCGCCCCACTTCGTCGGGCATACGGAATCGCCCGCCGGAAGCCCTGCCGACTTGTCAGCCCGCCCTGCTTAGGCCAAATCTGCCCCGGAAATTGTGCGTCGCCCCGGCGCGCCTCAGGAATCA
>JAPUEF010000083.1 GCA_027492655.1 Alphaproteobacteria bacterium | reverse complement strand
TGCAATACGCCGCCTGACCATGGCTCCGGGGGCTTTTCATGGGATGCGATGGGGCTTCCAAGACCCTGATCGATAAAGAGTTCAGCGCCGTCTGAACCGCCGCCTCATCCGGTCAACTGTGGCCACTGATGTGGAACGGCTTTACAAGCCGGATCGGCGTAGCGTTGATCTTTTTCAATCGCCCCGCGCGTGCCTCGCGATAGAGCGTCGCCAAATCCCTCTTATCGGCGTCGGTCAGCTTGCTCGCGTCGCCGTAGTTCATGATCGAAAAGGCTTCATGTTCGCCATACACCTCGGCGGGCCAGGCGGTTTCGCGTTCGAGCGCGAAGAAATGGCGAAGTCCGAAGATATGCCCGGTTTCGTGGATCAGCGTTTCGACAACCTCTGCTTCATCCTGGTCGAACAGTTTCGGGTAAAGGACGAGCTGATGCTGACCGGCATCGGGGAAGAATGCGCTCGCCAACACGCAGCCCGCCGGGTCACAATCGTCGACGTTACGCATGACGATTTCGAAATCCCACCCGTCGGGCTGATACACGAATTTGATTGGGGCGGCATCGCCCCATGCCAGGATCGCCTTGGCAAAAAAGGTTTGGACAGCGGCCTTCAAGCCCACGGGATCGGCGTAGAGTTGAAACGACGCTTCCTGGAATCTCCACCGGAGCGTCACGCCGTCGGCCCATAGGGGGATGAAGCCCTCAGTGCCGACAACGATCTCGAACAGGTTATCGCCGTGCGAAACGTGCCGCGCTCTGTTCTCCGTCGCGCAACGCACACCTGGGCGAATAAGGTGAACCATCGTCTCGACACGCTCCGCCGCACCTTGCTCGGCTGGACGAAGCAAGGCGCGCACCGTCGCCATATCTCCGGTCTCGACCATCGCCGGTGGCGGCGCAAAGACGGCCCTGTCTCGATCAACTGATCTGTTCATGCGGTCATCTCCTTCTCGGCGATAGCCGCAGACACGGGACGTCGCAGGCTAACGGCGGGTTCGAATCGGGAGAGAGCAACGCTGCATAGCGCAACTTGCGGGCCGACCGGCTCTCTAGAAAGCCCCAAAATGGACCGAACAGATCACACCAGGTGCGCAGTTCTCACTATAGAATACCAGAATAGCTCTATGGGGGGAGTATCCAGCCATGATGATCCGAGGCTTCGGAGCGCTATTTGCGTTGGGGTTATTTGCCGCGCCTTCAGCACATGCTCGAACAACCGCTGAGCTCATTTATTTCCTTCCCAAGGTCAAGGTCGCGTCTTCGGTTTCGCAGACGCTTGTAAGCTGCCCCGCGGCGGATGGGGCGGACGCCTCGCCATCCGCGGGACTCGAAATCGCCTATGATCTGCAGATCGTGCCGAAAGCCTCTGCCGACAGGCAGGTGGTCCTTGACGGGACAGGCGGCTTTCTTGTCGATCGCAAGACGAAGATCACTCTCGCCGAAGACGGGACGCTCAAGAGTTTCAATGGCGCGTCGGAGGGCCAAGGCGGTCCGTTTCTGGCATCGCTCATCAAGGTTGCGGCGACCGCTTACGGGCTCGGAGCGCCCGCGCTTCCCGGCGCAGCGCGGCCTGACGGAATGAAGGACTATACCGCCCCGTTCAAGGGCGACGGCAAGGTCCGGAAAATTGTGGCGTACCGCCTGACCTGCAAAGCCGATGTGCAAAAGCTGGTGGCGAAGCTTGCGGCGGTCGACGCCGATATCGCAGACCTCGAAACGCTTATCGCTCAAGGGCTCAATTCGCCATCGTCCGACGCCCTGCTCGCGCAGCGGAAAAAGGAAGCGCTCGCACTCGCCGATCAACTGACATTGCCGGTGGAGCTCGTGTTGAGCCCGTCGACCTTGAACGGCGCTGCGACCAATCTCGTTACCAAATCGGACCCGACGACATTCGCCGAATGGTTTGAGGTCGCCCCCGTGGAAGACAGGGTCTCGCCCCTGTTTCCGGTCCCCGCCAAACCCTCGCTTGAACAGGCGATCGCATCCTATCTGACGGCACAAAACCGCACGCCCTTTCTCGTCGGTCAATATGGCTATCAGCTTCAAATCACGCCCGACGCACGGATGCAAAACTGGCTGGGTTGCGGCAACGCGGCCGGGCAGACCCTCTGCACCGCGATCGATGCAAATGCGGACGCAATAAGATCGCGCGACCTCTATTACAGGCGCCCCGTGCCAGCGTCGGTCAAGCTGATCGCGCTGGATCAGCCATGCGCTTCGGCGCCTTGCGCCGATCCCGATGACAATTGGATCGAAGGCAAGGATGTGGCGGCGAGCCAGAGCGTGAAGCTTCCCCAGCTCTCTCGCCTCTATTCGCTTCCGACCGGCGGCGGCGGCATTTTTGGCAGCCGCGCAGTGTCGGCCGAGTTTGGCGGTTTCGGTGAGCCGCTGATGTTAAGCTACGAACGCGGCAGCATCAGCGGCGACCTCGCGGGCGTGATGAACGCGGGCGCGGAGGCGGCGACATCCATCGACGAAGCGCGTCTCTCCGCGACCAAATCGCGAATAGACCGGATAAAGGCGCGCCGCGAACTCGAAGATTTGCTCGACGAGACTCCCTGACGATCGCCAACATCGTGGGGTCGTGCGGGTCAGTAGGCGCCCCCGTCCCACCGGCTTTCGGGAAGGCGTCCCCTCCCCCGCCACCTAGGTCCGGTTGACGTCGACCACGGTGCGGCCGCGAATTTGTCCGGCCAGGAGCCGGGGGGCGCGTTCGATCACGTCGCCCATGCCGATCTCTTCGACCATCGCTTCCAGCTTTGCGACATCCAGGTCGGCGGCGAGGCGCGACCAGGCTTCTTCGCGGACCGCGATCGGCTGCATCACGCTGTCGACGCCCGACAGGGTGATGTTGCGAAGAATG
>JAPUEF010000082.1 GCA_027492655.1 Alphaproteobacteria bacterium | reverse complement strand
GCCGCCATCGAGGCGGTGCCGACGGTCCGCCTGTCGGATCTGTGGCTGGAAGAGAAGCTGGGCGGCGATCTCGCCAGCGTCCGGTTCGGCCAGCTCGCGGCGGATGTGGAGTTCTTCTTCTCCGGCCTCAGCACGCTGCTGCTGCAGAGCGACTGGGCGACGATTGCCGCCACCAACATGTCGAGCGGTGGACCGGCTTATCCGCTGTCGACGCCGGGCGTCCGGCTGAAGATCGATCCGACACCCAACCTCTCGCTGCTCTTCGCCGTGTTCAATGGCGATCCCGCCGGACCAGGGCCGGGGGACGAGCAGGCGCGCAACCGCTACGGGCTCAACTTCCGTGTCCAGGATCCGCCGCTGCTCATGGCCGAGGCGCAATTCCGCACCAACCGCATGCCCGGCGACACGGGCCTCGCCTCCACCGTCAAGATCGGCGGCTGGGCGCATCTCGGCCGCTTCAACGACCAGCGTTTCGCCAATGACGGGAGCCTGATCGCGAATCCCGCCGGGTCGAGAATCCCGCTGGCGCGGCGCGGCAACTGGGGGCTCTACGGCGTTGCCGAGCAGCAGGTCTATCGTCCCGCCGGCGGCGACGCCGACAGCGGCATCTCGCTGTTCGGCCGCGTGTCGGTCAGCCCTTCGGACCGCAACCTCGTGAGCTTCTACGCCGATGGCGGCGTCGTCTTCGCCGGCATGGTCGCCAGCCGGCCGGATGACAAGTTCGGCTTCGGCGTCGTCTATTCGCGGTTCTCGGACAGCGTGCGCGCCTTCGACCGGGATGTCGCCGCCTTCACCGGCCTGCCGGTCGTGGTCCGCGACTACGAGCTCAACATCGAGGCCACCTATCTCGCCCAGATCCGGCCGGGCCTGACGGTGCAGCCGGTGCTGACCTATGTGATCCACCCGAACGGCGACCGCAGCCGCAACGCGGTGGTCGGCGGCATGCGCACCATGGTCCGCTTCTGACGGGGCGCCAGTCCCGCGGAACCGAGCAGCGCGGGTGATCCGGCAGGCGTTGAAGGTGCCGCCGCCGCGGCCTGCCCACGCGCGCGCCGCCCTGTGGTCGGATGCCCGGAATTCGTGGAAATATCGGCCTGAAGGGCCGCTACGGGCAAAATGCAAAAGCGATTGCCAATCTGATATATCAGGCGTACCTCACTCGCACGGGGGATGAATGCTCACCATCGTACGATCCAGGGACCCGCACTGGCCACGCGGCCTGACAGCCGCGGCCGCGATCCATGGCGTTCTTCGGGACGAGATATTGTCGCTGAAGCGCGAGCCCGGGTCGCAGATCAGCGAAAAGGATATTGCCGCCGGCCACGGGGTCAGCCGCACGCCCGTCCGCGAGGCGCTGCTTCGCCTCGCCGAGGAAGGTCTCGTCGATATCGTCTCCAAGTCGGGCACCTACGTCTCGCGTATTCCGATGGCGGACCTGCCGGAGGCGATCACCATTCGCGGTGTGCTGGAGCAGTTCGCCGCGCGGGAAGCGGTGGCCCGCGCCAGCCGCAGCCAGATCATCGAACTCAGGGCCATCGTCGCCCGCAGCCACGAGGCCGCCGAGGCCGGCGATACCGAGGCCTTTCACCGCGCCGACGAAGCCTTTCACGAAGCGGTCGCGGCCGTCGGCCGCCATCCCGGCGTGTGGACGCTGGTCAGCCAGGTCAAGCTGCAGGTGGACCGGTTTCGCCGCCTGACCCTGCCGATCGCCGGGCGCATGGCGCGCGTCGTCGCCGAGCACGAGGAGGTGCTGAAGGCGATCGAGGCGCGTGACGCCGATGCCGCCGCCGCGGCCATGGCCAGCCATATCGCGGGATTGCAGGTCGGTCTGGACGATGTCCGCCGGTTCAATCCGGACTTCTTCCTGGAGGACATGGCGCGGCCTGATCTCTTGCGGGCCTGATCTCTTGCGGGCCCGAGGCCCGACCATTCGCCCGCCGGCAGAGCGGGACGCAGAACCAGCGGCGGCAGAACCGCCCGATATCGAACGGAAACGGGTAGGGAGGATTACCCAATGACAGTTACTCGCCGCAGCGCGATCATCGCAGGCGCCGGACTTGCCACACTCGCCACGCCGCTGCGCGCGCAGCAGGCCAAGCTCAAATGGGCGCATGTCTACGAGACGGGCGAGCCCTACCACACGGAAGCGGTCTGGGCTGCCGGCGAGATCGCCAAGCGGACCAACGGCAAGTACCAGATCGACGTGTTCCCGGCATCGCAGCTCGGCAACGAGAACCAGATCAACGAGGGCCTCGCGCTGGCGACCGTCGACATGATCTATACCGGCGTCGCCTTCGCCGGCTCGATCCACCGGCCCATCGCGATCACCAACGCGCCCTATGTGCTGCGCGATTTCAACCACTGGAAGGCGTATCGCGACGCGCCGCTGTTCCGGCAGATCGCCGGCGGCTACGAGAACCGCACCCGCCACAAGGTGGCGGCGCTGACCTATTACGGCGAGCGGCACGTCACCGCCAACAAGGCGATCAACAAGCCGGAAGACATGCGCGGCATGAAGCTGCGCGTGCCGCCGGCGCCGCTGTTCCTGATGTTCACCAAGTCGGTCGGCGCGAACGCCACGCCCATCGCCTTCGCCGAGGTCTATCTGGCGCTCCAGCAGGGCACGGTGGATGGGCAGGAGAACCCGCTGCCGACCATCATGGCGAAGAAGTTCTACGAGGTGCAGAGCCACATCATGCTCACCGGCCACATCACGGAGTCGCTCGTCTCCGTGGTCGGTAACCATGTCTGGGGCAGGCTCTCGAGCGCCGAGAAGGACATTTTCAGCGAGGTGCTGATGCAGGCGGCCGCGCGCGCGAGCGACCAGATCCGCGAGCAGGAGCAGAAGCTGGCCGACGAGTTCCAGATCCGCTTCT
>JAPUEF010000081.1 GCA_027492655.1 Alphaproteobacteria bacterium | reverse complement strand
CATTGCCGAGCGCCGTGGCGCGCGCGACCTGTTCTTCCTCGGTCAGGGTGCGCAGCACCATGCCCGAACGCTGCTGCGAGGGCGGCAGCGGCTTGGGCGGCGGCGGCGGACGCACCGGCTCGGGCGCCGGCTGGGGCGCTGCCTGCTGGACAGGCTGAGGCGCAGGAGGGATCGGCGCGCCGGGACGCGGCACGGTGACGGTGCGCTTCTTTTCAACCACCACCGCCTTGGTGCGACCATGGCTGAAGCTCTGCTTGACGGTGCCCGTTTCCGTGGTCACGGCCGGCCGCTTCACGCCCAAAGGCGCGCGCGGCGGCGGCGTTCCCGCGCCAAGGGTCTTTCCCGTCTGATCCGTCTTATCCGTCATCAACTGCCTAAAAATCGTTCCTAGTACTCAGTCACCTGCCCCGCCCAGGACGCGGGCGTCATCGCCCGGAACCCGGCCAGTCGCGCGGCCTCCTGAAGAAAGCGTGCGTGGAGCGTGCCGGCGCCCGCCGACAGGAGGCAGGCGTGTATCACATTCGCGGACCCTAAGGCCATGCTCAATTCCGCCGAGGAAAAGAGGCCGCAAACAGGCGCCTCCAGTTCCATCGCCTTGGCTTTCGCCAGGATCGAGCGCCGTCCGTCGACCGAACCGTCGGAAGCCTCCAGCAGCGCTGCGAGCCTGGGGCCGCCGCCTTCGTGGGTATCCATCGCCTCTTTCACCCGCTCGAAGCCGGTGATCACGAGGCCGGAACGGCGGGCGAGGCCCAGAAGGCTGACCGCCCGCTTGGCGAGAAGCCCTTCGACCAGATGGCTGAAGCTGTCCGCCGGACGGATATGGGTCTCCAGCGCCTTGGTGAAAAGCCCTTTGCCGATGGCGCGGTCGATCGCCGAGCGTTCAGCCTTCACCCACGCGCCCCGCCCCGGCAATTCGTTGCCGAGATCGGGCACGACCTCGCCGTCCGGCCCGGCCACGAAGCGGATGAGCGCTTCCTTGGGCAGGGTCAGGCCGGTCGAGATGCAGCGGCGTTCCGGGCCGGCGCCCCTGGCGTCGTGATCGCCGCCGCGGACCCGGTCGCGCCGTTCGCGGGCGGCTTTACGGCTCATGGGATCAGGCTTCGGCCTCCGCCTCTTCCTCTTCGGTCACGTCCGGCTCGGCCTCGACCCAGCCCATGATCAGACGGGCCTGCATGACGAGCTGTTCGGCATCGTCCTTCGAGATCCCGATGTCTTCCAGGATGCCCTTCACATGGAAGCGCTCGCCCTTCTTGCTGTCGTCATAGCCGGTGAGATCGTCGGCCGAGCAGCCGGCCACGTCCTCGACGGACTTCAGGTCGTTTTCCCCGAAGGCGGCCATCATCTGCGGCGTCATGCCGGGGATTTCGGCGACCTCGTCCAGCACACCCAGCTCGCGGCGGCGTTCGTCGGCCTCGCGGTTGGCGGCTTCGATCACCTCCAGCGCGCGGCGCTGCAGTTCGGCGCCGGTGTCCTCGTCGATGCCGTCGATGGACGACAGCTCGTGCGGTTCGACATAGGCGAGTTCTTCGAGATTGGCGAAGCCTTCCGATGCGAGCAGCTGGGCCAGCGTCTCGTCCACGTCGAGGGCATTCATGAAGATCTCGGTGCGGGCGCGGAATTCCTTCTGGCGGCGCTCCGATTCCTCGGCCTCGGTCATGATCTTGATGTCCCAGCCGGTCAGCTGCGAGGCCAGACGCACGTTCTGGCCGCGGCGGCCGATGGCGAGGCTGAGCTGTTCTTCCGGCACGACCACGTCGATGCGGCCGGCGTCTTCGTCCAACACGACTTTCGAGACTTCGGCGGGCTGCAGCGCATTGACGATGAAGGTCGCGGCGTCGGCCGACCAGGGAATGATGTCGATCTTTTCGCCCTGAAGCTCCTGCACCACCGCCTGAACGCGGCTGCCGCGCATACCGACGCAGGCGCCGACGGGGTCGATGGACGAGTCCTTGCTGATCACCGCGATCTTGGCGCGGCTGCCCGGATCGCGGGCGACCGCCTTGATCTCGATGATGCCGTCATAGATTTCCGGCACTTCCTGCGCGAACAGCTTGGCCATGAACTGGGGATGCGTGCGGCTGAGGAAGAGCTGCGGCCCGCGCGTCTCGCGGCGCACGTCATAGAGATAGGCGCGGATGCGGTCGTTCGGGCGGAAGGCTTCGCGCGGCAGGCCCTCGTCGCGGCGGACGATGGCTTCGGCGCGGCCCAGATCGACGATCACGTTGCCGTATTCCACGCGCTTCACGATGCCGTGGATGATCTCGCCGATGCGGTCCTTGAATTCGTCGAACTGGCGCTCGCGCTGGGCGTCACGCACCTTCTGCATGATGACCTGCTTGCCGGTCTGGGCGGCGATGCGGCCGAAATCGAAAGGCGGCAGGGGATCGAGAATGGTGTCGCCGGCCTGGGCGGCGGGGTTGCGCTTCTGCGCCGCCTCGACCGAGATTTCGGTGGCGTCGTTCTCGACCTTCTCCACCACCAGCAGCACGCGGTGCAGACGGGTTTCGCCGGTCTTGGGATCAAGCTCGGCGCGGATTTCACTGGACGTGCCGTAACGCGAGCGCGCGGCCTTAGCCATCGCGTCTTCCATCGCCGCGATGACGATGTCCTTGTCGATCAGGGCCTCGCGCGCGACCGCGTCGGCGATCTGAAGCAATTCGAGGCGATTGGCGCTGACGGCCATGGCGTGTCCTCTTTCAGTGTTGGGCGCCGCCGCGGGCGGCCTGCGCCTCGGCGATCAGGCGATCGGTCATGACGAGCTTGGCCTCGCCGATCGCGGTGAAGGGAATGGTGAGCGTCTCGTCAGCGGAAATCGCCAGCGTGACGGTGGTGTCGTTGGCCGACGCGATGTCGACCTGATAGCGGCGGCGGCCCTGAGCGTCGGGCGACACCAGTTCGATCTTCGCCTTGTGCCCGGCATAACGCGCGAAATCCTTCGGGCGCGTCAGCGGGCGGTCGATGCCGGGCGAGGAGACCTCGAGATCGTAATCGTCGGGAATGGGGTCTTTCTCATCCAGCATCGCAGAGATCGCGCGCGACAATTCGGCGCAATCGTCCACGTTCATCGTGCCGTCGGGGCGCTCGGCCATGATCTGCAGCGTCTTGTGCGCCGATCCGGTGAAGCGCAGGCGCACGAGTTCGAAGCCCATCGCGGTGACGATGGGAGCGATCAGATCGTGCAGCGTTTCGGCCGAAGCCATGCGTCTCGTCTCCGCCGGGCAACAAAAAAGGCGGCCCGTTGGGGCCACCTGCTTCTGATCTTTCGATCAGCAGACCGGTTTGTTGGAGGGCTATATGCGCTGAATCTAGGGCGGGTTCAAGGGGCAGAGTGTTGGGCTGCCTCCAGCGCCCTTGCGCGAGCTAACAAATCGCGCAGCGTATCCAGGCCCTGCAGCGTTAGAGGAAGAGGTATCATTTCCGCAGCAATCCGGATTGATTCCAGCGCGGGATCTGAGATCGGTACACTGGTGAAGTCGTCCCAGTCATGGCCGATCTCGCCGCCTTCCAGAGCATCGCCGAGATACTTAACGACGTCGTTTGATGTGCGCTTGGCCGGTCGCCCAAGCAAGCCTGCCACTACAGCGGCTAGCATAAACAACGGCATCAGGGGCCACGCCCAGATGTTCCGCCAGACAATGCCTGTCTGCATATTGCCGGACCTTATGATCTCCAGAACTCAAGATAGGCGGGCACGCGGCCGGCGACCAGCGCCTTGGCCTCGTAGCGGGTGCCGGGCCAATCGGCGGGGCGGATGCGCCAGTCGTCCGGTTTGCGGGCCTGCCAGACGAAAGTCTCGCCATGGGCGCGGTTGAAGGCGGCGATCTCAACAAGGGTCCAGCGGACATAGTCCGGGATGTCGCTGGCAACGCGGAAGACGGCGCCGGGTTTCAGCGTGCGGGCGAGCTGGGTGAGATTCTTCTGGCTGATGAAGCGGCGCTTATTGTGCCGCAGCTTGTGCCAGGGGTCGGGGAACAGCAGCCAGGCTTTGTCGAGGCTGGCGTCCGGCAAGGCGTCGAGCACGTCGCGGGCGTCGCCGTGATGGATGGCGACATTGCCGAGATCCTTCACCAGCGCCGCCAGCCTGGCGACGCCGTTGAGAAACGGCTCCGCGCCGATGATGCCGGTATCGGGATGGGCGACGGCCTGCGCCGCCAGATGCTCGCCGCCGCCGAAGCCGATCTCCAGCGCCAGCTTCGGCAGGCCCGGAAACAACGTGGTCGGCGCGGCCAGCTTCGCGACATCGAGCGCCAGCGCCGGCAGGACGGTTTCGAAGGCCTCGCGCTGGGCGGCCTTGAGCGGCCGGCCCTGACGGCGGCCGTAGATCAGCCGCCGTTTCTCTTCGGTCATCGAGCGGTCAGAACGCGCCTTTCAGCGCGTCGACCAGATCGGTCTTTTCCCACGAGAAGCCGCCATCGGCCTCGGCCGCACGGCCGAAATGGCCATAGGCGGCGGTGCGGGCATAGATCGCCCGGTTGAGCTTGAGATGCTCGCGGATCGCGCGGGGCGAAGCGCCGCCGACCAGTTCGGGAAGGATCTTTTCAAGCTTGGCCGGATCGACTTCGCCCGTGTCATGCAGATCGACATAGAAGCTGAGCGGCTTGGACACACCGATCGCGTAGCCGATCTGGATGGTGCACTTGGCCGAGAGGCCGGCGGCGACCACGTTTTTCGCCAGATAGCGCGCGATATAGGCGGCCGAGCGGTCGACCTTGGTGGGGTCCTTGCCCGAGAACGCCCCGCCGCCGTGAGGCGCGGCACCACCATACGTATCGACGATGATCTTGCGGCCGGTGAGGCCGGTGTCGCCGTCAGGACCGCCGATCACGAAAATGCCGGTCGGGTTGATGTGCCACTCGGTCTCGGCGGTGATGAAGCCTTCCGGCAGCACCTTCTCGATATAGGGACGGACGATGGCGGCGACGTCGGCGGTCGTCAGGTTCGCCTTGTGCTGGGTGGAGAGCACGATCGAGGTCGCGCGCACCGGCTTGCCGTTCTCGTAGCGCAGCGTGACCTGGCTCTTGGCGTCGGGCTCAAGGCCCTTTTCCTTGCCCGATTTGCGGGCCTCGGCCAACACCGAGAGGATGTTGTGCGAATACTGCAGCGTCGCCGGCATCAGCTCGGGCGTTTCGTTCGTCGCGTAGCCGAACATGATGCCCTGATCGCCCGCGCCTTCATCCTTGTTGCCGGCGGCATCGACGCCGACCGCGATATCGGCGGACTGGGCGTGGAGGTGGCATTCATAATGCGCGGTCGCCCAGTGGAAGCCCGACTGCTCGTAGCCGATATCCTTCACTGCGGCGCGGATCTTGTGTTCGAGGCCCTCGATCACCTCGCCGGGGCCGCGCACTTCGCCGGCGACGACGATGCGCTGGGTCGTCACCAGCGTTTCGGCGGCGACGCGCGCATACGGATCGGCTTCCAGGAAGGCATCGACGATGGTGTCCGAGATGCGGTCCGCGACCTTGTCGGGATGGCCTTCAGACACGCTTTCGGAGGTGAAGATGTAGGACGGCCGCGCCATGGATGGCTCCGCATGATGGACGTGAATCAGGATCGCGAGAGAGAAGGCCTGCGCAGAAACGCGGCCCTTCTGTCAAAGGCGGCCTATGGGGTCAAGTGAAGCGAGGCTTCAGGCCGGTTCTGTTTCGCCCGAGCCGGAAATCTCGCGCACCAGATCCAGCAGGCGGCGGCGCAGCTTGCCGTCCTGGATGCCGAAATAGGCGCGGTTGAGCTGAAGACCTTCGGTCGAAGAGACGAAATCCATCACGAACGGCTCGCCGGCAGTGTCAGAGAAGCCATGCGGGCGGGCGATGGGGCGGTTGCCGTCTTCGGGCAGGTCGTCGAAGAAGAACTGCACCGGCACATCGAGAATACGCGAAATCTCGAACAGTCGGCTGGCGCCGATACGGTTCGCGCCCTTCTCGTATTTCTGCACCTGCTGGAAGGTAACACCCAGCAACTCGCCCAGTCGCTCCTGGCTCATGCCGATCAGCATGCGGCGCAAGCGGACACGCGCGCCGACATGGGCATCTATGGGGTTCATGGAGCGCTTGGGCATTGCAACGACCTGTGGCGGAGGGGAACGCGACGGGGTGACAGATAGTCACAGTTGCAACTGCCATAACGGCCAAGCACAGGGGGGTCAACTGACTTGACGTTGATCTTGACGCCAGCGTCAAGTTTCACTCAAGTCTTTGACCGACCCGGCCTTTTGGTCAAAACGAGGCCGAGCGCGAATACCGCACCAAGGCACAACCAGAAGATGAAGTGCTTGAATTGCGCAAAAATCGTGGGCGAACGCGCTCCGGGCAGATTGGCGTCGATCTTGACGGCCTCGCCGAGCGCCGTAGCGTCGACGATGCCGCCATCAGCGTCGATCACGGCGGAGACGCCGGTGGTGGCGGCGCGGACGAGGGGAAGGCCCTCCTCGATGGCGCGAAACCGGGCCATCGTGAGATGCTGCCAGGGGCCAGTCTGGGTGCCGAACCAGCTATCGTCGGTGATGTTGGCGAGCCAGGCGGGACGCGGTTCGGCCGTCACTGCGGCGGGGAACAGGGCTTCGTAGCAGATGAGCGCGGAAAAGGCCGGAAGCGCACCGATCTTGAGGGTCTGGAGGCCGGGACCGGCGGTGAAGCTGTCAGCCACGCGGGCGTTCAGGATGTCGATCCCGAGCGCCTGGAAAAAGCCCGGAAAAGGCATGTACTCGCCGAACGGCACGAGCTGCGCCTTGTCATAGACGGCGGCGATCTGGCCGGCGTCATCGACGACAAAAAGTGAGTTGTAGTAACGGGTTACGTCGGCGAGGCGGATGCGGCGGGCGGAGCCAGCGATGAGGATCTGGCCGCGCGTGAGGTTATCGCCGATGACCTGAAGCGCTTCGGGAGTTTCGTCCATCAGGAACGGCGTGACGCCTTCCGGCCAGACGAAAATGTCGATGTTTTCCGCGCCTTCCGCGTTGGTGAGGCCCATCAGGCGCTGCCACAAGCGGCGGCCGTAATCGGGCTTGGTCTTTTCGCTTTGCGGGTTATCGGGCTGGACGACGCGGATCAGGGTTTCGGTGGGCGCCGGGAGGGGGGCGCGGAGCGCGCCATAGGCCCATGAGCCGCCCAGGAAAAGCGTGCCCAGGGCGGCCGGAACGATGTGCCGCCAGCCCAAGCGGAACGTGACGAGAGGATAGAGCGCGAAGCCCGCGACCAGCGCCGCCAGCGTCAGGCCGTAGAGGCCGACGACCGCCGCGCCCTGGTCGATGCCCGAGCCGATGAAGGTCGCGCCGAAGAGGTTCCACGGGAAGCCGGTGAAGAGCCAGCCGCGCAGGAATTCGACGGCGGCGAAGACGGCGGCGAAGACAAGGGCGAAGGCCGGTCCACGCTGGGGCAAAGCGCGGGCGAGAAACGCCGCGAGCGCGTAATAGAGCGCCATGCCCGCCGGAAGCAGGGTGACGGCGAAGGGCATGAGCCAGATCGTCGCCGGATCGACGTAGAAAGCCTCGCCCACCCAGTAAAAGCCGCCCGCGAAATAGGCGAAACCGAAAGCCCAGCCGGTGAGCGCCGCATCGCGTTTCGGACGGCGCGTTTCGGCGGCGCCATCGACCAGCCAGGCGAGGACGCCGAGCGCGACGAGCAGAAGCGGCCAGAGATCGAACGGCGCCATGCCGAACACAGCCGCGCCGCCCGCAAGCGCGGCGAGAAGCATACGCCAGCGCAGCTTCATGCGGCGGCGTCGCCTTCGTCGGTGTCGAGACGCCAGCGGGTGATGCGCACGCGCTTGATGCGGCGGGGGTCCGCATCGGCGATCTCGAAGGCGAGGCCGGAGCCGTCGCGCACGATTTCGCCGGTCTGCGGCACCCGCCCGGCGATAGCGGTGATGAGGCCGCCGAGCGTATCGACGTCGGCGGGTTCGCCGTCGATGGTGAAGACGACACCCGCCGCCTTTTCCAGATCTTCGATCGGCAGGCGCGCATCGGCGTCGAAACCGCCATCGGGACGCAGCAGCAGATCGGGGTCTTCGTCGGTGTCGTATTCGTCGTCGATCTCGCCCACGATCTGTTCGACCAGATCCTCGATGGAGACGATGCCGTCGGTGCCGCCGTGCTCATCGATGACGAGGGCGAGATGGCTGCGCGTCAACTGCATGCGCAGCAACAGGTCCAGCGCCGGCATGGAGGGGGTGACGAACTGCACGTCGCGCATGACCGCCTTGAGATCGAAGGCGGCGCGCGCGGCGGGATCGCGTATGGCGGAGACCATATCCTTCAGGTGAACCATGCCCAGCGGCTCGTCCAGCGTCTCGCGATAGACCGGCATGCGCGAATGCTGCGCCTCGGCGAAGACCGCCATAACCTGATCGAAGGAGGACGTGACCTCGACGGCGACGATGTCGGCGCGCGGGCTCATCAGATCGGCGACCTTCAGACTGCCGAATTTGAGGAGGTTGCGGAGCATGGCGCGCTCCTTGGGGCTCAGCTCGTCGGAGCCTTCCTCCTCACCCTCCTCAAGGATGTCTTCGATGGATTCCTTGACGTCGTTCTCGCGCTTGCTGCCGCCCAGAAGCCAGCCAAGGCGCGAAAACAGCCCCTGCGCGCGCGCGGTGCGCGCGGGGGCAGATCGACTCGGAGGTTCCTCGTCGGCGATCTTGACAGGCGGCGTCGTCTCGCGGGCGGCGTCGCTCATGGCGCGAACATCTATCCTCGTCTCAATCAGTAGGGATCGGCGATTCCGAGTCCCGCGAGAATAGAACGCTCCAGGCGCTCCATGCGCCTCGCCTCCCGTCCCGCCATGTGATCATAGCCCATCAAATGCAAAATCCCATGCGCGATAAGATGCATGGTATGGTCTCTGACCGATTTTCCCTGATTTTCCGCCTCTTGCTGCACAGTTTCGAGGGCGAGAATGACGTCGCCCCCGCCGGTGACGGAAGGGAAGGAGAGCACGTTGGTCGGCTTGTCCTTGCCCCGGAACTGCGCGTTGAGGGGCCGGATCGCAGCATCGTCGGCAAAGGCAATGGTGGTTTCGCCGGAAAGCGACCCGGCACCGTCCTCCAGCGCCGCCGCGTGGGCTGCCGCCGCGACGATGCGGGCGCGCGCGGTAAGGCTGGGCACGGCTTTGCGCCATAGCGGGGCGGAGATGACGATGGCGGGTTTAAGCGCGCGGCGTTTGGACATCGCGGAGGATGTGAGGCAAGCGC
The DNA here is from genome assembly GCA_027492655.1 of Alphaproteobacteria bacterium. Taxonomy (GTDB): domain Bacteria; phylum Pseudomonadota; class Alphaproteobacteria; order Micropepsales; family Micropepsaceae; genus JADZAI01. Next base: position 13,488 of record JAPUEF010000081.1, on the reverse strand, counting down.
GCTTTATTCTGCAAGCCCCCTTCCGGGCTGTCGGCCGTTCGGCTTCTCCCCATTGGCGCTTTCCACATAAGACCAGACAGCCAAGCGGGCGATGCGCACCCGGCGATTGTTGCCAAACCCAAAGTGGGGTCCAATCCTGCAGTTGCCAGTTCTCTTCCAGCCTCGTTCGGGGAGTCACGCGGTGGCCTTGAAATCGCTCTCAAAGACTCTTGGCACAGCGTTTTTGGCCGTCCTTGTTGGTCATACCCCTGCTCTGGCGAGTTGCTATGCGCGGTTTGGCGAAACCACCGCCCCCAAGACGATCCAGGATCGCGATTTGGCCCTGAACGTTGAGAAGTCTCCTTTGTATACAGCCTTCCAAACACTTGAGGCTGTGAGCAAAGCCCTGGTTCGAAATGTTTCGGTCTCCAAGACGGAGACGGTAGTTTCGACCTTAGGAAGGTATCGCCATCTCGTCGACCGGGTGTTGATTTCATACGATCAGGATTGCCTGAACAGGAAGATGACGGGCTTCTCGATCGAAGCCGACTATTATCAGGTAGCCGATTTCGACATCACGACGCCGATGGGTTGCGACGGGAAGCTCTATGGCTTGGTCAAGTCGCTCAACGAGATATCAGACATTCTCTCGTCGTACGGCGATCTGCTCGCCGCAGAGAAAAGTTTCGATAGCGGCGATTTTCTAGACTGGTACTTCAACCATGTCGTGAGATTTGCGGGCGTTGTTCAGCGTGACGTTACGGGTCGCCGCCGCGCCGGAATGCTCTCGTTTCATTTTCTGTTGAAGTCCGTCGTGGTCGCGGCACAGGCACGGCGTGCTGAACTGGTCGAGCCCCTGCTGCCGCTATTGGCTGAGGAGGTTCGGAGCTTTCCGTCCTCTGCACTTCGTGCTGGCGTCGCGACGCCCGAAATGGCCGCCCGGTGGTTCCGCATCTGCATGACCACGCCCGAAGATACCTCCAGTCTGGGAGCCACCTATTCCGACGACGACAAATCTTATTGTGGCTTAGGTGGCGTCGCGACGGAGTTTTCAGACCGCCTGATACGGCTCCTGGAGCTTTCTGTGGCGCTCGACCGCCTTGGCTTCGACGCAGGCCAAGTTATCGGCGTCGATTTCTGGAATTCCCTGATTCAGGAGTACGCCGGAGACAACGCCCAGAGCCATTTCGAAGAATTGCGCGGATTGTCGTGCCGGTACGATGACGCGTACAAGATCGTTCTCTATCTCAATTTGTTGGCCGCCGAGCGATCTCGCCAACAGCAGGATGGCCTCCAGCAAGTTGGAGCTGGAAGTCTTGCTGGCGTGATTGGCGTTCTTGAAGATCTCTCAGCCTGGCGCGGCCACCTGTCCGATCGGCGTCTGCTGATTGACACGATGACTTACTGGCGGTTCGCGCTCTCCACATACACAGCGAGCGGGGCGGAAGATGCGGATTGGGCCGCCTTCATCGCATCGGAAATAGACGGCATGCAGGCCGGTCTGGAAGCTGGAAACTAGTAGCTAGAAGCCCAGCGCCCTGCGCGAAGTTCAGTGGCTGAAAGGGCGAACCCCGAGTTGGGGTCGCCAAATGCTTGATAGATAATCGGCAACCTTCGGCGGCCAGTCGCCGACTGTATATCTGCCTAGGAAGGCGAAGGCTTTATGCCGCGCGCAGCTACTCGCGCGGGGCTTTGGCGTCATGGCGTTCGTAGGCGCCGACGATGCGGCCGACGAGGGGGTGTCGGACGACATCCGACGCCGCGAAGCGCTGGACCGTGACGCCTTCGACGCCGTCGAGGATCGAGAGCGCCTCGGCGAGACCCGACAGCGTGCCGCGCGGCAGGTCGGACTGCGACGGGTCGCCGGTGATCGCCATGCGCGAGCCTTCGCCGAAGCGGGTGAGGAACATGCGCATCTGCATGGTGGTGGCGTTCTGCGCCTCATCGAGAATGATGAAGCTGTGCGCCAGCGTGCGGCCGCGCATGAAGGCGAGCGGCGCGATTTCGATCTCGCCGTTCTCCATGCGCCGCGCGACTTCCTTAGGCGTCAGGCAATCGTTTAGCGCGTCGTAGAGCGGGCGCAGATACGGATCGACCTTTTCCTTCATGTCGCCGGGAAGGAAGCCGAGCCGTTCGCCGGCCTCGACCGCAGGACGCGAGAGGATGATGCGCTCCACCTGCCCGGTCGCCAGCATCGAGGCGGCAGCGGCGACGGCGAGATAGGTCTTGCCCGTGCCGGCGGGGCCGACGCCGAAGATCATCTCGTTACGCAGCAGACTGTCGACGTAGTCGGACTGAGCCCGCGTGCGCGCCGCGATGGTGCGACGAGGCGTGCGGATGACGCCGGGCGGTGCGCCGGCATCGCCCTGCAGCGCGCCTTTGATGGCGGCATCGACATCGGCGAGCGCGATCTCGCCCGTGAGGTCGAGCCGCGCTTCGAGCGCACGCAGCGCCGCGACGGCGGCATCGGCATCTTCGGTGAGGCCGGAAATGGTGAGCTGGTTGCCGCGCCGCGCGACCGTGACATCGAGTTTCTGTTCGATGCGCACGGCGAATTTATCCAACGGGCCGAGCAGCGCGCCGATCTTGCGGTTGTCATCGAGCACGACGCTGCGCTGCGCCAGTTTGGGCGCCGGCGCTTCCTTCGGCGCGGCGGCGGATTTGGGTTTCTGCTTGCGCGTCATGCGGCCTCGGCTTTCGCGCCCACCAGTTCGCCGGTGAGCGAATTCTGGCTGGCGGCGGTGATGCGCATTTGCGCCATCTCGCCGATGAGGCTTTCGGGGCCGAGGCCATGCACGGCCTGAAGGAACGGCGAGCGGCCGCCGATTTGACCGGGGTGACGGCCGGGCTTGTCGAACAGCACGGGCTGGACGGTGCCGACAAGGCTTTCGTTGAAAGCGATCTGCTGGCGGATCAGCTCGGCCTGCAGTTCGGCGAGGCGTGCGTCTTTCGTGGCTTCCGCGATCTGGCGCGGCATGGCGGCGCCCGGCGTGCCGGGGCGGCGCGAATATTTAAAGCTGAAGGCCTGCGCAAAGCCGATCTCGCGGACCAGCTTCATCGTGTCGGCGAAGGCGGCATCGTCCTCGCCGGGGAAGCCGACGATGAAATCGGAGGAGAGCGCGAGATCGGGCCGCGCGGCGCGCAGGCGCTCGACAATGCGATAATAGAACGTCGCGTCGTGCTTGCGGTTCATCGCATCGAGAATGCGGTTGGAGCCCGACTGCACCGGCAAATGCAGGAACGGCATGAGCTGCGGCACCTCGCCATGCGCGGCGATCAGGTCGTCATCCATGTCGCGCGGGTGGCTGGTCGTGTAGCGGATGCGGGCGAGGCCATCGATCTCGGCGAGCGCGCGGATGAGGCGGCCGAGGGTCCAGTCGTGACCCGAGGCGTGCTCGCCGTGATAGGCGTTGACGTTCTGGCCGAGCAGCGAGATTTCGCGCGCGCCTTCGCTGACCATGCGGCGGGCTTCTTCCAGGATCGCCTCGGGCCGGCGCGAATATTCCGCGCCGCGCGTATAGGGCACGACGCAGAACGTGCAGAACTTGTCGCAGCCCTCCTGCACGGTCAGGAAGCGCGCCGGGCCCTGCTGGCCGGAGGCGGCAGGCAGCTTGTCGAACTTGTCCTCGACCGGGAATTCGGTGTCGAGCGCCTTGCCCGCGCCGCGATGGATCTCGGCGATCATCTGCGGCAGGCGGTGATAGGCCTGGGGGCCGACGACGATGTCGACCTCCGGCGCGCGGCGGCTGATCTCGGCCCCTTCGGCCTGCGCCACGCAGCCGGCGACGGCGATCATCATGCCGTCCTTGTCGGCCTTCATCTTCTTCAGGCGACCGAGCTCGGAATAGACCTTTTCCGCCGCTTTTTCGCGGATATGGCAGGTGTTGAGGATGACGAGATCGCTGCCCTCGGCCGTATCCGACACGGCATAGCCAAGCGGCGCGAGGACGTCAGCCATGCGCTGGCTGTCGTACACGTTCATCTGGCAGCCATAGGTCTTGATGTGGACCTTGCGGGTCACGAAATTTGCCCAAGAAACTAGTGGAGCGGCTATATGCCCCAAACTGCTGAGCCTGCGCAATTCGATGTCCCGTCGAACTCCGAGCCTGTGAAAAAGCGCGAGAATACCCGTGTAATCGAGGCTGCGAACCGTGCAGAGGCTTCGGCGTTGCTCCTGCGGCTAGGATATCGCGTTTACCGCCCTGAGATGGATGTCGATGGCGAGGACATCGCGTTGCGTACACCCGAAGGGAAGTTAATTGGGGTGCAGCTCAAGGGCCGCGTCCATATTGATCGACAGAAATATGGCGGACGGGGCTTGTGGATGCTGTTTCCCTCGCGCCAATTCAAAAGAGATGTTGCGCGCGACTGGTATCTTATTCCGCACGATCGGCTGTATGAGCTCGTTGCGCCGCGCCACGAGCATCTTGCGAGTTGGATTGGGCGATGGAGCGAGTCTTTCGGCTCGTGGCTCGCGCCTAAGATCGCCGAGTTCAAGCTGTGTTGGCGAGAGGGCTGAACAAGACGTTCGGATCGGCCGCGCGACGAATGAAGGCCCTCAGAACCTCAGCCCGTTTCGGTAGAGGATCACGCCGATCGCCAGCAGCACCAGACAGGCGATCTCGCCCAGAAGGTGGTAGATGCGGCGCATGTCGCCGTCCATGCGGCGCTGGGCCTCGCGCTCGTCGATGTGTTTTTCCGGCAAGAAGGTCGCGATCATGTCGGGGACCGACCAGATCATCGCCGTGCCGAGCGACAGGATGATCAGCAGGAAGGTGGAACGGACCGACGAGTCCGAGGCCGCAAGCATGGTCGCGATGAAGGCGATGATGCCCAGAATGCCGAAGACGATGCGGACGATGTTCATGGATTGAGTTTGGCGGCAGCGCCCCGCGCTTGTCATCCCGGCCTTGACCCGGGATCCAGTCGGCTCGCGCCGGCGCCTGCGGCTCTGGGTCCCGGGTCTGCGGCGCTGCGCGCCTCCGCCCGGGATGACAAGTCAGGTCAGCCCCGCCCCACCAGCGCCTTCGTCAGCGACTCCGACACCAGCGCTTCGCATTTGGCGGCCAGCGCTTTGCGGGAGCCGACATCCGCCACCGTCATCGAGGGGTGGATGGTGATCTCGCACTCGAACGGGCCGAGGCGGGCCATGTCCCAGAGATGCGGCACCAGGTCCATGTCGCCATACCAGGCATAGAAGGGCCGGTAGGCGCGATTCATCGGCAGGCCGTAGAGCTTGGTGTAGGCGACGCTCATCGGCTGGACGCGGATGGGTTTCTCGCCGCCTTTGCCGTCAGGAATCGTGCCTTCGGCGGCGCTCATCAGCGCGCTTTTGAAGGTGAGGACGCGGTTGCCGTCGCTGGAGGTGCCTTCCGGGAAGAGGACGATGGTGTCGCCCTGCCCGAGGCGCTCCTTGATCTCGTCGCGCTGTTCGGCGGTTTTCGAGCGGCGGTCGCGGGCGACATAGATGGTCTGCTGCAGCCGCGCGAGAAGGCCGAAGCCCGGCCAGGTGTTCACTTCGGACTTGGCGATGAAGCTGATGGGGCCGACCGAGGAGATGGTGAGAATGTCGATCCACGAGACGTGGTTAGACGCGATGAGCACGCCGCCGCCCGGCTCGATCGCGCCGGTGACATGCACCTTGATGCCGAAAATGCGGCAGAACAGGCGATGGATGCGGAACGGCAGCACCTTGGCGCCGAAATTCAGCCGCATCAGCACCCACTGGATCGGCAGGATCAGCAGCACCAGCAGAACGAACAACGTGAGACGGACGACGCCGCGCGCGTATTGCGTGCGCGTCATCTCGTTCAGCAACGGCAGCTCGCGGTCGGCGTCGAGATGCGGGCGGCGGCCTGCTTCGGCGCGCCCCTCACTCTCCAGCGCCAGACCCTGGAGCGCCGCCTGGCTCATGCCTTCTTGCCGTCGAGCGGGCGGCCGTAAAGTTCGAGCCGGTGATCGACCAGGCGGAAGCCGAGGCGCTCGGCCACCAGCTTCTGCAGGCGCTCGATCTCCGCGTCGTGGAATTCGATGACCTTGCCGGTGGAGAGATCGATCAGGTGATCGTGGTGCTCCTCGGGCACTTCCTCGTAGCGGCTGCGGCCATCGCGGAAATCATGGCGTTCAAGAATACCGGCCTCCTCGAACAGGCGCACAGTGCGATAGACCGTGGCGATCGAGATGCGGTTGTCGATGGCGGCGGCGCGGCGATGCAGCTCTTCGGCGTCGGGGTGATCGTGGCTATCCGAGAGGACGCGCGCGATGACGCGGCGCTGTTCGGTCATGCGCAGGCCCTTGTCGACGCAAAGCTTCTCGATCCGGTGGGGCATGAATTCTCCTTCAGGTCTCACCCGCGATAACGGCGAGCTGCGCCTGCATCACGATCGCATCTGTCTTGCCGCCATAATACCGCAAGCGGCGCGAGATGTCTTGAAACCCGAGCGCGCGGTAAAGCGCAAGGGCCGCGTCGTTGTCGGCGGCGACATCGAGAAACATGACGTCGCCCCCCGCGCGCATAAGGTCTTTCGCAGCGCATTGCAGCAAGGCCCGCGCCAGGCCCGAACGGCGCGCCATCGGATCGACCCCGATGGACAGCAATTCCGATTCAGGCGGCACGCATTGCAGCAGCGCGAAGCCGGAATCGCGTCCGTCCACGGCGGCGATCAGCGCAAAGCCACCGGGGCCGGAGATGAGACGGGCGATGGAGGATGCTTCCCATGCGTCGGGAAAGCTCTGCGCGTGTAGGGCGGCGATAACCGCTGCCGCCTCCGGGCCGACGCGGCGGAGGGCGATGGGGCTCATCGTCTGGGCCGTGGGACGGATGGGCCGCCCTTCAACGGACCGGGCAGCTTGGCGTCGGGGGCGCGGAGATAGAGCGGATGGGGAGGCCCGAGGTCGGGGCGATCGAGCGCCAGCGCCGCGACGAAGGCGGCGTCGGGCTGGCGGATCGCGGTGAGCGCAGCCCCGGTTCCGGGATGCAGCAGTTCGGCCGCCGTGCCTGCCAGCGCTACGTCCGGGCCGGCGAGGCGGGCGGCGGCTTCGACGGGAAGAAGCGCAGGTTCGGCGCGGACGGCGCCTTCGGCATCGTAGAGCGCGGCATAGACCTCGCCCCGGCGGGCATCGGCTGCGGCAAGAACGGGGTGGCCGGGCATTTCAGCGCGGGCGGCGGCGGCCATGGCTTCCAGCGTCGTCACGCCGATACAGGGGATTTTCAGAGCCAGAGCGAGGCCACGCGCGAAGGCGAGACCGATGCGCTGGCCGGTGAAGGTGCCGGGGCCGGTGGTGACGGCGATGCGGGTAAGGCGCGGGAACGTGATGTCCGCGCCGCGCATCAGATCGTCGACCATCGGCGCCAGCGCCTCGGCGTGGCCGGTGCTCATAGCGGCCCAGCGCCGCGCGACGACCCCGTCAGGCGCGACCAGCGCCGCCGAACAGGCGCCGAGCGCTGTATCGAGCCCCAGGCACAGCATGGCTCAGGCGATCCGGCAGGCGTCCTCGAAGGCGAGGCGCGGCAGGCGGCCGAACACCTTGGACGGGTCGCCTTTGCCGATCGAACAGATGAAGTTCGACTTGATGTCGGTGCCGGCGAAGAACGCCTCGTCCACCTTGGCGTTGTGGAAGCCCGACATCGGGCCGCAATCGAGGCCAAGGGCTCGCGCGGCGATCATGAAATAGGCGCCCTGCAGCGTCCCGTTCCGGAAAGCGGTGGTCTCGGCGAGCTGGGCGCTGGAGGTGAACCAGTCTTTCGCGCCGGGGTTGTGCGGGAAGAGTTCGGGGATCTTCTCGTAGAATTTGAGGTCATAGCCGATGATCACAGTGACCGGCGCGGCCAGGATTTTGGGCCGGTTGCCATCCGACGACAACGCGCCGAGCTTTTCCTTGGCTTCAGGCGTCGCGCAGAAGACGAACCGCGCCGGGCTGCAATTGGCGCTGGTCGGGCCCATGCGGGCGAGGTCATAGACCGCACGCAGCAGCGTTTCGGAGACGGGCGTGTCCGCCCAGCCGTTCTGCGAGCGCGCCTCGCGGAAAATCTGGTCGAGCGTAGCGTCGGGCAGCGGCGTGTGCGTCATGGGAGCCTTTGTCGGGAAATCAGATCGCCTGAACGGCGGTCACTTCGGGAATGTAATGCATCAGCATCTTCTCGATGCCGCCTTTCAGCGTGGCGGTCGAGGAGGGGCAGCCGGAACAGGCGCCGCGCATGTTGAGATAAACCGTGCCGGTCTGGCTGTCGAACGAGCGAAAAACGATGTCGCCGCCGTCCTGCGCCACGGCGGGGCGGACGCGGGTTTCGATCAGCTCGATGATCTGTTCGACGATGTCCTCATCGTCTTCCGACAGTTCCGCATCGGTTTTGGCGGCTTCCGCGCCGGACGCATTCACCAGCGGGCGGCCCATCTGGAAGTGCTCCATGATGGCACCGAGAATGGCGGGCTTGAGGTGCTGCCATTCGCCGGCCGATTTGGTGACGGCCACGAAATCCACCCCGAAAAACACCCGCGCGACGCCGTCCACCGCGAAAATCTCCGCCGCAAGCGGCGAACGGGCGGCGGCGGCGGCATCCGGGAAATCGTAAAGCGCGCCTTCGCCCGCGACATCGCGCCCGGGGAGGAATTTCAGCGTGTTCGGGTTGGGGGTCGATTCGGTCTGGATGAACATGGCGGGCCTTCAGGGGCGTCTGGCCCGCTATATGGGGTTTCCGGCGGCGGGGAAACAACCATGGCCCGCAAAGGGTTATCGGAAAGCCGGATCAGGCGATGGCGTCGATTTCAGCGTCGGTCAGGGTGCCCGGCACGATGGTGACGGGAATGGGGAAGGCGTTGGCCCCACCGGCGGCCACGGCGGCGACCAGCGGCCCCGGCCCGTCGCGCCCCTGACCCGAGGCGAGGACCAGAATGGAAATCTCGCGGTCGTCGCGGATGAGGGCCATCAACGCCTCGCGCTTCTTTCCTTCCACCAGCAGCACTTCGGACGGGGTCTGGGTAATGTCGAAGACGAAGCAGGCGGCTTCGTAAAGCGTCGCCTCGGCCTCGGCCTCGGCCTCTTCGCGCATCAGCGCCTCAACGCCTGCCCAATGCTGGGTATCGGGCAGCGGCACGATATGGACGAGACTGACGACGCCGCCGGTGTGTTCCGCGCGGCGGGCGGCGAAACGCATCGCTACCCGGCCTTCGGGGGTTTCATCGACGACGACGAGGAATTTACGGCGGCGGATCGCGCTCATGCCGCCTGTTTACGCGAGCGGCAGCATGCCGGAAAGGGGAGGGCGCTTCCCGCAGACGTCCTCATGGCCGGATCAAGCCCGGCCATGAGGGCGGGGTCAGAGGAAGCCTGCCGCTTTCCGGGCGGCGGCGAGGATCGGCTGGGCGATGTCGGCCGCCCGCTCCGATCCGTCGGCCAGCACGGCGTCGATATTCGCCTTGTCGGTGAGCAGATCGTTCATGCGGGCGCGGATCGGCCCGAGGACCGAGACCGCGAGATCGGCCAGTTCGGCCTTGAAGGTCGAAAACTGCGCACCCTCGAACTGGTCGAGGATGTCGGCCTTGGGCTTGCCCGCCAGCGCCGCGTAGATGCCGATGAGGTTCGACGCTTCGGGGCGCGCATCGATCTCGTCCATCGTACCGCCGATAGGTTCGGGGTCGGTGCGGGCTTTGCGAATCTTCGCCGCGATCTCGTCGTCGCTGTCCTTCAGGTTGATGCGCGACAGATCCGACGGGTCGGATTTCGACATCTTGGCCTTGCCGTCGCGCAGGCTCATCACGCGCGGCGTGGGGCCGAGGATCAACGGCTCGGGCTGCGGGAAGAAGCCGGGGACGTTCAGATCGTTGTTGAACTTCTGCGCAATATCGCGGGCCAGCTCCAGATGCTGCTTCTGGTCCTCGCCCACCGGCACATGCGTCGCGCGATAGGCCAGAATGTCGGCGGCCATCAGCACCGGATAGGCGTAGAGCCCGACGCTGACGCGCTCCTTGTGCTTGCCGGCCTTGTCCTTGAACTGGGTCATGCGGTCCAGCCAGCCGATGCGGGCGACACAGTTCAGGATCCAGGCCAGTTCGGCATGGGCCGAAACCCGGCTCTGCGGGAAGATGATCGAACGCTTCGGGTCTATGCCGCAGGCGATATAGGCGGCGGCGATCTCGCGCGTCTTGTCGGCGAGGTCGGGCTCGAACCCGGCGGTGATGGCGTGCAGATCGACGACACAGAAGATCGAGGGCTTCTCGTCCTGCAGTGGCACCCAGTTGCGGATGGCGCCGAGATAATTGCCGAGATGCAGATTGCCGGTTGGCTGCACCCCCGAGAAAATGCGCTCGGGGTGGCCAGCAGGGTTGCTGGAGGGCGTTTGGACGGCCTGGTCAGTCACGGGAATGGTCCTGATGGAAGGGACGGGCGGCGCGCTCTATGGCCGAGCGGCTTGCGTCGATCAAGTCGGGGATGGTGAAGCTAGAGCGCGGCCGTGCGCCATCGTCCCGTAAAGCGGGGCGAGGCGGTGTATCCCTGACGATCAAGGCGCATCATGGCGGTATCATAGCAGCGGCGGCGAGAAACAGCCAGCCGTCAGACGCGCCCAGCCAGACGAAGAACGCGGCGAGGCCGCCCATCGCCGCCAGATAGGAGACCGCCTGAACGAGGATTTGCGTGCGGCTGGGTGGCGAGGTGCGGTCACGCCGTCGGTGGATCGATCCTGGTCGCGCGTTCGCGGCGGAACTGATCCTTCAGCTCGCCGAGCGTCGTGCCGCGCAGAGCAACGACGGCGACGGCATAAACGATGAGGCCGCCGAAGCAGAGCGCGCCCAGCGCCGCGAACTTCTTCGCCGTGCCTTCATCGAGCCAGCCGCCGACGAGCTGCATCAGCCCCCACAGCGCCGCGCCCATGACGAGGCTGGCGAGGGCGATGCGCCAGAGACGATCGAGCGTGCGAGAATCCATCGCGAAATGGCCGCGCGCCCGGCTGGCCCAGACCAGAAGCGCGACGTTGAGCCAGGCGGCAGCCGCCGTGCCGATGGCGATGCCCATGACGTCGCGGCCGAGCGCGAAGAAAAGGCCGACCGCCAGCGCGACATCGACGACCAACGTGGCGACGGCGAAGCGCATGGGCGTCGCGGTATCCTCGCGCGCGAAGAAGGCCGGCTGCAGCACCTTCACCAGAATGAAGGCGGGCAGGCCGATGCCGAACGCGATGAGGACATGACCGACCGCCTCACTGGACTCGCGGCTGAACGCGCCGCCTTCAAAGAGCGCGATGGAAATCGGCACCGAGATGATGAGCAGCGCGACGGCGGCGGGAAGGGTGAGCAGCATGGCGAGTTCGACGCCGCGATTCTGCCAGTAGAGCGCGAGGTCTTCGCGCCCGCCGCGAATGTGGCGTGCGAGCGTAGGCAGCAACACGATGCCCATGGCGGTGCCGACGATGGACAGCGGGAATTGATAGATGCGGTCGGCGAAATAGAGGACGGCGGGGGCGCCGTCCTGCAGCGTCGCGACGACGGTGGCGACGAAGATGGAGATCTGGCTGACCCCGCCGGCGATGATGCCGGGCACCATCAGCACGAAGATGCGCTTCGCATCCGGCGACAGGCGCGGCATGCGCAGATGGAGATGGATGCCGGCGCGGGCCAGCATCCAGATAAGGAAGAGGAACTGCAGCGCGCCGGCCGCCACGCAGCTATAAGCCAGCGTCATGCCCCAGAGCGGATCGCCCGGCGCGGGGTGGTAGAGCTGCTGCGCGATCAGCGCGCCGATCAGCAGCACGATGTTGAGGATGCTCTGCACCGCCGCCGCCGCTGCATAGCGGCCATGGGTGTTCAGAACCCCGGAATAGAGCGCCACCATCGACATGAAGAGCAGATAGGGGAAGGCGATGGTGGTCATGTCGGTCGCCAGCGCCATCTTCTGGGGCTCACCGACAAAGCCGGGTGCGTAGACCTGCATGATCCACGGCATGGCGACCATCGCGACCGCCGAGAACGCCATCAGCACGGGGAGGATGACGCTCTGAATCTCCTCAGCCAGGCGGTCGGCGGCCTGCTTGCCGTCGCCTTCCAGGCGCTTAGCGTACATCGGCACGAAGGCCGAGTTGAGCGCGCCCTCGCCGAAGAGACGGCGGAAGAGGTTTGGGAAACGGAAGGCGACGGCCCAGGCATCGGCCACCCAGCCGGTGCCGATGGCGCGGGCGATGACCATGTCGCGCGCGAAACCGAGGACGCGGCTGACCAGGGTCCAGCCGCCAACCGTGAACGCCCCGCGCAACAGGCTCATATACAGACCGGCAAAATGATTCCGAAGGACGGCATACGCTCTTTTGGGAAAGCTGCGAAGACGCCGCGCCGCCCTTCAGCCAGGCTCAGGCCTTGCGCTGGGCGCGGACACCGCCGCCGCCCATGGCTTCCAGGAGGCCGCGTTCCACGGCGTCGAGCTTGGCCTTGTGGCTGATTTTGTGGCCGAACAGGTCTTTCACATAGAAGACGTCGACGGCTTGTTCGCCGTAGGTGGCGATTACGGCGGAGTGGATGGAGAGCTGGGCCTGGTAGAGTGCGCGGGTGAGATCGTGCAGAAGACCGGGGCGATCTCGCGCTACAATCTCGACCAAAGTGTGCATATTCGAGGCGTCATTGTCGAAGATGACCTGCGGGGCGACGGCGAACGCTTCCTCGCGGCTTTTCACCCGGCGCGCGTCGATCTGGGCGCGGGGCAGAACCTCGCCCTTGAGGGTCTTGAGCAGCATCTCCTTCAGCCGTCCGACGCGGGAAAGGTCGAAGGCCTGACCGTCCTGGTCCTGCACCCAGAAGACGTCGAGCGCCATGCCGTCGGCGGTGGTGAAGATTTTCGCGTCCACCACCGAAGCGCCGGCCAGCGCGAAACCGCCCGCGAGGCGCGAAAAGAGGCCGGGATGGTCGCCGGTATAGACGCTGATCTCGGTCACCGCGCGGAACGGATCGGCGCGGGCTTCGAGCGCCAGAATCTCGTCCGCTTTTTCCGCCTCGCGGATGAAGCGGGCGTGGCGGACGTGCATCTCGGCGGGCAGGGTGATCCAGTAGGAGGCGTAGTGGCGGGCGAGGGCGCGTTCGCGCGCCGCCTCGGGCCAGTCTTTCAGTTCGGCGGCCAGCGCGGCGCGCGCGGCGCCGACGCGGGCGCTCTGCGAAACCTCGACATGGCCGCCCAGCATGCGTTCCTCGGCGGCGGCATAGAGATCGCGCAGAAGCTGGCCCTTCCAGCCGTTGAAGACGCCGGGGCCGACGGAGCGGATGTCGGAGACGGTGAGGACCAGAAGCAGACGCAGGCGTTCCGGCGTCTGCACGATCTCGACGAAATCCTCGATCGTCTTGGGGTCCGCGAGGTCGCGCTTCTGCGCCACATCGGACATGATGAGGTGGTTGCGCACCAGCCAGGCGACGATCTCGGTCTCGTTGGCGTCGAGTCCGAGGCGCGGGCAAAGCTCGTGCGCGATCTCCTCGCCCTCTTCGGAATGGTCGCGCTCGGTGCCCTTGGCGATGTCGTGCAGCAGCATGGCGACAT
>JAPUEF010000080.1:14986-22816 GCA_027492655.1 Alphaproteobacteria bacterium | reverse complement strand
ATGCGTCAGATCCGTCCGGTGTTCGATCACCGCAAGCCGACCGCGCTCTTCATCGGGCGCTATCAGCCTTTCCACGAAGGCCATCGCGCGCTCATCGAGGCCGGGCTGGAGCGCGTCGGCCAGGTCTGCATCGCCGTCCGCGACACCCAGGGCACCGATGCCGGCAATCCGCTCTCGTTCGAGGACGTGAAGGCGCGCATCGAGGCAGGCCTCGCCCGCCATGCCGGGCGCTTTGTCGTCGTGCCGCTGCCCAATATCAGCCATGTCTTCTATGGCCGCGATGTCGGCTATGCCATCGAACGCATCGATCTCGACGCGGCGACCGAGACAATCAGCGCGACCGCCCTGCGCCGGAATGCCGGGTTGAACGCCGGGTGAGCCGCCGCCGGCCGAACGCACGTCGCAGCGGCGCGCCGCTGGTGGTGCTGGTTCCCGGCGCAGGCATCTCGCTGCAGGACCAGATCCGGCGCAGTCTGCGCGCGGCGGTCGAAGCCGCCGTCATGCCGCCCGGCTCGCGCGTGCCGTCTTCCCGCGCGCTGGCGTCGCAGCTGGGCGTCGCACGCAATACCGTCGTGCTGGCGTTGCAGTCGCTGCTGGACGATGGCGTCCTGACGGCGCGGCCGCGCAGCGGTCTGTTCGTTTCCGACGATACCGGCGGGCTTGCGGTGCGGCTCGAAACGGTCGGCGGCCCCGCGGCCGCCAATGCGCCTTCCGCCTGGCGCGGCCGGGTCCGTTCGCCGCAGATCGAGCGCCCTGCCTCGCGCCTGCCGGCGGACTGGCAACGCTATCCGTTTCCGCTGCTGACGGCGCAGTTCGACCGTTCGCTCTTCCCGGTGCGCGAATGGCGCGAGGCGCAGCGCCATGCGCTCAGCCTGCGCGAAATCGACCGCCTCTCCGAAGTGGTGGGCGAGGCTGACGACCCGATGCTGATCGAACAGATCCGCACCCGCATCCTGCCGCGACGGGGAATCTCCGCCGCGCCGGAGGAAATCCTCGTCACCGCCGGGGCGCAGCAGGGCCTCTTCCTCGCCGCCGAGCTTTTCGCCAGCCCATCGACGCGCGCCGTCATGGAAGAGCCCGGCAATCCCGAGATGCGCCGCCTGCTGCTCAGGCGCGGCGCGAAGCTCCAGCACCAGCCGGTCGATCAGGCCGGGCTCGTCATCGACGCCAATCTGCGCGGCGCCGACCTCGTCTATGTTTCGCCCATCCATCAGCGCCCGACCGCCGCGACCATGAGCATGGCCCGCCGCCGCGCGCTGCTCGACGCCGCCTACGCGCACGATTTCCTCATCATCGAGGACGATTTCGAATGCGAGACCCATTATCTCGACCGCGCCTATCCGGCGATCGCGGGTCTGCAGAACGACGGGCGCGTCATCTATGTCGCCAGCCTCTCGCGCGTTCTCGCGCCGGCCCTGCGCCTCGGCTTCATCGTCGCGCCGCCTGAGATCATCGAGGCGGCGCGGCGTCTGCGCACGCTCGTCAGCCGTCACCCGCCGATGAACAATCAGCGCGCCGCGGCCTGGTTCCTGTCGCTCGGCCATTACGACACGGTCATGCGCCGTCTGGCTCGCGTGCTGCGCATGCGGCTTCTCGCGCTGCGCGACGCGCTCAATCACTATCTGCCGCAATGGGTGGCGATTCCGCCGATCCGCGAAGGTTCGACCTATTGCGTGCAGGGCCCGCCCGATCTCGACAGCGCCTCGCTGGTGAACGAGGCGGCGGCGCGCGGCGTCCTCATCGAACCGCTGGACGACTATTTCGGGCGCGCGGGGGCGGCCCGCAACATGTTCCGCGTCGGCGTCACCAGCCTGCCCAAGGAGCGCATCCGCGAAGGCGTGGCGCGTCTGGCTGAGGCCGTGCGCTCGCTCACCCAAGATGTCGCCGCCGCGCTGCCCGCCGACGGCGCGGGCAGCCTCAAGGGCAGGTCGCTGACCAAGGCGATGCGCGGCGCGACGCTGCTCTGCCGCACCGTCTATGGCGATCCCTGCACCATCGAACTGCATGCCGACGGCGCCATGTCGGGCAGGGCGGGGGCCGAGGGCGAGGATATCGACACCGGCCGCTGGTGGGTGGAGGGCGACCTCTGGTGCCGGCAATGGACGACATGGGCCTATGGCGAGGTGTCGCGCATGCGCGTGCGCCTCACCGGCGACCGCATCGAATGGTTCAGGCCGGAAGGCGGCGCGCTGGTCGATGCCGGCGTGCTGGCGCGCAGCGATTAGTCCAGATCGCCCCTGCCGCGCCACGCGGGCCAATCTGGACCAATCGATGGTCGCAAACTGGCGCTAAGCCGCGCGCGCGCTTCTTGACACTCTGATGACGCCCGGGTGCGGGCAGGGGGACAGATGCGCCGTTTTGCAATCGCCGGGCTTCAGCTCGTGCTGACCAGGAAAGACAATCTGCAACAGCTCGCCGAAGAGGTGCGGCTGGTGAAGGCGCGCCTGCCCTGGGTGCAGATGGTGGTGCTGGGCGAGCTTTCCGCCCATGGCGCCGGCCTCGAAAGCGCCGAGCCGCAGGGCGGGCCGACCGAAACCGCGTTCCGCGACATGGCCCGCCGTCACGCCGTTTGGCTCATCCCCGGCTCGTATTACGAGCGCGACGGCGACAAGATCTACAACGTCACGCCGGTCATCAATCCGGCCGGCGAGGTGATCGCCCGCTATCGCAAGATGTATCCGTTCCTGCCCTACGAGGCCGGCGTCGCCTCGGGCGAGGACTTCGTCGTCTTCGACGTGCCGGGCGTCGCGCGGTTCGGCGTCTCGATCTGCTACGACATGTGGTTCCCGGAAACGACCCGGGCGCTCGCGTGGATGGGGGCGGAGGCGATCATCCACCCGACCATGACCAACACGATCGACCGCGACGCGGAACGCGCCATCGCGCGCGCCAGCGCGGCCCAGAACCAGCTCTATTTCATCGACGTGAACGTCGCCGGCCGGCTCGGCTTCGGGCGATCGGCCGCCTACGGCCCCGGCGGCGAGGTGCTGCACGAGGCGGGCTCCGGCCACGAAGTCTTCGCCCTGGAACTGGATTTCGATCATGTCCGTCTCGCGCGCGAGCGCGGCTGGAACGGCATCGGCCAGATGCTGAAAAGTTTCCGCGATACGCCCATCGATTATCCGCAATACCGCCCCGGCGCGCGCGTCTCGCCGGCGCTGGCGGCGCTGGGCCGCCTGGAACGCCCGTCTGAATTTCCCGCCTTCTCCGATGCCGAGGACCGCTCATGACCGCACCCGCGCCGCTTTCGTCTCGCCGCCTGCCGCTTCTCGCGGCTGTGCTGCTCGGTTCTACCGCGCTGACCTTGTCGCTGCCCAAGGCCGCGCTGGCGCAGGATACGGCGCCCGCGACGGCCGCTGAGACGGAGGACACCGACGAGGAAGTCACCGTCACCGCGACGCGGCGCAGCCAGCGCGTGCTGGACGTGCCTTACAACATCACCGCGATTTCCGGCACGAAGATCGAGGACCAGAAGATCCTCGATGCGCCCGAACTGATGCGCGGCGTGCCGGGCGTGAACTATGTCGATCGCGGCGCGCGCAATTCGGCCGTCGTCGACGGCATCCGTATTCGCGGCGTGAATACCGACAGCGCGGCGCTCGGCGACTATGCCGTCTCGGCGGTCTCCGCCGTCGCCACCTATGTCGATGAAACGCCGCTCTTCGCCAACTTCCTGATGCGCGACATCGACCGCGTCGAAGTTCTTCTGGGACCGCAGGGCACGCTGTACGGCTCGGGCGCGCTCGGCGGCACGGTCCGCTATCTCAGCCGTAAGCCGCAGCTTGGCGAAACCTCGCTCTCGGCCGGCGCGACCATGTCGAACGTCAACGGCTCGGGCGGCATCGGCTGGGCCGGCGATCTGACGGTCAACCTGCCGATCGGCGACAAGCTGGCGCTGCGCGTGACCGGCTCGATCCTCGATTATCCGGGCGTGACCGATTACGTGAACCTCTACGTCCTCGACAGCACCGGCGCGCCCGCCGCGCCGCTCGGCGTCCTCAACCCGGCGGCTGAATACACCTCGAAGAAAGACGCCGATTTCCTCAAGACCCACTTCATCCGCGCCTCGCTGCTGTGGGAGCCGAGCGACTGGTTCGATGCGACGCTGAAATTCGCCTACCAAAAGGACGAATATGGCGGCCGTCGCGGCAACACGCTGGGAAGCGACGGCTTCGGCCGTCCGTACAAGCGCTTCGAGAACGGCTCGGTCCAGCTGGAGCCGGGCGCGCGCGACGTCACCTGGACCGCGCTGGAGATGAATGTCGATCTCGGCTTCGCCACCCTGACCTCCAGCTCGTCCTATTACGAGCACGAGGGCGACAGCGTCAGCGAGAATACCGGCTTCTATGCTAAGTCCGGCTTCCTGTCGTTCTATTACAACTACCCGCGCCCGATGGCGTCCGCGGTCCGCGCCTATTCGGACGAGGCCTTCATCCAGGAGCTGCGGCTGGTCTCGAAGCCCGGCACGACGATCGACTACATCGTCGGCGCCTATTATCAGCAGCAGAGCCGTTTCGCCTCGCAGGACAGCTATCTGCGCGGCTTCAAGCGCTGGTGGGATCTGTTCCTGCCGTCCGCATCGGCCGCCGTTTCGGGCGATCAGGATTTCATCTATCGCCGCGATGAGAACTTCATCGAGCGCGCGCTCTATGGCGAGCTGACCTGGCACGTCAACGACAAGCTCCAGATCACGGGCGGTCTGCGCTACTTCGACAACGATTCCGAAAACGACACGCTGATCGACGTCCCGCTCTACACGTCGCTGTCGAATCCGACGAACGCCCATTTCGAATCGAGCGACCAGGGCTCGCTGTTCAAGCTGAACGCCTCCTATACCTTCGCCGAAAACAACCTCGTCTACGGCACGATCTCGCAGGGCTTCCGCCGTGGCGGCTCCAACGCCGTTCCGCTGTCGGGCTATTTCGCGGAGGATTCGCGCTGGCAGATCTACGATCCCGACCGCGTCACCAATTACGAGGTGGGCGTAAAGGGCCGCACCGGCGGCATCACCTATACCGCCTCGCTCTTCTACGTCGACTGGACGGACGCGCAGCTCAACACCGCCACCCCGAACTGGGGCTTCTTCGTCGTCCAGAACGCCGGCGATGTCGAAGTGTATGGCCTTGAGCTGATGCTCTCCGGCACGCTGGGCGAGCGGTTCAACTATTCGGTCGGCTATGCCTACAACAACGCCGAACTGACCGAGGATTTCTTCTCGCCCATCAATCCCGTCACGCCCATCGCCAATAAGGGCGACCGCGTGCCTGGCGTGCCCCAGCATTCGTTCACCGTCGCGGGCGATTACACCTGGCAGGTCGGCGACGGCCTTTCGCTCACCGCGCGGGCCGACGGCTATTACCAGTCCGAAACCGAAAACGCGATCAGCCGCTCGCCGCTCTTCCGCCGCACGCTCTCGGGCTTCCAGATCTGGAACGCCTCTGCGACGCTCGCCGGCGAGAATTGGGACATGACGTTCTTCATCAAGAACATCTTCGATGCCGATGGCGTCACCGGCATCTATACCGAGCAGTATATGGGAACCTCGCCGGCCAACGGCTATTACGGCAACGGCTCGAAAGAACTGACGACGCTGTCGCGGACGCTGGGCCTTTCGGTCAGCTACCGCTACTGATCGGCAGGTTCCGGCAGTGCTTTCCCACGCGGCGCACCGGGTCGGGACGGAACTGTCAGTCAGCGGAGTCCTGCCTATGGCGGCCGACCAGCGGCGATCGGTACTGGAGCGCGCCGGCGCATTGCGCCGGGCGCGGCGCTTCGATGAAGCGGAAAGCCTCTGCCGCGCGCATCTCGCGGCGGATGAAGGCGCCGTCGATATCTGGCTGCTGCTGGCGCGTCTCCGGCAGGATCGCGGCGACCTCGCCGGCATGCGCCGCGCGGCGGAGCGCGCCAGCGCCGCCGATCCCGCCCATGTCTTCGCCCGCCTGATCCAGGCCGAGGCCGACATTCTCGACGGCCGCGCCAATCGCGCCGCCGAGGTGCTCAAGGCGCTGGAAAGCGACGTCGCCTCCGACCCGCAGGCGCTTCAGCGCATCGGCGAGGCCTACACCCAGTTCGGCGCATCGAACGACGCCTATCGCTGCTATCGCCGCGCCGCGGGCCTCACCCCGAACGATCCGCGCGCGCTCTACAATCACGCGACGGCGGCGCTGGCCGTCGGCCGGCTCGGCGAGGCGGAAGACGCGCTCGATACGGCGCTCGCCCGCGATCCGCACGACTATGACGGCTGGTATAATCGCGCGACCCTGCGCAAGCAGACCCCGGCCCGCAATCACGTCGCGGCGATCGAAGCGATGCTGTCGCGGCCGCTGCGCCATCCCGCCGGCGAGACGGCGCTCTGCTATGCGCTCGCCAAGGAGCTTGAAGATCTCGGCGACGACAGGGGCGCGCTGGCGGCGCTGAAGCGCGGCGCATCCCGCCGCCGCGCGATGATGGCCTACCGTGTCGATGAAGACGTCGCGACGATGCAGCACATCGCCGATGCGTTCGACGCCGATTACGTGGCGGGCGCAGCGGCAGACCCCGCGCCGGGCGGTCCCATCTTCGTGCTCGGCCTGCCGCGCAGCGGCACCACGCTGGTCGATCGCATCCTCTCATCGCACAGCGCGGTCGCCAGCCTCGGCGAGATCAACGACATGGCGCTCGCGATGACACGCGGGGCAGGGCCTGCTGCGGGCAAGGCCGATCTCGTGCGCCGCGCGGCCGCCGCCGACCCCGCGCCGATCGGGGCGGATTATCTCGCCCGCACGCGCAGCTATGGCGTCGATGCGCCGTTCCTCATCGACAAGACGCCGCTGAACTTTCTCTATATCGGGCTCATCGCGCGGGCGCTGCCCACGGCGCGCATCGTCCATCTCAGCCGCCATCCGATGGACAGCTGCTTCGGCATGTTCAAGACGCTCTTCCGGATGGGCTATCCGTTCTCCTACGATTTCGGCGATCTCGCGGCCTATTACGCCGCCTATGACCGGCTGATGGCGCATTGGCGCCGCATCCTGCCCGGCCGTCTCGTCGAGATGCGCTACGAGGACATCGTGGACAATCAGGAGCGCGAGACGCGCCGCCTCGTCGCCGCCTGCGGGCTCGACTGGCAGGATGCCTGCCTCGACTTCCACAACAACGCCGCGCCGGTCTCGACCGCCAGCGCCGTTCAGGTCCGCCGCCCGATCTATCGCGAAGCGCTCGGCCGCTGGCGGCGGCTCGGCGCGGGTCTCGATCCGTTGCGCGACACGCTGATCGCTGCGGGCGTCTCGGCCGAGGCGCTCGCATGAAGCGCCATGCCCTCATTCTCGCGGCGGGCCTCGCCTGGGCCGCGTCCGCCCATGCCGCGCCGCCGGAGATCATCTTCGAAGACGACTTCCAGGATGGCGAGGCCGATGGCTGGGGCGGGCTTGGCGGCGATCTCCGTCTGACGACCTATGAAGGCAATGTCTCGATGCGTCTCACCGCCAATGGCGCGGCGGTTCTGGCGCTGACCACCGAAGGCTATACCGGCATCGTCGCCTCCGGCGCGTTCGCGGCGATGAACCTCGCGGCCGGCGATGCCTGCGTGGCCGAGGTCTCCGGTGACGATGGAAAAAGCTGGACGCCGTTCCTCACCGTCGCGGACGGTCAGGACGACAGCCTCACCCTGCATCGCGGCGAGGCCGCCGTGCCGTCGATCGACGATCTGCCCCGCGCCCTCATCCGCCTTTCGGTGCGCGCGGGCGAGGCCGGGGCCACCTGCTGGGCCGATTCCATCCGGCTCACCGGAATTCCGAAGAAGGCCGCCGACGCGACGGCGGGCCGCAGCGCCTTGTCGCGCGCAGCGCTGGC
>JAPUEF010000080.1:0-14976 GCA_027492655.1 Alphaproteobacteria bacterium | reverse complement strand
AAGCCGCTCGCCGACCCCGTCGATACCGCCGCCTTCACGCCGCCGGAAAACGCCGCCGCACCGGCCAATGCGTTTCACGGCGTTCTGACGCTCAGCGATATGCGCGTCTCCGCCCGGCTCCTGACCGATCTCTTCAGCTACGATTCCAGCGCCACATCCGGCTGGAAGACGCTCCCGCCTTTCGCCGTCTCCTTCGTGCAGGACGGCGCGCGCCTCATCCCGGTTGAGCGCGGCCCGCAGCCGGGCAGCCACAGCGACTGGGAATTCGTCGTCGAATCCGGCGCGGTCTGGGACGAGCCGGGCGACGATGGTTTCAGCCGCGCCGCCATTCCCTTCTCGCTTCAGGAAAAGAACGCCAACTGTCTGCATAACGGCGTGCTGACCTTCCTCTTCAAGGCGAACGGCGAAACCTCGCGCGCCGCGTTTCAGATCGGCAGCGAGACCTGCCTCTACTTCAAGTTCGACATGTGGGGCGACGCCGCCGCCGCCTACCGGCCCGGCGCGGTGAAAGATGCGGTGGCCATCGTCGCCGCCGACCGCGCGCTGCGCGCCGCGCGTCTGCCGGTGAAGCCGATGGCCGATCTCGTTGCGCGTTATCCCGCCGCCGCCGGCTTCGGCTCGCCTTCCGAGGTCAGCCCGGAAAACATGACGACCTTCGGCGTCGTCTATGACGGCGTTCTCTACGATGGCGGCTGCGGCACACGCTACGGCGCCTATCCCTTCTGCGCCGAGATCAGCCTGCCGTCCTATTCCACCGCGAAAACGCTGGTCGCCGGCATCGGCCTGATGCGGCTGGAACATCTCTATCCCGGCGCATCGAAAGCCATTATCGCCGACTACGTCCCGGACTGCGCCAAAGACGGCAACTGGTCCGACGTCAGCTTCGTGAACGCGCTCGACATGGCGACCGGCAACTACACCGCGCCCGGCAATCAGGTGGACGAGGACGCGGCCAGCTTCACCCGTTTCGTCAGCGAACTCGGCCACGCCGCGAAAATTGCGCAGGCCTGCACCATGCACACGCGCAAGGCCCAGCCCGGCACGCAATGGGTCTATCACACGACCGACACCTACATTCTCGGCACCGCCATGAGCGCGTTTCTGCGCGCCAGGGGGGCGGCCAACCCCGACATGTTCGACACGCTCGTCGCCCCGGTCTGGTCCGCCATCGGCATCAGCCCCGCCGCCCTCGTCACGCGCCGCACCTACGACAAGGTGCGCCAGCCCTTCGCCGGCTGGGGCATCACCTTCCAGCGCGACGATTTCGCGAAGCTCGGCCTCTTCCTCGCGCGCGGCGACGGCGTCGCGGGCGGCCGGCCGATGATCGATCCCGCCATGCTGGCCGCCGCGCTTCAGCGCGATCCCGCAGCGCCCGGCCTTCCCGCCGCCGCCGAGGGTCTGCGCTATCAGCATGGCATGTGGGCATGGAACGCCGCGGCCGCGCTCGGCTGCAGGGGCGAGGCGTGGATTCCCTTCATGGCCGGCTATGGCGGCATTCTCGTCGCGCTGATGCCGAACGGCATGGTCTATTACCGGGTCAGCGACGGGGCCGACATTCCCTGGGCGCGCGGCGCGGCGGCGGCCAATGCGATCAAGCCCTTTTGCAAGGCATAACATGGCGCTCCCCAAAGCCGCACCGGATGGACTGCCCGCCAGCATCATGCTGGCTTTCCTTGCGACGGCCGGTCTCTTCTACGTCAACATCATGGCCGCCCTGGTCGCCGGCCTCGTGGACGGTCTCGGCTTTGAGCAGGCCGATGCCGGTCTCGTCGGCTCGGTGAACGTCTATGGCGCGGCGCTGGGCGGCCTCATCGCCGTGTTTCTGGTGCGCCGGGTGCCGTGGCGGCTGGCGGCGACCGTCCTGCTGCTCAGCCTCATCGCCATCGACATCGTCTCGATATCTGTCCGCACGGCCGAACCGCTCATTGCGCTCCGCGCCGTGCACGGCGTCCTCGGCGGCATGCTGGTCGGCATCGCGTTCGGCGTCATCGCCCGCACGGCGGTGCCCGACCGCACTTTCGGCATGCTGCTCGTCGTGCAGTTCGGCCTCGGCGGCCTCGGCGTCATGTTCCTGCCGGGTCTGGTGCCCGTCTATGGCACGGCGGTTCTCTTCATCGCGCTCGCGGCGTTCAGCCTGGTGACGCTCGCAATGACCGCCTTCCTCGCCGACTATCCCGTCGCGCCGCGCACCACGGACGCCGTGGCGGCGGGGCAGGGGATCAAATGGGGTCCGCTCTCGGCCACGCTGCTCGCGCTTTTTCTTTTTCAGGCCGGCAACATGGCGCTCGCCGCCTATCTCTTCGGCCTTGGCCGCGCCCATGGCCTGACCACCGATTTCATCTCCAACACGATCGGCATCGCCACCTGGATCGGCATCGCCGGTGCGGCGCTGGTCATCCTGTTCGGTCTTAAAATGGGGCGCTTCTGGCCGCTGCTCGTCTCCATGGCGCTCACCATCGCCGGCAACTACGCCTTCCACTGGACGGGCGACACCACGGTCTTCATCGCCGCCAATATCCTCACCGCCATCACCTGGGCCTTCGTCATTCCCTATCTGCTGGGCATGTGCGCCAGTTTCGACAAAGCGGGGCAGACGGCGGCGCTGGGCGGCTTCTGCTCGAAGATGGGCCTCGCCACCGGCCCGCTGGTCGGCGGACGTCTGCTGGGCGAGGCCAATTATCCGCTGCTCATCGATGCGGCGGCGATCGTCCTCATCGTCTGCGCGCTTGCCGCCCTGCCGCCGGCCTGGTGGCTCGACCGCCGCGCCGCCGCCGCGCAATAGCCGATCTGCCGTGATGCGTGACGATGCCGCGACCCTGCAGACGCGCGCCTTCATCGATGGCGGCGTCGTGGCGTCGGCATCGCGGATTATCTAGAACTCAAATACGTCGCCATGGGCGGCCTTGGCTGAGGAGAACGACGATGACCACCAATCAGGACATGCTCGCCCGGCGTCAGGCCGCAATTCCGCGCGGCGTTTCGACCGCCCATCCGGTCTTCGCCGTCCGCGCGGAGAACGCCGAGATCTGGGATGTCGAAGGCAAGCGCTATATCGATTTCGTGGGCGGCATCGGCGTCCAGAACACCGGCCACCGCCACCCAAAGGTCGTCGCCGCCATCGAGGACGCGCTGAAAGCCTCGATCCACACGGCGTTTCAGGTCACGGCTTATGAAAGCTATATCGCCCTCGCCGAACAGCTGAACGCCCGCGCGCCCATCGACGGGCCGGCCAAGACGATCTTCCTCTCCACCGGCGCGGAGGCTGTCGAGAACGCGGTGAAGATCGCCCGCGCCGCCACCGGCCGTCCCGGCGTCGTGGCGTTCAGCGGCGGCTTCCACGGACGCACCTTCATGGGCATGGCGCTGACCGGAAAGGTCGCGCCCTACAAGCTCGGCTTCGGCCCCTTCCCGGGCGATATCTACCGCCTGCCGTTCCCGGCCGAGAGCCAGCATGTCAGCAGCGCCGATGCGCTGGCCGCCCTCGACCATCTCTTCAAGTTCGACATCGAGCCTGCCCGCGTCGCCGCGATCATTCTCGAACCCGTTCAGGGCGAGGGCGGGTTCTATGCCGCGCCGTTCGACTTCCTGCGCGATCTGCGCGCCGTCTGCGATGCGCACGGCATCCTGCTCATCGCCGACGAGATCCAGTCCGGCTTCGCCCGCACTGGACGCCTCTTCGCCATCGAACATTCCGGCGTCAAACCCGATCTCATCACCACCGCGAAGTCGCTGGCCGGCGGCATGCCGCTCTCGGCGGTCATCGGCAAGGCCGGCATCATGGACGCCGCAGCGCCCGGCGGGCTGGGCGGCACCTATGCCGGCAACCCGCTGGCCTGCGCCGCCGGTCTCGCCGTTCTTCAGGTGATCGACGAGGAGGCGATTCTGGAGCGTTCTGTCGCGCTCGGCGAAAAACTCGTCGCACGGCTGAAGGCGCTTCAGCTCAAGAACGATCTCCCGCCCATCGGCGATGTGCGCGGCCTCGGCGCGATGGTGGCGTTCGATCTGGTCAGGGAACGCGGCGGCGACGCCCCCGATCCCGACCTCGCGAAACGCCTGATCGAGCGCGCCCGCGACAACGGCCTCATCCTGCTCGGCTGCGGCCTTTACGCCAACGCGATCCGTATCCTCGTCCCCATCACGGTCGAGGACGCGATCCTCGACGAGGCGCTGGATATTCTCGAACGCAGCCTGGCGGAAGCCGCCGCCTGAGCCGCCCGGCGTCAT
Source organism: Alphaproteobacteria bacterium (assembly GCA_027492655.1). Taxonomy (GTDB): domain Bacteria; phylum Pseudomonadota; class Alphaproteobacteria; order Micropepsales; family Micropepsaceae; genus JADZAI01. The sequence goes on along the minus strand of JAPUEF010000080.1, from coordinate 10,752 downwards.
ATCGCGTCTTTGCGGGCCGCAAACGCCTATGCTAGCGACATAGGGTTCGCTGCTTTTTGGGATGCCATGTCTGAAGCGCCGGTCGAGCTGAGCATCGTGATGCCGGCTTACAACGAGGAGGTCTCGATCGCCGGCGCGGTCGAGGACATCCTCGTCCACGTCGTGCCGGTCGTCGCGTCGGCGGAAATCGTGGTCGTCAATGACGGCTCGAAAGACCGCACCGGCGCGATCCTCGCCGATCTCGCGGCGCGCGAACCCCGGCTGAAGGTGATCACCCGTGAAAACGGCGGGCATGGCCCCGCCCTCATCATGGGCCTCAACGCCGCAACCGGCGAAAATCTGCTGATCCTCGACAGCGACCGCCAGATCAAACTCAACAATTTCCCCGAGCTTTACGCCGCCTATCGCGGGGCCGACGCGATGATCGCGGTGCGCGCCGACCGGCAGGACGGCCCCTTGCGCGCCGTCATCTCGCGCAGCCTGCGGGGCCTGTTGGGGGTGCTGTTCGGCAAGGTGCCGCGCGATCCCAATATCCCGCTGAAGCTCCTCAAGCGCTCGGCCTGGCGGAAGGCCGCGCCGGCCATCGGCGCGGATAATCCCATTCCCTCGGCCCTGCTGGCCCTGCACCTGACGATGAGCGGCGCGACCATCGTGCAGAAACCCATCGTCCATGTGCCGCGCGAAGGATCGGTCTCGAATTTCCGCGGCTGGAAGCTGGTGAAATTCTGCGTGCTGGCCGGGCGCACGGTGATCGCGTTCTGGCGCAATCCGCATGTCCGCGCCCTCAGGGCTGAGAAGCGGGCGGCGTGATCGACCTCGCGGGCTGGCTGGCCGCCGGCCAGTTCTACGTCGCGATGACGCTTCTGGCGGCGCTGGCGATGCCGCTGGCCGTCGTCCTCAGACCGGCGGGCGGGGCGGGCGCCTGGGCGCTGGCGCGCTGCGCCGCCATGCCGCTCGTCGCCTGGTTCGCCTGGACGCTGGGGTCGGTCGGCGTGCCGTGGAGCGGGCCGGCCTTGATCGGCGCTCTGGCCGCTCTCGCGGCGCTCTGCGCTCTTGCCCTGGCCTGCGTCCCCCGCGTCCGTCGCCGGCTGAAGAGCCGCCGGGGCCTTCTGGGGGCCGAGATGATCTATCTCGCGCTTTTCGTCATCGTCCTGACGATCAGGTCGTGGAGCGCCGATCTCTACGGGCTGGAGAAGTTCATGAACATCGCGTTCGTGAACAGCGTCTATCACGCCGCCTCTCTGCCGGTCGCCGATCCCTGGCTCGCGGGTGCGACCATCAATTACTACTATTTCGGCCATTCCACCGTCGCCCTCGCCAGCCTTCTCAGCGGCCAACCGACGGATATCGGCACCAACCTCATGTTCGCGCATGTCTTCGCCGCCACCGGCCTCGCCGCTTTCGCCGCGATCCGCCTCATCGCCGATCGTGCGCGCGCGCCCAAGGCGCTGTCGGGCGTATTGGCGGGCGTCGGGGCCTTCGTTCTGGTGCTGGGCGGCAATTTCCACGCGGTCATCTACGGCGTGCTGCGGCCGCTGTTCGCCGCCTATGGCCTCGCGACGCCGAAAGATTATTTCTACGCCCAGTCGTCGCGGTTCATCGGCCATCAGCCGGAAACGCTCGATCGGACGATCACCGAATTTCCCGGTTACTCGATCGCCGTCGGCGATCTGCATGCGCATGTGATGAACCTGCCGGTCGCGATGGCGCTGCTGATGCTGATCGTCGCGCTGGCGATGGGCCGCCGCGCCGCCTGGGGCGCCATAGCCGGCGGCGGGTCGCGGCGCATGCAAGCGCTCGCGTCGGGTGCGGCGCTCGCGCTGCTCCTCGGCATGAGCGCGATGGCCAATTCGTGGGACGTGCCGATCTATCTGATGCTGTTCGGCCTCGCCGTCATCGCGGCCCTGCGCGCAGGTGGCGAGCGTTTCGTCCCGGCGACGGTTCAGGCCGGCGTGGCGGGCCTCGTGCTGCTGGCCCTCGCACTCGCGGCCGCGCTTACCTTCTTTCAGCACTTCACGCCGTTCAGCCAGGGCCTGCGCTGGACGATCTACGGCTCGACCGGCTGGCAGCTGGCGGTGCTTTACGGAAACGATGCGCTGGTCGCCTGCGTCGCGCTCGCCGTTCTGTCAGGCCGGTCGGAGGGGCGGGGCGCCCGCCGCGCAGTCGGCGTGCTTCTGGTGGCTTCGGCGGCGCTCATCGCGATCCCCGAATTCGTCTATGTCAAAGACCTCTATGGCGACGACAACGCCCGCGCCAACACGATGTTCAAGCTCAGCTATCAGGCCTATCTGATGCTGCCCGTCGCCGCCTTCGCGGGCGCCGCCATCGCCATGACATGGGCGCGCGGCGTGGCGGTGCGGCTGGGCATGGCCCTGCTGACCACCCTCTTCGCGGTCAGTCCGCTCATCTTCATGTGGCTGGTTCACGGCATGGGGGCTTTCGACCGGCTCGCCGAGACGCAGCATATCGACGGGCTGCGCTTCCTGAAGAACGGCGACCGCGAGGCGACGCTCTGGCTCGAAGCGCACCGCCCCGCGCCGGGCGAGGCCATGCTCGAAGCCTCCGGCGACAGCTTCACCTATGCCGCCCGCCTGTCGGCGGCCACCGGCATTCCCACCGTTGTCGGCTGGCATGGCCATGAATGGCTCTGGCACGACAGCGCCGAGGTCTGGGACGTCCGCGCCAGGGAGATCGAGGCCTTCTACCAGACCATGGATGAAGCGGCCCGGCGGGACTTTTTGTCGCGCTGGCATATCCGTTACGTCGTGATCGGCGATTTCGAGCGCGAGCGTTATCCTGCCCTCGACGCGCCGGCGCTCGTGACGCTGGGGCCGGTGGTCTTTCAGGCGGGCGGCACGCAGATCGTCGAAATCCGCCCCTGACGGCGGGTTGCGCTGACACCGGCGCATGTGTGTTATAGGTTGTTACGTATCACCTGCGTTCGACGAGGAGCCATGCGGGGCATTCGGGGCACGTTTCGACGCCTGATCGTTGCGGCGGCATTCGCCGTCGCGGGCTTCGGTACGGCTGCGGCCTATAACGTGCCCGGCTCGTCCGAGGCGATGCTGGCCCCCCTCACGCGCATGGCCGCCGGCGACACGGCGGCGCTGGTCGCCAGCTGCGGCGGCGAGACGCGCGGCCTCGAAACCCAGGCGACGGTCGGGCAGGGCGGCGGTTCGGCGTCTATCGCCGGCGGCGACGGCAAGGCCGAAATCGGCCTCAACATCCGCGCGTCCTCGGCGGAGTTCGGAAGCGGCATTGCGTCCTCGGACTACGATCTCGTCACCGGCAGCGCCTGTGGCGGCCAGACTTTCAGTCTCGGCAGCGGCAGCCTGCTGATCGGCTTCGCGGTCCTTTATGAAAACGGCGAAGGGTCCAGCGCCTATAATCGCGGCACCCTGAAGCATGACGGGTTCGGCGGCGCGCTGCTGGTCTCGTGGAAGCCCAGCCCATCGACGCGGCTTTATGTCGCAGGCGGCTATACCGGCCTCAGCTTCGACATGACACGCGCGTCCGGCGACATCAGCGGCTCGTTCGACGCCGATCGATGGTTCGCGTCGCTCGGCGTCAACACGCGAACCGACTGGGGCAAATGGTTCTTCGTCGGCGACGCCAGCCTGCAATACGCCAGCTTCGAGGCCGACCCATATGTCGAGCACGGCACCGGCTTCGGCATTTCAGCGCCCGGAGCGGTGCCGAGATATGAGATCGATCTCTTCCTCGCTGCGGCGGAAGCCCGGCTCGGCTATCGCGCCGGGGTGGTCGAAACCTATGTTCTGGGCGGTTTCAGCCATGATTTCGAAGATGGAAGCCCGCTCAGCGGCGCGCTCGGGACGCTCGATCTGGCCGAATCGGGCCGGACGATCGGCTATTTCGGCGCCGGGTTCGGCGTACCGCTCGGCGGCACCGGCGCGTTCGGGGTCGAGGCCGTGCAGGCCTTCGGCGACGGCGACTTCGAGAATTTCCAGGTTCGTGGCCGTCTGTCCTTCACGTTCTAAAGTCGTATTCGTCGCCGTGTCCGTCACCGGCGGCGCATGAGCTTCGGCGCGCGATGGAACCGGCCGGGCCTCGTCGCCCTGCTGCTCGCGCTGGTGTTCCTGGCCGGCGCGGCAGGTCGTTTCGCGGGCGTCGCCTGGGACGGCTATAGCGGGCTGAACCCCGACGAGCGGCACATGCTCTTTATGATGAGCCATGCGCTGGAGCGCCTTCAGGGGGCAGACTGGCGCGAGGGCGTGCTCGGCCAGTGGTTCGCCACCGGCGCATCGCCGCTGGATGCGCGCGCCGACAATTTTTATGTCTATGGCGATCTTCCGCACATCATCGGCACGCTGACGGCGGCGGCGCTTGGCGCTGAAGGATGGGCGGAAAAGCTGGATGTCGGGCGCACGCTCAGCGCCATTTTCGACAGTTTCACCATTCTGATCGTCTTCGCCATCGGCCTCGCGGCGCGCCTCCCGCGCCTCGCCGCAGTCTGCGCCGCCGCGCTTTACGCGGCCGCGCCGCTGGCCATCCAGCACGCCCATTTCTTCGTCGTCGATACGATCGGCACATTCTTCGCCGCCCTCGCGCTTCTGGCGGCGCTACGGCTGGCGGCGCGGCCGAAACCGGCAGGGGCCGCGCTGGCGGGCGCCGCTGTCGGCGCCGCCGCCGCCTGCAAGATCTCGCTCGCGATGTTCGCCGTTCTGCCTGCTGCGGCCATCGTGCTGGGCCTTACCGCGCACCGCGTCCGGGCGCGCGTGTTCGCATCCGGTTTCGTCCTGCTGGGGTTGGTTTCGGCGACCGCATGTCTCGTCGCTTTTCGGGTGCTCAATCCCTCGGCGTTCGCCGGCCCCGGCTTCTTCGACATCGCGATTTCGGAGCGTTTCCTCGCGCAGCTCGATGAACTCGCGGCCATGACGCGCGACCTGAACGGTACGCCGCCGGGATGGCAGTGGACCCTGCCGGACATTCATCTGCGCGCCTTCGGCGATCTGGCGCTCTGGTGCGTCGGTCCGGGTCTGACGGCCCTCTTTCTGATCGGTAGCGTGGTGGCGCTGCGGACCCGCCTTGCCGTCGTCGCGCTTCTGGCGGCGCTGGCCGTTCTTGGAACGCTCGCATGGCTCGACGTGCCGGCGGTCCGCTACGTCCTGCCGGCGCTTCCGGCGATCGCCACGCTGGGCGGTTTGGGCGCGGCCGTTCTGGCGAGGTCCGGCATCGGGCGCGGCATGCTGGCGGCGCTGCTCGTGCTGGCGGCCGGGTGGGGGCAGGCGACGACGCAGATCTATATGACGGAGCACCCGCGCATCGCGGCGTCGCGGTGGATATGGGCCAATCTGCCGCCGCCGGCGACGGTCGCTTCGGAGACCGCCTGGGACGACGCCCTGCCGGTGACGCTGGTCGTCGGGCCGCAGCACGCGATGATCATGCCGTTCGATCCGGGCCGTTACATTCCGCTGAATCTGATGCTCACCGACGGAGACGATGCGGTCAAAATCGACCGGATCGTCGATATCCTGTCGCGTACCGATCTTCTGGCGATTTCCTCAGGGCGTCAGTGGCGCGTGATGCCGCACATGAATGGCCGTTTTCCGGTCACCACGCGCTATTATGAGGCCTTGTTCGACGGGCGGCTCTGCTATCGCGAGATCAAGCGCTTCGACAAGCCGTTCACGGTATTCGGCCTGTTTCCGCTGGACGATTCGGGCGCGCAGGAGGTCTGGCGCGTCTATGACCGGCCGGACGTGCGGCTTTACACGCGGATGGACTGCTTCGATCCGGCCCGCGTCCGCGCCATTCTGTCCGGCGTGGGAGGGTGAAAAGGCGAGGCTTCAGCGATCCGCCATTGACACGTTGCAAGGGCTGAAACTAACAATTTCTTTAACGACAGGGGCTTAAGCGAAGTCAGTGACGAGCGCGGTGACGATAGCGGGCAGCCGTCCGGCGAGGCTGTTCATGGTGGCGGCGATGGCCGCGATCATGTCGTTGCCCGTTCGCGCGCAGGAAGTGACGAACACGCCGACCCCGACGCCGACCAATACACCGACCCCCACGCCTACCAACACGCCGACGCCGACCCCGCCGCCCGGGCCGACGCCGCCGCCGACCAATACGCCGACGCCGACGCAGACACCGACTCCGACGAACACGCCGACGCCTACGCAGACACCGACTCCGACGAACACGCCGACGCCCACACAGACGCCGACGCCCACGAATACCCCGACGCCTACGGACACGCCGACTCCGACCAACACCCCGACGAATACGCCGACGCCCACGCAGACGCCGACGCCCACCGACACGCCGACACCTACACAGACCCCGACGCCGACCGACACGCCCACGCCCGGTCCGACGTCCACGCCGACCAATACGCCGGCGCCGACGCCAACCGACCAGCCGACGCCGACCTCGCTTCCCACCGCGACGGCGACCGCCACTGCGTCGCCGACGCCGTCCGAGATCGACAATATTCCCGGCGGCGGCAGCCCTCTCACCCTGCCGGCTTTCCTGCTGGTTTCGCTGATCGGCCTTGCGGGGCTGCTGACCTGGATGGTTCGGGCCCGTAATCCATGAACCCGCCGGCCCTGATGCCGACGGCGTCACGGGCGGCGCTCTACGGGCTCTTCGTCTTCCTCATCATCGCCATCGCGCTTGCGCTGACGGCTTTGCCGGCGGTGCAGGACATCGTTGCGCAGCCGCTCGTTTCGGCGATCGCGTTCGCCGCGACGGGACTGATCGATGTCTTCGGCGGCGCGATCGTGCGCGACGGCAATGTGCTGACCGACACGGTCACGGGCGCGACCGTGCATGTGACGCAGGCCTGCGACGGTTTGGGGGTGTTCGCGGTCTTCGCGGCGATGATCGCCGGGCTGGGGCGCGGGCTGAAGACGAGCCTCGCCGCCATCGCGCTGCTGTTCCTCGCGATGCAGGCATTCAACCTGATCCGCGTGATCGCGCTGTTCCATCTGCGCAGCGCGGCGCAGGACGTCTATGACGTCTCGCACCTCTTCGTCATGCCCTGGATGACGGCGCTGATCGGATGGCTGATCGTCTGGCGCGTATGGGCGAGGGCGTCTTGACGCCGCAACCGGCGCCCGCCGCCATCGGGCGTTTCATCGTGGCGCTGGCGCTGGGCGGCGCGCTGTGGCTCTGGCTGCGCGGCCCGCTGGCGGGCGTCTTCGCGGTTCTCCTCGATATCGCGCTCGCCGCATTCGGCGGCGCGGCGTTCGACGCCGCCACCGTTTCCGGCGATCAGATCATTTTGCAGACGCGTCTGCTGACGCCCGACGGCGCATCGCTTTTGCTCGGCCGCGTGGAGCCGGCGCATTTCACGCTGGCGGTTCCGCTGGTCTGGGCGGGGGTCGTCGCGATCGCGCCGCCGCGCGCCTGTATCCGCTGGCTGCCGCTCGCCACGATCATCGCGCTCGGCTTCTGCCTGCTGGCGGTTCTCCTGCAGGCCGGCGTCGCAATTCCCAGACTTGGCGTTCGTTCCGGGTCGGTCGCGCTGCAAGGCGGAACGCCGTTGCAGCCATTCGTCGCGCCGTGGTCGCCGCCGAACGCCGATCTTCTGTCGGTCATCGATGCGGTGCGCATAACGCTGGTGCATTTCAATCTCTTCGTTCTGCCGCCGATCCTCGCCGTGCTGGCCGCGCGCCCTTCCGCCGCGCCGTCAAAGCCGCGGAAGACCGCGCGGACTTCGTCATCGAAGCGCCATGACCGCCGCCATCCCCGCGCCCGCTGAAGGCCGGATGGCGTTCTGGCTCATCCTCGCCGCCATTCTGGCGGGCGCGGCGCTTCGCTTCGTCGGTCTCGCCTGGGACCAGGGGCAGATGCTGCATCCCGACGAGAGCAATCTGGTGCGGGGGGCGACCTATCTGAACCTGCAATGGAACGGCGATCCGCAATTCTACGCCTATGGCGGGCTCAGCCTCTTCGCGCCGCGCCTTGTGACGGCGTTCTGGTCGATCTTCGATCCGACGCTCGATGTGCTGGCGCCGCATATGCTGGCGGCGGCGGCCCGTTGGATTTCCGCGTGGTGCTCGTTGGGCGTCGTGGCGTTCGGCGCGCTCATCATGCGGCGCGCCGGAGGCGGGCCGATGCTCGCCGCCGCGGTCGCGTGGCTGCTGGCGCTGGATGTCGGGCTGATCCAGGCGGCGCATTTCGGCACCACCGACGCGCCGCTGGTCTTCGTCCTCGCGATCCTTGTCTGGCTCGCCATCGGCTTTACCGCCGGCCGCTTGCGCACGCCGATCTGGGTTCTGCTGTCCGGCGTGGCCCTGGGCGCGGGCCTCGCGCTGAAAGTGTCTGCGGTGCCGATGGCGTTGGTGCCGGCCGTCGCGGCGCTGATGCAGGCGCGGCGGCTGGGCTTGCGGACTTTCCTTTTGGCCGCGCTGGGCGGCGGCATAGTTACGGCCGCCGTCTTTGCGCTCCTCAATCCCTATATCTTCGCCCACTGGGACGCCTTCACCTCGATCATGGATTTCGAGAGCGGCGTCGTCAGCGGCCGGAACGACGTGTTCTGGACGCTACAGTTCATCGGCCAGCCGCCGTTCTTCCTGGTCGCGCAGATGCCGTGGATGAGCGGCCCGCTATTGCCCGGCCTTGGAATTGCGGGCCTCGTCGCGTTGCTCATCGCGGCGTATCGCGGGAACGCGACGGCCCGCGCGCTTCTTCCGCTTGGCGTCTTCGCGCTGGTCTGGCTTGCTTATGTCTCCAGCCTCCACGCGGCGTTCATCCGCTATCTGCTGCCGCTTTCCCTGCCGCTGGCGATCGGCGCGGTCTGGCTGGTCGCCGAACTGGCCGGGCGCTGGCGGTCTGCGGCGATCGGCATTCTGATCGTCACATCCGCCCTGTGGGCCATCGCCTTCACCGCGATCTACCGGACGGAGGATTCGCGCATCCAGGCCTCTCGCTGGCTGATCGCCGAAGCGAAGCCGACCGATGTTCTGGTCTTCGAGCCCAATGACAGCCCGATGCCGACCGGCGTGCTGAACGCACCGGATTTCACGAAAGGCCTTCTGGAGTTGCGCCGTGAAGGCGACGATCCTGAAATCACGCGCGCCTTCGCCGAACAGCTTGAGGCAGGCGACTGGATCGTCATGCCTTCACGCCGCAACTGGATGGTGCTGCCGCGCCTTCGCCAGCGCTTCCCTGCGGCCTGCGCCTATTATGCGGCATTGTTCGCAGGCGAACTCGGCTATGCGGAAGTGAAGCGCTTCGAGAACATGCCGCGCCTGTTCGGCATTACCATTCCCACCACGGATGCCGAGGAAACCTTCGAGGTCTTCGATCATCCGGCGGTGCGGATATTCCGGAAAACCCGCCGGCTGGATCGTGACGCGCTGACGGCGGCGATGGACAGATATCGCTGGGCCTGCACCAGGCCTGAAACCTAGATCAGCCCCGTCGCCCGCGCGAAGCTGAGCGCCAGCCCCGCGCCGGCCGCCAGCGTCACGGGATCGCGCCACGCGGCGATCGCCGCATCGCCCTGCAGATGTCCCTTCAACGCCAGCGCCCAGACGCGCGACAGGAACACGGCGACGAACACGGGAAAGCCCCACAGCCAGACGCCGTGCGGATAATGCGCGGGATCGTAGCCGGGCTCGACGACATAGATCGCCAGCAGCGCGGTCGCCGCCGCCAGCAGCGCCAGGCCGGCGGCCCGCACCGTCGCCATATCGGACGCGGCATAGGCGCGCCCCGGCACGCGCGCATCGGCGCGTGCGGCGGCCAGTTCGTCGGCGCGTTTGGAAAGCGCCAGCGACAGAAAGAAGGCGACCGAGAATGCGATAAGCCATGGGCTGGCGACGACGCCGGCCGCCGCCGTTCCGGCCAGAACGCGCAGCGTGAACAGGGCGCCCAGCGCCGCGACGTCGGCCCAGCGCAGCCGCTTCAGCACCAGCGTGTAGGCGAATGTCAGAGCCAGATAGGCCGCCGTCACCACCAGCACGCCGCCATTGGCGGAGGCGGCGACGATGAGGCTGGCGAGCGCAAGGATCGGCGCGGCGGCGAGCGCGGTACGCCGGCTCAAGCGGCCGGACGGGATCGGGCGGCTGCGCTTGAGCGCATGCGACGCATCCGACGCGGCGTCGCGCACATCGTTGACGAGATAGCCCGCCGACGCGGCGAAGGAGAGCGCGACGAACGCAAGCGTCGCATTGCTCCACGCCGCGCCGTCCGCCATCCGGCCGCCCAGAAACAGGCCCGCGAAGACCAGAAGGTTCTTCGACCAGTGCGCGGGCCGCATCGCCTCGACAAGATTGAGAAAGGGCGTCATGCCCGGCTGGCGCGCAGCATCACATTGACGGTGGGCTTGCCGTCGGGTTCGGCGTCCGGATTGTTGCGGTCGAACCAGTGCGCGACGCGAATGCCGAAGCGGACCGGGTTGAACCAGCTCTGGCGTTTCGGGGTTCCGGCCTCGCCGCGCGCTGCGCTGTCGGCCCAGCTGGCGGGCAGGGCGCCTTTGTCCAGCATCGTCTTGCCCAGCCCATAGACGACATTGTGGATGAAGGGCATGCAGCGCCGCGTATGGGTCGATACCTCATCGACGCGGAACCCGGCCCCGGCGATGACGGCCCGCAGCTGCTGCGGCGTGTACAGCCGCTCGTGACCCGCCCAGATGCCGCCGAAGAAGCCGTCGCGCACGGGTTTCAGTCCCAGTCTTTCGCGGCTCCAGTTGACGGGATCCCATAACGCCGGGTAGCGCGCGTTCGGCACGCTGGCCAGCAATCGACCGCCGGGCTTCAGCACCCGGAAGGCTTCCGCCAATGG